>CAYTNQ010000044.1:0-27525 GCA_964439175.1 uncultured Anaerolineales bacterium | reverse complement strand
GGCCGTAAGCTTTGGTCAAATCAACGACTTCGATCATCTGGGTCTCCTCCTGACAGAGCTAGAAGCAAATAAGCATTTGCTGATTTGTTTGCTGATTTGCTGATTTGTTGATTTGTTGATTTGCTAGGTACATAACGTAAAGACCCCGCCGATCCAGGGACGGGCGGGGTAAGGGGAGCTGCCTTCACTGCTATACTTCCCAACAGGAAACTATCCTGCTCGTGCGGACCATGCTGGCAAACAAGCAGATGTTGCTAAACGTCTAACTCTTGCGCAGTAGCATACCCTTCATCTTGTCAGAAAATGATTAAAGGCAGATTAAAACAGGATTAAAAATTTGTTAAGGATCTTTAACCATGCCTGATTTTCATTGTCCATGTTATAAACGGGCTTCAGCCGCAACTTGTGATAGGCCAACCTGCGTCTGCTGTGCTGCTTTGGGCTTTGCTCGCAATAAGAAAATACCGGTTATGATCAGCCACAGCGACCAGAGGGCAAAGCCAATGACGTTGACCAGCCCCGCCACTTCAACGCCTGCACCTTCGGTAATCCCGAAGAAGACTAGTACCGCAGCCACTAGACCCAACCAGCCCAACCAGGGTTTGAATAAGGGCAACCGGAACATAGTCACACTGAGTAACCCAGCCCACAAGGCGATAAACATATACCCCAGATGTTCGCCAATTGAAAAACCGGCGTAAAGATGGAAGGCTTCAAAAACGACCGTTACAGCCTCCTTGGTAGCCTCACTCGAAGCCGGATCAACGTACACCCTAGCTAAATGAGGCACTACAAATACCCAACGAATAAACCCGAGAACATTCACCGCCCCGGCCAACACGCCGAAGGTTGTCGCCAGGCCGAGATAAGGAATATCTTCATCAGCCAGGATGCGGTGGATGAACAGAGCCATCGGTATAAACAGGATTGAAACAATCACCATACCGTACCATTGTAAGGTAAGGATGCTGCCCCCAGCGTGGTATTGTTCCAAAATATAGCCGGTGGGGGAGCGTAATATATCCGGGTATTCGAAGTTGATTGAGAGTAAGGTAAAAAGGCCGTTAAAGCCCAAGGTCGTCAGAATTAGTAACGCCCCGCTCAATTTGTAAAGTTTGGTGCCTTTCATAATGGTCATCTCCTTTTGCTGAATTGATAGATTAATAATGGGTGCTGATGCCTTTTTTAACTCATTGCTGTCCCTCTCTTCCTTCGTTTTCATCGGTTTCCACTCGTACCACGGAGAGGAGAACCACCCCTCGATCCCGCACCTTCATAAGCAGACCATGTAATGCTGCTTGGTCTACAACCCGGCTGCAGAAGACCGTTGTACCGTCTACTTTGTTGGTGAACGTTAGGGCTTCAAACCAATCTGCCCAGATGGGGTCAAGATGCCCCTTGACCTGAATTTGATAAACATCGGCCATAAGTAGGCTCTTTCAACAACCTCATAATGCGAATGATTATTTGTTAGATATATCATATTCGCTAGGGGTGGATTCGTCAGTATACAAGGGTAGTATTGTGGGGGTAGTATTTTTGCAGGCAATGGGGAGGGCGTTACAACAGATGGAGTTTTTGGGCCGTGGTTACGGCTTCGACACGGTTGGTCACGCCGAGCTTACCATAGATATTGGTAATATGTTTTTTGACGGTGGTTATGGAGATCGTCAAAGTTTCGGCAATTTCGGGATTGGAAAGACCGGCGGCAATGAGGCGCAGGACTTCTTGCTCTCGTCGGCTCAGGGTTTCGACCATAGAGCCGGCTAGGGGTTGGGTGTCGCCATAGGCATCCAGCAGCCGCCGTATCGTTGCCAGGTGTTGTCCCTGCGCGGCAGCCTGGTGGAGAAGCCGCTTAAGCGGCTCCCCCCCCTCAATGAAGGCACGCGTATAGCTGTGCGTTTCGGCCAATTCAAGAGCCTTGCTGGTGGCTTCAATAGCCTGCTCCCTGTTGCGGAGCGCGTCGAGACAGCGGGCCGACAGGAGCCATAGCTGCATTTGCATATAGACCCCATCCTTTGAGGCCCCACCCCTTGCTTCGAGGGTTGAACGATGGGTCTTTATGAGGGCTAACGCATCGTCAAATTGATCGGTGGCAATCAGATAGCTGGCCCGGCCAAGGTGATAGATGTCATGCAGATGTTGCGGCATGGTCCCGGTTGTCGCTTGGGCCATTTGGGCTAGCCGCCGGCCCATCTCGGCCAGCCCGTCTGTCCCTCGTGACAACCAGATTTGCATCCGATACCAGGGCCACGGTGAAACGACTGAGGTATATTGGATCTTGGTTTGCAGCAAGATAGCATCCGCTTTTTGCAGCAACGCATCGGTCTCACTTGTATCGCCCTGCGCCTGTTTTAGCCTGGCCAGAGCGATACATGTATCGCATAGACCCAGCAAATCGCCGTAATGATCACAGAGTTCGCGGCTTGCATCGAGATGCGTTTGGGCAGCAGCCAGATCATTTTGCTCAAATAATATCTCGGCCAGACCGATGTGGATAAAAAACAATCCCCAGTGACCCAAATAAGCTTCTCCCTTTTTCTGCTCCAAGCTTTGCCAGTAAAGTTGTCTGGCTGCTTGCAATCGTCCCCGGCGATAGTAACAAGCCCCGATGCCACGGATAGCGGCATGATAGAGGTAAAAATCATTCGCCCTTTCGGCTATCTGGCGGGTGGTGAAGAAGGTCTGTTCGGCCACAGTTACATCCGTTTGCCAATATTGGGTGACCGCAAGGTTGTACATCGCCGCCGCCCGACGAGGCCCTTCACCTTCAGGTAAGTTAGCCAGGGCTTTTTCCGATTGGCCCATTGACTCGGTTACATTGCCGGCCAATCGGGCCAGTAAGGCCCGCATCGTCGCCACTTCACCCTGGATCAACCTCTGCTGTTGTTTTGTCCCTTCTCGGAACTCTTCCTCGTGTTTAAGTACGGCCGCTTCAGCCTTTTGCAAATGTGTTTCTATCTGATCCCGTTTCCCCTGATGAAACATTACCCAGGCCATCTTTAGGCTGAGGTGGGGATGCGTGGCGATCAATTCAGCGGGCAAGATTTGAAGCCATCGTTCCATCTCTGGTCGATATATTGGACCCAAACGCCCGCTAGCCATAACTTGCGAAATCAGTTGGAGGGCATACGCAAAATCCTGACCCGTCAAACTATAATCAATGGCAGCGAGGTCCTGTTGCTGTTCGAGGTGCCAATCACTCGCTCGCCGGTACAGACTTGTTAGCTGGTCAAAGTAGCGTTGCCTCAGTTGGTGCTGGAGAAAATCGCCAAACAGGCTGTGATAGCGATACCATAGACCTGTCTCATCCAGCGGTATGAGCAGAATCCCGCCGCGATACAATTGTTCCAAAACAGCTTGGCTATCTGTGCGACCGGTGACGACATTACATAGGGCGGCATTGAAGCGTTTGAGGATCGATGTCTTGAGCAAAAATTCCTGGGTCGTTTCAGGTTGCTGGTGCAGCACTTCTTCCAGCAGGTAGTCCATCATACAGCGATGGCTTCCGGTGAAGGCGTGGATAAAACTCGCCACTGCTTCGGACGTCATAAGGTTACGCATTGAAAGCGCGGCTAACTGTAGACTGGCTACCCAGCCTTCAGTATGGGCTTCAAGAGTGGCAATACTATCTGCGGAAATGTCGAGATTATGAAGTTCGTTAAAGAAGATCGCCATTTCCCGAGCGGTAAATCTGAGGTCTTGTTCCCTAATCTCCTGTACTTCCCCGCGTACTCGCAACCGGGCCAGCGGCAGGAGAGGGTCGGCCCGGCTAATAATGACGAGATGCATATGAGGCGGCATTCGGTCCAGCAGGTAGGCCAGTGCCTGGTGAATCTCAGAGCTGGTGATGAGGTGAAAATCATCCAACACCAGAATGAAAGGTGCAGCAATGAGCATAACGTCATTCAACCAAGCCGCGACACACGCCTTTGGCGGGATCGATTGAGGCGATTGCAGGCATGTGGTCAACGACTCTCCCGCCCCGGCCAATTTTTGGGTGGCCGCAGCAAGATAGGCGAAGAAGATTTCAAGTGTATTGTCTTCCGGGTCGACTGAAAACCAGAGAATTGGGGGAGATTGGGTACTTTGAGCATTATCCGATTTCCAATTCCCAGGAGACACACTGTCTCTAATCTCTAATAACCAATTACTGACCAGCGTTGTCTTGCCGTAGCCGGCGGGGGCAGTGACGAGGGTCAACTTGCGTCCAAAGCCATCGCTTTGCCCAAAACCCCTTTGCCGCAGGCCCTTATTCAGCCGCTCTATCAGGTGAGGACGGGGGACGAGTTCGGGCCGGGTGGGGGGGATATAGAGTTTGGTTTGCACGAGAGGTGTGGCCATTTCATCTTCAACAAAAGCCCAAGTCTTGGCGTCCCCTGAAACCGCTTGTTAGGCGCGGCGTGCCGCGCCCTCATACCCCGGGCCTCAGGCGATGGTCACCTCGTCCGACAGGTATACGTCTTGAATGGCATTGAGCAGTTTGACGCCCTCTTCCATCGGCTTCTGGAAAGATTTGCGCCCGCTGATGAGGCCCATGCCGCCAGCGCGTTTGTTGATGACTGCCGTGCGCACTGCCTGGGCCAGGTCGTTTTCCCCCGAGGCACCACCCGAGTTGATCATGCCCGCCCGGCCCATATAGCAATTGGCCACCTGGTAGCGCACCAGGTCAATGGGATGATCGCTCGTCAGTTCACTGTATACTTTGGGGCTTGTTCTGCCGAACTTGATGGCAGTGTAGCCACCGTTGTTTTCGGCCTGCTTCTGCTTGATGATGTCGGCCTCAATGGTGACGCCCAGGTGATTGGCCTGCCCGGTCAGGTCAGCCGAGTTATGGTAGTCTACGCCTTCGTGCTTGAAGGCTGAATTGCGTAGATATGCCCACAGCACCGTGACCATCCCCAGTTCGTGAGCGATGGCGAAAGCTTCGCTAACCTCCTGAATCTGGCGACGCGATTCATGGGACCCAAAATAAATCGTGGCTCCGACCGCCACCGCTCCCAACTCGAAGGCCTGTTGCACACTTGCAAACAGCGTCTGGTCATAAAAGTTAGGATAGGACAGCAATTCGTTATGGTTGAATTTGACGATGAAAGGGATTTTATGCGCGTACTTACGCGATATCGCTCCCAGCACGCCCAGCGTCGAGGCAACCGCATTGCAGCCTCCCTCAATGGCCAGCTTGACGATATTCTCAGGATCGAAGTAGATGGGGTTAGGCGCAAAGGCGGACCCGGCTGAGTGTTCAATCCCCTGGTCCACGGGAAGGATAGAAAGATAGCCAGTGCCGGCTAGCCGCCCTGTGTTGAAGATGGTTTGCATGTTGCGCAACACCGCCGTGGGGCGGTCGGTGTGAACCATCACCCGGTCCACAAAATCGGGACCGGGCAGATGGAGCATAGCCTTGGGAATTCCTTTGCATTCGTAGTTTAACAGGCTTTCAGCTTCTTTACCTAACAGATCTACAATTGGTGTGGCCATCTATGTATCTCCTTCAATCGAAATAGGGTTTCTGTTGAAACTAGTACCCCTTCACAGGGATTGTGATATAACCGTGGCCAGGCCCATGGCGCCCGAATCTGGTCTATCAAGATCACTTTGATGGGGCACTAGCGCACAATCGTTCGTTAGCTGTGAAGAAACTCCCTTTTCCACGGGTGCGCTACGGTGCGAGTAGTATATCACCGTTGATAAAATATCGCAACGGTCGATAATTTTCACACCAATCCCAGTCCTCTACAAGAGGACTAACAAGCGTATCCCCTGATTGAGCACAAATAATAACGCAAAGGCAATGCTCAGGGGCATCAACCCGCTGACGGCGGCCCACTTGGCGCTTTTGGTTTCTTTGTAGACGGTCCATATGGTGGTGGAGCAGGGATTGTGTAGTAAAGAGAAAAGCATCAGGCTGATAGCGGTCAGCAGCGTCCAACCTTGCTGACCAACCAGCAATTGTTGCAATTGAGTCAGGCTGTCCAATTGTACCATCGTGCCGGCATTGGTGTAAGCCATCAAAATGGTGGGCACCACGATTTCGTTGGCCGGTATGGCGATGATGTAGGCCAGCAGAATCACGCCGTCGAGGCCAATGGCCAGACCGACCGGGTTCAGCCAGCCGGCCACCCATGCGGCGAGACTCTGCCCGGCGACGTGTATATTGCTCATCAGCCAGATTAGCCCGCCTGCTGGAGCGGCCATGACCACAGCCCGCCACAGCACGAAGAGAGTGCGATCTATAACGGACGTATACAGCACCTGCAGGACGTTAGGTCGCCGATAAGGGGGCAGCTCCAGGGTGAAGCTGCTGGCCTCGCCCTTAAGGAAGGTACGCGACAGCACCGCCGAGACGATCAAGGTCATGATGGCGCCAATGAGCACAATCAGCACCAACGAGCTGGCAGCGGCTATGGCGGCAAAAGCCGGCGGAAAAGCGGCTGCCACAAAGATGCTGGCCAGCATGATCAGCGTAGGCCAGCGACCGTTGCAAGGCATGAAGTTGTTAGTCAGAATAGCGATCAGTCGCTCGCGGGGTGAGTCGATGACGCGGCAGGCGATCACTCCGGCAGCGTTGCAACCCAGGCCCATACTCATGGTCAAGGACTGTTTGCCATGGGCGCCGGCCGCCTTGAAAAACTTGTCTACGTTGAAGGCAACCCGTGGCAAGTAGCCAAGGTCTTCCAAAATGGTGAAGATGGGGAAGAAGATAGCCATCGGCGGCAGCATGACGGACACCACCCAGGCCAGGCCGCGGTAAATGCCATGCCATAGGAAGCCAGTAATCCACCAGGGCATGCCTATCAAATCAAACAAGGCCGATCCCTGGTCCTCGATCCAGAAGAGGGCGGTGGCCAGAAGCTGAGAGGGAACATTGGCGCCCACAATTGTGACCCAGAAGACGCCGGCAAGCAATAGCCCCATCAGCGGCAATCCCCATATTTTGGAGGTCACAATCCGATCAATGCGTTGATCCAGATCGAAACGACGCGTACCTTCTTTATGCACGACCTTACTGGCAATGGCCTCGGCGTCAGCGTAAATGGATTCCACGATCTTGTCACGAAAGGAGACGTCGAGCGTCCGCTTGAGCGCATCGGCTCGCATCAGAACATCCTCGGCTCTTACGACGTTACTTTCCATCATAATCGAAACCTCCGCAGGGATTGTGTACGGCTAGGTGCTGGCGGCCAGCGCCGGACCAGCGATAGCCGATGGCTGACCGCTTAGCTCGCCGGTCAGCCGCCCTAGTTCGCCACTTTCAAGCGCCTGGCGTACTCGATAGTCGCCGTCAAGCAAGCGCATCGCTATCCAGCGAGCATTGGGCAAACCCGGGTAAGCAGTTTCAATCATTGATACCAGCTCGTTCACAGCTTGCCTGAATTCTGCACTGCCGATGATGCGGTGCGGCTTGGTCTTCACCTGGCCTTGAATCACTTCGGCCACGGTGCGCATCAGCAGGCCCAGACCTTCACCGTAGCGGGCAGCGGTGGGCACTACGGGTATCCCCAGGTGACGAGCCAATGCTCGATGATCTACCTCAATGCCCTTGCGCCGGGCCTCGTCGATCAGGTTCAAGCAAACAACAGCTTTGTCAGTAATCTCCAACACTTGCAACACCAGATTCAGATTGCGTTCCAGTAGGGTGGCATCAACCACCACAATGGTACAGTCTGGCTTACCAAAGAGGATGAAATCGCGGGCAATCTCTTCGTCTACCGAAGCAGAGAGCAACGAATAAGTGCCGGGTAAGTCTACAATCTTGTAACGCTTGCCGTTGAATTCAAATCCCCCTTCGGCCCGGGCCACGGTTTTCCCTGGCCAGTTGCCTGTGTGTTGCTTCAGGCCGGTCAAGGCATTGAAAACGGTGCTTTTGCCCACGTTGGGATTGCCAGCCAGGGCCACGACGTAATCCCAATTGTCCAGTTCGATACCCAGTTGCACCAAATGCTCGCGCACAGCGCAAGACTCACAATCATGTCCCGGAACATTCAGCATCTCAGCCATTTCTATCTCCCATTCTTCTCAATCAAAATCATGTCTGATTGCTCTTGTCGCAAGGCGATAAGAGTATCGCGCACGCGATAGGCGGTTGGCTCACCGAAGGCGCTTTGCATAACAGGCTCAATCAGCACCCCCGGGGTGACACCCAGATCCAGGAAGCGGCGGCGCGTCAGCCCCTGACAGGTGTCGTCCAGGGCCATTACCCTCGCCTTCTGGCCAACCCTCAGCGTGGTTAGCCGTTCAAACGACGGAGCGGGGGCTGTCGCCGGCATCTCGCGCACCGAGATGTTGCCCGCTACCACCGGGGCCAACACGTGTTCGCCGTCGTTGGCCTCAAACACGATACGCGTCGGCGCAGATTCAATCACCGTTACCAGCGTGCCCAGAGCCAACCCCTCAGCCAGGATTTGGGCGAAAACCTCGGGCGGCTCGTCCTCGATGTGTACAATCTGTGCCGGCGTACCAGGGGGCCATTCCAGCAACGATTGACTGTCGTCTGCCGGTAACATGCCGTCGGCAGTAGGAATAGGATCGCCATGCGGGTCGAAGGTAGGGTAGCCCATGTCGGCTTCGAGCTTGTCCAACTCCTGAGGGGACAGCTTATGTTCCAGACGGTGCGCGTGCTGGTGAAGCTCCTCCAGCGGCAGCGACGTTTCGTCAGCCAGGTATCGTTCGAAAAGGCGGTGGGCACGAACCACTTGCAAGGCCCAGCGGCGGCCCTCGTTGGAAAGACGTATGCCATCACTGCTGAGGGTCAGCAGGCCCTTTGCCTCCATGTCTTGAGCCAGCGCCAATGCATTCCTGGCAGAAATGCCCAGCGTGTCTGCCAGTGACTGAGTGGAGGCCGGCCGCCGTTCGCGCTGTCGCTGGTGTACATGCATCAGTGTGTCTTCGATTGTTTCGCGCGAATCGAGACGACGCCGGCCTCGCCATCGGAAATATAACCCCTGTTCGGGCCATAACAAAAGGGCAGAGAGCAGTAACAAAACACTGCCGATCAGCAAAGTAGTCCAATCTACCATCTCTAACTCCTCACTTGATCAATAACCCCGTTACCCATAGCAGGAGAAAGTACAGCCTGACTATACTCCCTCTCATTCTGAATCTAACAAAAATGTTCACTCGTTCCCCATGCTATACCGCCTCGGACTTGACCTCGGTCATAAAGATAAGGCTGGCTGCTCCGCGTCCCAGCGCATGCTCGGCCTCGCCTACGCGGATGGTCAACGGACCATCGAACGGCGCTACCTCCATCACCATTACCTTCACCTTTGGATAAAGGCCCAATTCACCCAGGTAACGCAGCAAAGCCGAGTCGTGGTCGCTGACCTCAGCGACCAGCGCTGTCTGCCCGGGCTTTAGGTCGGCCAGGGGCACACAGTCCGGCTGGTCAATGCTCCCATCCCGAGCCGGGATAGGTGCGCCGTGTGGATCGGTGGTCGGGTAACCGAGGAGAGCGTCCATCCGATCCTCCACATCTTCCGACAGCACATGCTCGATCTTGTTTGCTTCGTCGTGAACCCGGTCCCACGGCACGCCCAACTCCTCGGCCAAAAACAACTCAATCAACCGGTGGTGACGGAGAACCTCCAGGGCAATTTTTTGGCCAGCCTCAGTCAGTACGACTCCCTGGTATGGCTCGTAGACCACCAGGTACATATCGGCCAACTTTTTCACCATGCCTGTCACCGAGGCTGGGGCAACCCCCAATCGCTCGGCCAGCATAGTGGTGGCAACCTTGCCCTGCTCATATTGGAGCTCATAGATGGTCTTCAGGTAATCTTCAACTGCCTTGGTATGCATTTTTGTAGGCCGAAAATATAATTTAGGCATGACTAAATTTTGAAATCAATTATACTCGTTTTTCTCGGCTTTGTCAAGACCTCATTTTCCATCCCATCTGAGGAAAAACTACTAATTGTCAAGAGTTGATTCCCAGTCTCGCCAGGTTGTGGTATACTCAGTAGGCTGCAACGCGATATGCTAATGCCGAGCCATCTGGCGGAGGCAATTGAATGATGCTAACCAGCCAAGACCTGCAACGCTTCATCAACCAACAGCAAATCGCCGCCGAGATTCTGCCTATGTCGGAAGACACTCCGACCGTGTCCGATGCGGCGCGGGCATTGGGCGTGAAGGAAGAGCAAATCATCAAATCCCTGGTCTTCCTGGTGGCGAAGTACCCTATGGGTGATGGCCGGCCGGTCCTGGTCATCGCCAACGGCACAGGCAAAGTGGACAACCGGCTGGTCGCCCATCACTTTGGCGTGGGACGCAAGAAGGTCAAAATGGCTAGCCCGGAACAGGCACTGGAGATCACCGGGTACGCCGTTGGCGCCATGCCTCCCTTCGGGCACCAGAACCCGCTGCCCACGCTGGTGGACCCGGGTGTCGTCGATCAGCGCGAAATTTTCGGCGGCGGGGGTGAGATCAACGCCATGTTGCGCCTGACGCCGGAGGAATTGCTGCGCGTCACCGGGGCAGAGATTGTCTCGGTTTCATAATTCGTCACGCAACACGCAATACGCACGCGAAGCGCGCAATACGCAGTAAGCAATGCTTTATTATCCACATAGGAGGAAACTTATGGCCAAAGTCGAAAGTTCCATTCACGTCAACGTACCACCAGAGCAGGTGTCAGATGCCCTGCTGGATGTAGCGGCTAGTCCAGAATGGAGTCCCAGCCTGGAAAAAGTGTGGGATGTACAAGGGCATGGCGTCGGCTGTACCTATCAATGGCAGTACAAAATGGGCGGTGTGAGTTTCGAGGGGAGTGCTGAAGTCACCGAGGCAACGCCCGATCACTTCGTGTTGAAGACCAGCGGCGGCATCCCCAGTACCTGGATCTGGAAGCTGACCCCTGCCGACAGTGGCACTGACCTGCACCTGGTGATTGAATACACCGTTCCTGGCTCGGTACTGGGGGCGATTGCTAACAAGCTGGTCATCGAGCGTCAAAACCAGAAGGAGACCGAGCAGGCCCTTGCCAACCTCAAGGCGCGTCTTGAAGCTTGAAAGTTCTGGCCCTCATTCCAGCTTACAATGAGGCAGCTCACATCGGTGAGGTAGTGACCGGGGTCCAGGCTCACCTGCCGGTACTGGTAGTGGACGACGGCTCGACGGACGATACTGCCACCCGCGCTGAGGAGGCCGGCGCGGACGTGCTGCGCCAAGTTCCCAATCAGGGCAAGGGGATAGCTCTGCGCGTCGGCTTCCACTGGGCGCTGGATGAGGGATATACAGCCGTCCTTACCCTCGACGCCGACGGGCAGCACGACCCGGCCGAGATACCCAAGTTTCTGCACGTCTACGCCACCCGCCATACGGACCTGATCATTGGCGCCCGAGATTTCCGACATATGCCCTTAATTCGCCGCCTGTCCAACACTGTAGGGCGTTGGACCTTCTCGTGGGCTATGGGTCAGCCCATCCGGGACAACCAGTCTGGTTACCGGCTGATCAGCCGCCGTCTGCTGGAAGCATTGCTGACCAGCAGCGAGACTGGTTTCGAGTTCGAGGTGGAGATGATCGTCATCTGCATCCAACAAAGCTTCAGTCTGGACTGGGTCCCCATCCGCACTATCTACGCAGGCGAGGGGAGCCACATCCAACCCTGGCACCACACGGTCAACTTCTTGCGCATGGTGTGGCAAACACGACGCAATACCCAATCCCTAAAACGCGAGTGAGGTGTAGACATGGCAGGCAAAACTACGAGTACCCGGCCCCGGCGGCTTGAGGATTGCGTCGCCCTTATCACCGGCGGTACCTCGGGCATCGGCCGAGCGGTTCTCTTCCATCCTTCGTCCCGCCTGCGCGGGGCTTCGTCGTTCATTGGGAGTTGGTCTTGAACAAGTTGCCTCGCCGCCCCTTGAAGGAGCCACTGAAACAGGCCTGGCCCGATGCGGTGATCGTCGTCATCCTGGCCCTGCTGCCGGCTCTCTTCTTCTGGCGATTGATCGCTCCTAACCCGGCGGACCGGATGAACATCCCGGCCGGCGATTTCACCCAGCAATATTACCCGCTGCGCGCCTACGCCGCGCGTGAATTGACTGCAGGACGTCCCCCCCTTTGGAATCCATCTCCCTATGGCGGCCAGCCCGCGCTGGCCGACATCCAATCGGGGGCACTCTACCCGCCACAGATCGTGGAGGCCTTGCTGCTGTATTGGCTGGGATTGGGCTTCCCGGTATGGGCACTGGAATTACAGGTCATCGCTCACTTTGCCTGGGCGGCGGCCGGCGCCTATCTCCTGGGGCGGCGACTGGCCCGGCAAGCAGCGAAGCCCCGCCGAGGCGGGACAATGCCCCGCGTAGGCGAGGGGAAATTTCCCCCAGGTAAAGCAACCACCCGCAACGCGCGCTTCGCCGGGGTGGTTGTCTCGCTGGTCTTCACCTACAGTGGCTACCTGACTGGCTTTCCTGTGCAACAGGTGACAATCCTGGAGGTTAGTGCCTGGGCTCCGTGGGTGCTGTTGGGGATGGAGGGGTTGGCAGAGGGCTGGGGGCTGGAGGCTGGGGGGGGCTGGAGGCTATGCGTCAGGCGATGGACGCTGGCAGGCCTGGTGTTGGGGCTTTCGCTGCTGCCCGGCCATCCGCAAACGTCGCTCTACGTACTGTACATCGCCATTGTCTTTTATTTCTTCCGAATCCTGTCTCCTTCGTCCCGCCTATCCCGATACTCGGGACGAGTGTGCGGGGCTTCGTCCTTCGTCCCTCGTCCCTCGTCCCTCATCAGCTATCTGCTAAAGGCTACCGGCTACCTGCTGGCGGCCATTTTGCTCGCCCTGGCCCTGGCTGCGGCCCAGTTGCTGCCCACCCTGGAATTCATCGCCCGTTCGCCACGAGCTGACCTGAACTACGAGGCAGTCAGCTTTGGACTGCCGCTGCACGAACTGGTGTCGGTGATCTATCCCGGCTACTTCGGCGGTTCGCCGGAATATGTGGGGATCCTGCCGATGGTGCTGATGGGACTGGCGCTGGCCTTGGGCCGGCCTCGACGGGAGATCGCCTTTTGGACGGTGGTGGGGTTGCTGGCGATGCTGCTGGCCTTCGGCGGCAACACCTTCCTTTACCCCCTTTTCTACCTGCTGGCCCCTGGTTTCGACGCCGTGCGCCACCAGGAGCGGGCTTTCCTGGTTTACGCACTGAGTGCGGCCGTGTTGAGCGGCTATGGCGCATTGGCGCTGGTGTCGGCACTTAACCACGTCCGTCGCGCCAGGCTACGCCGCTTTGAGCGAGGGCTGCGCATCATCTTTGGCGCCGGGTTGGCGTTGACCGCTCTCTTCTTCTACGGCTGGGTGGGCAGCGAGCATCCCGATTTATTTGGCGGCGTCCTGCGGCATCACGTCTTGGGGTTGGTGCTGCTGGCGGGGAGCCTGATTCTACTGGCGCTGCGCCCAAGCCGCACCCTGCGCCGGCCATGGGGGATGGCGCTGGTGGCAGGGTGGATCGCCTTTAACCTGTTTAGCGTCAACTGGCGCTTCAACCTGGAACAGCCAGGGGCGACCGGTCCCTTCGCCCCCACCCCGCTGACCGAGTTTCTGCGTGTCCAGGTGACCCCCGCGGACGGCAGCGAACCGGTGCGCATCGCGAGCGCCGGGCTGCTGCCGGGCGGGCCGGGCGCTGCTTCGGTCTATGGGCTGCAAGACATCACCGGCAACACGCCGCTGCACCTGGCCTCTATTGAAACCTTTGAGTCAAAGGTACCTGAGTGGCGTCGCTGGCAACTGCTGGACGTGCACTACGTGCTCAGCGAGCGTAACCTGGACGGCCCCGGCCTGACCCGGGTCTTCCCGCCTGGCGATTCGGTGCCCGGGGGCCAGGTGCGAGTCTATGCCATGGGCGATCCTTTTCCCCGCGCCTGGGTGGTCCACGCCCTCGAAGTTATCCCTGACGAGGGGGCGGCGCTGGCCCGGCTGAGCGCTGACGAGTTCGACTTGCGCAGGGCGGCGGTCGTGGCCCAACCGCCCGGCATCAATCTGCCAGGTTCCACGGAGGGATCGTCGGCGCGGGTAGCTGCATTTACCCCAGATGAGATCAGGGTTGAGGTGGACGCCGTGGCCGACGGGCTGTTGGTATTGAGTGAGATCTACTATCCAGGCTGGCGGGCCAGTGTAGATAGCGCCCCAGCGCCTCTGATCCAGACCGACGGGCTACTGCGGGGTATCCCTGTTCCTCAGGGGCATCACACCGTCCGTATGTGGTATGCGCCGGCCAGCGTCCGGCTGGGGCTGGTGATCTCGGCGCTGGCGTTGGTGGTCAGTTTGGGCAGTTGGTTGGTCGCCAACCGCTACTAATCTGCGGTCATACGCTGCTTCCCATTGGCGTTGCGGACCTGCGCACGTACCTGGGCCTCCTTCTGTTCAAACCATTGGCACAGGTCGGGAAGCGACCGCACAAATGTATCAGAGCCGTGGTCGAGCTTTAGCCGGCGACTCAGAATCGCCCGTCCTGCGGCGTTGATGGCGTCCGTGCCGTGGTACTTGGTGTAAAATTCAAGGCACGACTGTTCGAACAAGCGCTGTTGGTTAAGGTCGATTGTGATCTGTCCCACCGTCATTTTCCAGTCTCCGACGCCATGCCCATGTCCCTTACGGGGTAGCGATGAGGCCGACCCTATGCAGAGGGAGGAGGAAGAAAAGGGTCTTGTGCGCTTCCGGTCTCTAACACTTGATAGAGCGTAATGTCCCCACGCCGGGGATCGAACCCGGACGGGCTATCATCCGCCGCCGCCGTGGATCTCGTGGGGGTATCTGCTATCAAGTGTAGCGCAAAACTCATAGAAACCTATGTGAGAAGCGCATGAAAAAGATTAGAGCAGTTGCCTATCAAAAGGAATCGGCCAGGCTGCGTACCTGCAGATCGAGCAGCAGTGCCGCTCCTGGCCAGGCATTCGGCGCATCCGGCTGGGCGTTGTGGAAACCAACGTGATGGTGATCCCCTTCTGGGAAGAGTAAGGGGTCTTTTTGGAAGAATAAACAATTCGTTGCGATTTCCCTCGCTTTATAGTAGAATCCGCGGACTGACCCACTGTACTGAGATGGGGGGATGATATGTCCAAGACGAGATGTGCCTGGGTGGGTGATGATCCACTGAGCATCGCCTACCATGACCGCGAGTGGGGTGTGCCGCTGCACGATGATCAGCGCCTGTTTGAATTTCTCATCTTGGAGGGGGCGCAGGCGGGCTTGAGCTGGATGACCATCCTAAGGAAGCGAGAAAATTACCGTCGCGCTTTTGCCAATTTCGATCCAGCGTTGGTCGCCCGCTTCGGTGATGTGGAAAAACAGAAGTTGTTAGCAGATGCTGGCATTGTTCGCAACCGACTCAAGATCGAGGCCGCAGTTGCCAATGCGCAGGCCATTCTAGCAGTGGTGGAGGAATTCGGAAGCTTCGACGCCTATATATGGGGATTTGTGGCCGGGCAGCCCATCCAAAATGCCTGGGCTTCACTATCCGAGATCCCGGCTCAAACCGACGTAGCCAAAGCCATAAGCAAAGACCTGAAACGGCGAGGCTTTAAGTTCGTCGGGCCGACCATTTGCTACGCCTTCATGCAGGCCGTCGGTATGGTTAACGACCATGTGACGGATTGCTTTCGGTATGAGGAGTTGCGGGGGGAGAAAGAGATAGTAGAAATCGGAGAATAGGCGGCAACTGAACCAGAAACCGCTGCACCGGCATGGCTCTATAAGAACCAACGTGATGTTTTTGTTCACACGAAAGATGGGCTATAATCTCTTAACGGGAACATAAAGTCGTATATCAATTTGACTGACTCCTTCGGAATTCCTGAGTAGAAACCTGGAAAATGCCGACCAATCTTCCGCCGGAGTATTTTGAAACCGAAAAGCGATATCGCCAGGCCACATCGCCAGCGGAGAAAGCGGTTCTCCTGGAAGAGCTGATCAGCATCATACCTAAGCACAAAGGCACGGACAGGCTACGGGCTGATCTACGCCGGCGCTTGTCCAAGCTGAAGGATGCCGCATCTCAAAGCAAGAGGGGCCTCGGTAAGCAGGAGTCGGCCTACCGCATTGACAAAGAGGGCGCGGGACAGGCGGTGGTGGTCGGGCCTGCGAATGTGGGCAAATCGGCCCTGGTAGCGGCTCTGACTAACGCCACACCTGAAGTGGCCGATTTTCCTTTCACCACGTGGCAACCCACCCCGGGAATGATGCCGGTGGAGAACATCCAGATCCAGTTGGTAGATACGCCTCCCCTAAACCGGGACTTTGTGGAGCCGCAACTGCTGGACCTGATTCGAAGATCAGACCTCATACTGTTAGTGGTGGATCTACAGACAGATCCTATGCATCAGCTCGAGGATACGGTCGCGTTGCTGGAAGAACAGCGCATCGTGCCCCGCCACCTGAAAGAGCGTTGCACTCAACAACAAGGCCTGACCTTCATACCCGTTTTGGTGCTGGCCAACAAGAACGACGACGAAAGCTCAGATGAAAATTTTGAGATCTTTTGCGAACTGCTCGAGTGTGAGTGGTCCTTGCTGCCTATCTCTGCCACTACCGGTCGCAACCTCGAACTTCTGAAGCAGAGGGTGGTTGAGCAACTGGAAATCATTCGTGTCTATACCAAAGCCCCCGGCAGAGAGCCCGATTTCAGCGCGCCTTTTGCTCTGAAAAAGGGGGATACCATAGCCGATCTGGCGGAGAAGATCCATAAAGATTTCGTCGAAAACCTGAAAATGGCCCGAGTTTGGGGCGATATAGTATATGATGGGCAGTTAGTAAGTCGAGACTACGTGCTGCGTGACGGCGACGTGGTCGAACTTCATACCTAACTGGTCCACACGCCTTTCGTAGACGGTGATAAGCATCTGATCAAAGATAAATCAACGTGTGGTGTGGAAGATGGACGGCAAGCACATGAACAAGCCTGGGCCAAAGCTGAGTCCGACAGGTGCTCCAGACCGCTTGCTGTACTTAGACACGTTGAGCGCGACCGAATTTGCCCAGGCATATAAACGACAATCCTTTGAACTTCTTGACGTGCAAGAGGGCGGTTGGGTTCTGGATGTTGGTTGTGGGCTTGGTGACGATGTACGCATGCTGGCTCAACGGGTGGGGCGTACCGGCAGAGTTTTAGGGGTAGACAACGATGCGGCCATGGTCGCCGCGGCACGCCAGCGCGGGTCAGGTAAAACGCTGCCGGTGGCATTCCACCTAGGTGATGTGCATCATCTGGCATTCCGTGAGGACGTTTTCGACTGTTGTCGAGCGGATCGGGTTTTCCAGCATCTTGAAGATCCCCGGCAGGCCCTGGCCGAAATCGTCCGCGTAGCCAGGCCAGGAGCACGAATTGTGGCGATTGAGCCCGATTGGGAAACGCTGGTAGTTGATGTTGCTGACCGCGCCACGACCCGGAAGATCACCAACTTCACATGTGATCGGATGGTTCGCAACGGCTGGATTGGACGCCAACTCCCCAATCTCTTCCGCGCATATGGCCTGGCGGAGATTGGGGTGGCAGCGGGTGCCGTTCCTCTCACCGACTTTACATTGGCAGACCGTCTCTGGGGGTTGTGACGGAACGCCCAGCGGGCGCAGAATGCAGGCGTAGTGTCAACTTCCGAGGCCGCCGCATGGATAGAGAGCCCGGAGCAAGCCAGCCAAAGCAATCGCTTCTTTGGTGCGGTCACAGGTTTTGCCGTGTGTGGGCGAAAGTCTAAAAAGTAGGGGGGTCCTATGCCAGATGATCGTAAAGTCTTCGTGGTCTACGGACGCAGTCTCAGGGCACGCAATGCTATGTTTGATTTCCTTCGGGCTCTTCACTCCTACAACCCATTGCATATAAAAAAGCCTCGGCCACTAGGTCGAGGCTCGCCTGGTACCCCCGGGGCGACTCGAACGCCCGCGCACGGCTCCGGAGGCCGCCGCTCTATCCACTGAGCTACGGGGGCTTACATTCGTCAGTTTACCACAATCCCCGCCGCTTGGCAAGCCTGATTACGACCGGGGGCGTGTCCAAATTCTTGGCAGACCCCAAGGGTTTTCTGAAAACCCTTGGGGTCTTACACCTAAAATTTGGACACACCTTACGTCCGTGCAACCTGTCGCTCCAACGCGCGGTGGCAGTGCGTGTCTTCCATTGCCAAGGCAGTCTGTGCCTCAGTCGAATCGACAGGCCAACTCTCGACAGACAGCTTATGGCCCCACTCCTCCAGCATACATTCAACCTGCTCCCATTCAGGCAAAGCGGTGTGCGCCAGCCCGCGCAGCGCTAACGACGCCGCCACCGAGGCGGCTTGAAGTGCGTAGCCAGGGTCTGTCGTGCGGGTGAAGGTCGAAAGCCAGGCGGCAGCAAAAGCGTCCCCGGCACCGGTGGTGTTGACGATCGGGCCGGGGCAGGCACCCACCCGGTACAGCCGTTCGCCCTGGAGAAGAAATGCGCCGCGCGGCCCGCACGTCACCACACATGTCAGGCGTGGATTGGCGGCGCGCAGCGCCTCCAACCCTACGGAGAGCGGATCTCCGCGCAAATCCACCACTTCGCCACTGTTGATGAACAGTATGTCCAGGTGGGGAAGGACTGGCAGCACTCCTTCCCATTCCCCGTGGAACTCGCGCTGAGTCGAGAGGGCAACCGAGTGGCCAAGCTCATCGGCGCGGACAACGACCGACGTCTGGTAGCGCCGGGGACCGGTCCCGACGATGATCCAGTCGCTCGACCAAAAATCGGCCGGGAGCTGGCTCACCTCCATCTGGCTTTCCACGCCAGCCTCGAAGCGCAACTGGGCAATGTCGCCATGTTGATCGTAGGCCAGGTCCAGGTAGGCCGTAGGCCCTACCAGCGGGCGCAAGCGCAAATCTACTCCGGCTGCATGCAGCGGCTTGAGCCAGCCCGCGTCCAGGTCTTCGCCGGCGACCGTGGCAAAGATCACCTCGGCCCCCAGCCGGGCCAACGCCAGCGACAGATACGCAGCACACCCTCCCAGGCCCTCCCAGGGGACTGACCCCGGTTGGCTGAGGCGATCTCGTGAGACCTCACCGGTGACCGAAAAGCGCATGGCTCAATAGTAGGTTGTGACCAGGCGCGGCTCGAAGAAGCTGCGATAGAGTTCTTCTCGCGCCCCCAGGCAGGTGCTGGTCAGCGGGCAGCGCCCAGGACAGTTGTAGTCAAAGGACTTCATCACGCTGCAATCGGTATAGTCACAGGTCGCGCAGCGGGGCGGGCGAGCATAGTGGCAACAACTGCGGCCAATAGTCCAGAATATCTCGTCCAGCACAAAGACGTTGATGCCAGAACGCTCCTCCAAGACTTTGTAGGCGTGCTTCACGACCTCTCGTATCTCCCAGTCGTCAGCATCGGTGGCAGGCGACTGGCTGCGAAGCTGATGGGCCAGGTCTGAATCGGTGACGGTGACGATGCCGGTGCGCAATGCCATACGGATCAGATGGTAGTCAACCGGGATGTAAAGATTTTCCGTGTCATGCGCTTGCCACAGGTCCAGCGCAGCCAGTATCTTCAAGAAGACAAACGCCTTTTTGAAGTGGGGATCGTCGTAACCCTCGAATTTCGACAGCCGGTCCAGCAGACCAGTGCCTTCCGGCGTGTGGAGCTGATTGTCGCAGGCGGCGAGCAGGGTTAGAGTCGAGCCTTGATAGTCGCGCAAGAGTCCCCGGGCCAGGTCACGCAATATGTCCACCCGCTCCTCGGCACGGTTGATGAGGGTATGCGCCGGGTCCCCGTTAGGGGCATAGATAGCCTGGTAGTCGGGGACGGTCAGATCAGCCAGCCGGGTAGCGGTGAAGAAGTCTGGCGCTTCCTGGGCCCTGCGCCGGGCAAAAGCAAAGAAAAGGTCGGAACCTTTGATGTATTCGCCGTCTAACTCAGCCTCCAGGCCGTAGAAGTCGAAAAGAAGCGCGGAATTAAAGAAGAAAAAGTCGGCCAATTGCGCCGGTTGACGCGTGGGCATCGCAGCCTCGAAGGTGGCGAAGCCATTGGACGTCCAATTCAACTCAACCAGTCGCCGTCCGATGGCCACTGCCTGCTGGTCGTTGATTTCCAATCTCCAGTCTCTAGTTTCCAATCTCCCATCTCCTATGTCGTTATATTCACGGGCGGGTATTATATTCCCAGATCCGATTTGATGCGAGCCACCTGGGCCAGGGCTGCCTCCCGTCCTTTTTGCACCAATAAATCGGTCTGGCTAAAATCAATGAAGCTGGTGTGGGCGATGTCGGGCTGAATGAGCACGTCGGCGGTCTGCGCCTCGATGTAACGCGCGCGCATAATCGTATAGATAGACAGCGACCACATCTCAAAGATATTTTGCGGCCGCTCGACAGGCGTGACGGGAGGTGGCAGCAAATCCACCGCGACCACGTAATCGGCTCCCATGTCCCGCGCCACGCCGACCGGCAGGTTGTTCAGAGCGCCGCCGTCAATCAAAAGCCGATCGCCATCCTCCAGCGGACAGAAAATACCTGGCAGCGAGCAACTGGCACGGATGCTCCGGGACAACGGTCCCTGGCGGAAGACAACCAACTCGTTGGTGAGGATGTCAACCGCCACGGCCGCAAAGGGGGTCTCGAGCTGCTCAAAGGTGATGCCGCCGGTCAGATCGTCGATCACTTGCTCCATGCGGCTGATGTCGAAGAAGCCGAGGCCAGGGCGGACAAACCGCCCCAGTTGCCTCCAGTTCATGCGCTCAGTAATCTTCTGCAGCTCGACGGGTGACAGCCCGGCGCAGTACAGTCCGCCTGCCAGCGAGCCCGCGCTGACTCCTACCACCAGGTCGGGTCGAATACCCTCCTCGTCGAAGACTTGCAACACGCCCAGGTGCGCCGCACCCCGTACAGCACCGCCGCTCAACACCAGGCCGGCCCGCCGGGGATTTGTCGGGGAACGCCTTCCTGGTAACAGGCCAAATAAGGACATTGTGCCACCTCCGTCAAAGATCAAATCAGCAAATCAACAAATCGGCAAATCGGCAAATCGCAAATCGGCAAACACTTGCCCCACCGTCCCGGTCTCCGGGACGGAGCGGGATCGGGACAGGTGCGGGTCGGCAAATCAGCAGATCAGCAAACCTGCAAGGTCACTCTTGTTAGCACTCGCACCCCTCGCGTCGCGTCGTTGGCGGGTCAGGTGTGGTATGGGGCAGGTGTTTGCTGATTTGCCCATTTGCTGATTTGTTGATTGGATAGTTGACAGGTCGTAATGGTATACGTCCACCAGCGTGAAGCTGGCCGACTCGACCAGACGGGCGTGTTGATCGAGCCACGTTCGTGCCAGATCCCGCGAATCCCAAAGCCAACTCTCTGAAGCGACGAGCCAGACATCCTCGTAACCCGCCAGCAGTTGCGCCATTGCCTGGCTCGTTTCAACTTCGGGTTTGCCATCATTGGTCCAGGGTCCTTCCAAAGCTACGTAATCATCGCCGAAATAGTAGTCAAAAGTATAGCGCGCATAGGGCATCTGAAACAAGATCGGCGCATCACCCTGGCGATGGGTTGTTACGTAGCCGGCCGCCGCTCGAAAGTCGGACTTGATGGGCGTGGTCGCCTGTACCCATACACCCAACAGGCTGAACGATAACACCACGGCCAGTGTCAGTCCAGCGACGATTGGCGATAGTCGAGACAGGGCCACTATGCCTGATGCAGTCAGCAGATAGAAGGCCGGGGCGATGAAGATGAGGTAGCGGGGCTCAAAAACCGGCGCGCGCAGCGAAACCAAGTAGACGAGGGCAATGGGCAAAGAAAGCCACAGTAACAGTAAAAGCCGGGAACGGGTTTCGACCGGGAGGGAGGAGCGGTTGCCTACGAAGCGGCTCCAGAGATTCCCCCTGGTTGAGGCAAGGAGGCCACTTAGCAACGCAAACGCGAATGCGGTCACCACCAGCCAACCGCCCACCGTCGCCACACCCTGGGAGTAAAGATTGAGCAGCAGAGATAGCATGTGTTTGATGGGATAAAACGGATGACCCGTTTCGTAGCTGTTCAACACCAACGGCAGTTGCCAGATTGCCAGCGGTACGTAAGGCAGCGTAAGCAGCCCCAGCGATGCCGCTCCTCTCCACCATTGCTTTCGAGAGCGAGGCCGGGCCAGGAGAAAGACTACCACGTACACCGGGATCATCAAAGCCGACAGCAGGTGGATGTAGAGGGACATACTGGCAGAAAGGACAAAGCCCACCCACCACCGCAACTGCCCGCTGGCCAAAGCTTCAAGCTGGCAAGTCATCGCCAGCAAGGTCAATGCAGTCACCAGGGCGTACATTTTAGCATCCTGGCTGTACCACACCAGGTAAGGGGAAATGGCAGCTAGGGTCGCAGTCATTACGGCCGCGCGTCTTCCCACCAGCCATTGTCCTGCCCGATAGATGAGAGGTACCGCCAAAATGCCAAAGCACAGCGACAGGTACCTTAGCGGGAATTCGCTATCGCCCGCCAGCCCCAACCAGCCGCGCATAAGGAGGTAGTAGAGAGGACCATTATACCCGGCCTGCACCAGGTTCTGGGCCAGTTGTGGCAGAGGCCAATTGGCGAAGCGAATCACATCCACCTCATCCCGCCACAAACTTTGCGTATCCAGGTGGGGAGCACGCAGCAAAAAAGCGACCAGGGTCAGCATAATCAATGTGGCCCAGGTCGCTATGTGAGACTTTTTGTCCAGGTAACGAGTAACGAATAACAGGGATCGTGTCATAGGTGACGAATAACGAGGTAAGAAATCCTCACCAAATTGTGAGAGCCTTGGTGCCTCGCATCTCATCCTTCATTCCTCGTACCTTTCTTGTCTGTAGGCAATGGCTCTGGTGGTATGGGCGGCGGACGCCGACCCCTGATCTCCAGGAAGAGCAAAATCAGCGGCACCAGCAACAAGAGACCAACACCACAACAGAGCCATGGATAGGCGATGAGCACTGCCAAGGTATCCCAAAACTTAACCCAGTTGATGACCGGCTGGCCGCCTCTGGTGTCAGGGGGTTGTTGCGCTCGTGGCGTTGGGAAAGCTTCCGGCGCCTGGGTAACCTGAGCAGGAAACGTCGCCTGGGGCAAAGGGGCCGGGGGCTGAGTTGGCTCAACGGTAGGCAGCGGCGCTTCCTGAGTAGGCGGTTCCTGTGTCGGGGAGGCCGCTTCAGTAGGGGCGGCCTCTGTAGGAACAACCTCAGCCGGGACAGTCTCAATGGGGGCAGACTCGGTAGGCGTCGGCGCTGCGGGAACCGGCGTGTCGGTTGCAGGTTCTGGTGGTGGCGGGGTTGGCGTCGGCGGCGGTGGCGGCGGGGTCGGGCTCGGCGGTATTGGCGTCGGTGTGGCTGCTGGCGGCGACTCTGGAGGTGACTGAAACACCAGGCGTGATGCCGTCACGGTCCCCGGCGAAAGTAAAGCTGCCACCAGTAGAGCCACCCCCAACCAAGGTAGCCAGGTCGTCTCTTTGTCAACATGGTTACGTGTAGCCGATAGAAATGCAGAAAAGGATCGCATTAGACCACTCACCAATCTTGCATCCCCCACCACTGGGGGCGTGCATCCCGGTAATAAGCGATGGTTTCCGCTATGGCTTGCTCCCGCTTGTACTGGGGCTTCCACCCCGTATGCCGACTGAAGGTTGAATAGTCTACGCCCAGGCGCTGGATCTCAGTCTGACCGGGTCGAAAGCGGCTTGCATCAATCACAATTTCCTTCTCACCCCATACTTCCGTCTCTTGGCCAACCCGCAGGATCATCTCAGCCCAGTGACGGTTGGAGACATCCTGACCGAAGCCATAAGCATAGGTTCTCCCCGGTTCGCCAAAGACCGTCGCGTACAGATGTCCGCGCACACCGTCCAGCACATAGGTGTAGTCTCGGGTTGCGTCGGGATTGCCCATCACGATCTTGTCTCGCGAGAGAGCCTGAGTAATCACGGTGCCGGTGAAGTAGCGCGGGCTTTGCCGGGGGCCAAAGTTGTTGAACATTCGGGTGCCGACCACAGGCATCCCGTAAGCTTGGTGATAGTTTTTGCCCAGGTAATCGGCGGCCACCTTAGATGTGGCATACGGACTCTGCGGGTTGAGGGGTGAACGCTCGTCAAACACTACGATTCCATCATCTCGGAATCGGTAGAAATCGCGCTGATCCTCGTTGATGTTGCCAAACTCCTCGGAAGTGCCGGCCAGGTCGAATTTATACAGCTCCAGTTCTTCGTCCACGATCGCCTGAAGCAGATTCAATGTGGCCATGGTGTTATTCATAAAGGTCTCAACTGGCCGCTGCCAGGACTCGCCTACGTGCGCCTGCGCAGCCAGGTGGAAGACAATTGGGGGCGATGAAGCATCCTGCTTGACAGCTCGCACGGCTGCCCGGGTTGAGTAGGGATCAACCAGGTTTCCCCAATGGACCCTCACCGCTTTGAACCTGTCCCCTGTCAAGTGTTGTGGAGCGCGAGAGGAGGCGCGCAGGAAGACGTGGACGTTGGCGCCAAGCTCTATTAGCACGTCGGTGAGATGGCTACCAATGAACCCGCCAGCACCGGTCACCAAAATTGTCCTATTTCGCAGCACTTCTTTGATTTGTGGATCCAGTTGCATAATAGTCATGACCTCCCAGGTGATTTTAATGAGTCAGCACTCTCCTAGAGCGTCGACTCGTCGTTTGGTTGCCCGCGTACCAGCAAAACCACAGCGCCCACAATCAGCCCAAGCAAGACGATCCCGCCCATCACCAGAGTAAGTGTACCCCGCCCACTGCTTTGGGGTGGCTCAGTATTCGCAGGCGAGGGGGTTCCGAGGGCGGGCGTCGGAGTGATGGCCAGAAGCGTTGGAGACCGGGTGGGTGGCTGGGGCGACTGGGTCGGCACCGGTGACAGGGGGGAAATAGGAGAACCAGGTGACTGGTACCCGGCCCAAACGCTCATCCCTGGGGGTGACAGCATAAATGCCACACCCATCGCCAGCAGGGCCATAACGAACAACGTCAATCCCCGTCCAGAGTGAAAGAGTCGTCCTGCGATGCGAGTCGTCACGATAGGATATCCTTATGGTCAAACCAGATTATTATACAAAGACCAGACCCAATTGACAAAATACCAGTTGCAGCGCGACAGCGCTGTTTAATCGGACTTCGTTACCCTACACCCCCATGTCATTTCGAGACACATCTTGACTTTCCGCCGGGGTTGTGTTATACCCCCGATAGTAAGGGCAGATCACATGGGTGGAGGAGGGGAGAGCTATGAAACGCGTTGGCAGAGTGCTTGCCGCCCTCGGAATTGGGTTGGTGATCATCGCGGTGATTCTGGCAGGAGTGGGGACGTGGTTCGTGCGACGCCCCTGGCCGCAAGTCAGCGGGACGATCCCTGTCTCCAGCCTATCGGGCCCGGTGGAGGTGATCCGGGATAAGTGGGGCGTGCCCCATATCTATGCGCAGAACGAGCACGACCTGTTCTTTGCCCAGGGTTACGTCCACGCGCAAGACCGGCTGTGGCAGATGGAATTCAACCGGCGTATCGGCAGCGGGACTCTCAGCGCTGCTGTGGGCGAAGCGACGCTGGATACCGACCGCTTTTTACGTACCATCGGTCTGCGCCGGGCCGCTGAAAAGGACTGGGAGCTGATAGATGATGACACGCGCGCCATCCTGGAAGCCTATGCTCAGGGGGTGAACGCCTACATCGAGACTCACCGCGACCGTCTGCCGCTGGAATTCAGCATTCTGGGTATAGATCCTGCCCCCTGGACGCCTATTGACACGCTGGCCTGGGGCAAAGTGATGAGCTTCGATCTGGGGGGCAATTACGCTATGGAACTGCTGCGCGCCCGGATCATCGCCGAGTTGGGCGAGGAGGCTGCCTGGCAACTCCTGCCCCCTTACGCCAGCAGCGCACCTGTCATCATCCCCCCTGAAGCGCGCAGCTACGCCTGGCTGCGCGGTGCGCGCTTTGACGGGCTCGACGCCCTGTCACCTTTCCTGGGCGAACGCGGCCCGACCTGGGGCAGCAACAACTGGGTGGTCCACGGCAGTCGCACCGCTACCGGTATGCCAGTGCTGGCCAACGATACTCATCTGAGCCTGAATATGCCCTCCGTCTGGTACGAAATCGGACTGCATGGGGGTCGCTTCAATAGCGTCGGGTTCTCCTTTCCCGGTGCGCCGCTGGTCATTATAGGCCACAACAGCCGCATTGCCTGGGGGGTTACCAATCTGGGTCCCGACGTGCAAGATTTCTACATCGAAAAGCTGAACGACCCGTCCCACCCCACGCAATATGAGTTTATGGGCGAGTGGCAGGACTTGCAAATTATGCCGGAGACCATCGAGATAAAAGGCCAGTCACCGCTGACGCTGAATGTGCTTATCACCCGTCACGGCCCCATTATGAATGAGGTCATCGGCGAGATGCAGGATGCCGAGCCGATGGCACTTCGCTGGACGGCCTTGGAGGGTGGCCATCTCTTCCGGGCGGTGATGCTCATCAACCTGGCCACCAATTGGGATGAATTCCGCCAGGCGCTGAGCTATTGGGACGTGCCCAGTCAAAACTTCGTCTACGCCGATATAGAGGGGAATATCGGCTATCAGTCGCCGGGCAAAATCCCCATCCGCGTACCGGGACATCAGGGCCTGGTGCCAGTGCCCGGCTGGACCGGGGAGTACGAATGGCAAGGCTTTATCCCCTTCGATGAATTGCCCAGCGTCTTCAATCCCCCCACGGGATTCATTGCCACAGCCAACAACAAAGTTGTTCCCGACGACTATCCTCATCACCTGGCCTACGAGTGGGCCGCGCCATACCGGGCCCAGCGCATCACCGACCTGTTGGCTGCTGACGACAGTATCACCCTTGACGATATGCGTAACATCCAGGCTCAAACCTACTCGCTGCCGGCTGAGGCATTACGGCCTTACTTGTTAGCGGTCGAGCCAGAGACCGACCTGCAGGCGCGTGCCCTGGCCCAGGTAGAGGCGTGGGACCTGTACAACGAGGCCGACCGACCCGGTGCCTCGGTCTACCAGGTTTGGTACTGGTTCCTGGTGCAAAACAGCTTGGCCGATGAACTGGGCGCCGACCTGATGCAAGAGTACCTGACCCATCCTTTCGCTCATATGCCGATGATGGTCGACTTGACGGCGCAGGCCGATAGCCCCTGGTTCGACGACATCAGCACCCCCCAGGCGGAAACCCGCGACGACATCGTGCGCCGCAGTCTGGCGGATACCGTTGCCTGGTTGAGCGAACGCTATGGTAACGCCTCTGAGCGATGGGAATGGGGCCGGCTGCACACGATGACTTTCGTGCACCAGCCGCTTGGCCAAAGCGACATCGGCCTTCTGGGGAGTCTCTTCAACAGCCAGTCTATCCCGGCTCGAGGCGATAACTTCACAGTGGATGCGGCCTCGTTCAGCTTCGACCAGCCCTTCACGATGGACCACGGTGCGTCCCAGCGATACATCGCCGATCTCAGTGATCTCGACCAATCGCAAACAGTCCACACCACCGGACAGAGCGGCCAACTCTTCCATCCGCACCGGGAGGATTTTATCTCGCTGTGGCAGAACGTGGAGTATCACCCTATGCT
>CAYTNQ010000043.1:0-28069 GCA_964439175.1 uncultured Anaerolineales bacterium | reverse complement strand
TGATTGCCGGCAACCTGGAAAACGCCGTGAACCACCTGGGGGCGGATGTGCTGGTGATGGCCGAGTGTGGGCACGGTTATCGTTCCCAGCGCTGGGAAGGCGAGAATTGGGTGGGGCACCGTTACACCTTCCCGGTGATTAGCTTTGTCGAGCTACAGGCGCAATATATCAGAGAGGGGCGTATCAAACTGGATCCTACCGTCAATGACAAGCGTGTGACCTATCACGATCCCTGCAATCAGGCTCGGAACGGCGGCATCATCCAGGAGCCACGCTACATCCTCAGGCGTGCAGTGATGGATTTCGTGGAAATGGAGCCTCACGGGGCGGAGAATTATTGCTGTGGGGGTGGGGGTGGCATGCTGGCCATGTCTGAATTTGCCAAAGATCGCCTGGCTGCTGCCAGGATCAAGGCCGACCAGATCACAGCCACCGGCGCCGAAGTCGTAGCCACATCCTGCCACAACTGCCTGGATCAGTTGGACGAAATCAAGCGCCATTACAAATTGAAGTTGAAAATCAGGAATTTGAGCGAGTTTGTCGCTGATGCCATCATCTGGCCGCGCCAGCCCGCCCAGCCAGACTAGTGTGGGGCAGGCTTTCGGGCAGACTGGAAAGTCTGCCCCACATGGCTGGGCAGGCTGGCCCATAGGTCCCCTCTGGGGAAAAGCCTGCCCCACATGGCTGGAAAGTCTGCCCCACAAGTACAAGGGGAGATAGACACGATGGACCCTGAAGATGCCAAAATTCTCATCGTCATGACGAGTGGACCCGAGACGCCCGAACGCTGTGCGGCCCCCTTCTTCTTCGCCCAGGCGGCGGCCGCCATGGAGGCCGAGGTGAGCATGTTCTTCACCATGCAGGGCACCCTGTTACTCAAGCCAGGCACTGCAGAAAACCTGTACGCCAAAGAGGGCGGACACTCCATCCACCGGTTCATCCAGGACACGCTTAAGGCGGGCGTTACGTTCTACGTTTGCGCCGCCTCGCTGGAACTGAACGATATGTCGCCGCAAGACCTGATCGAAGAAGTAGAAAACTTGGTAGGCAGTACCTTTCTGGTCACCAAGGGACTCGAATCGGACCTGGTGTTGAATTTCTAGCCCGGGCCATGGGCAGCCATATGACATCCGACGACGCAATGTATGACGAAAGATGCTACACCGGTCAACGACGACGGATTATACTGGAATCAGAAATCATAGCTCAAACTGGGGGTAAAAATCATGTTCATTGTTACCATTGACGTTGAGAAGTGCGAGGCGTGCGGCGATTGCGTGGATACCTGCCCGAACGAAGTGATAGCGATCATCGAGGAAGACAGCAAAAAGTATGCTATGGTTACCGGCGACCCCGACGATTGCATCGGCTGCCTGTCATGTGAGGAAGTCTGTGAAGAAGGAGCCGTCACCATCACCGAATACTGAGCTGGAAGGTCGGAAGATTGGAAGATTGGAAGCATGGAAGCATGGAAAAAGTTCCGTTGAATAAGCTGTTCACACCAAAGTCCAATCTCCGAGCGAAGCCCCCCCCTGGGGCAATCTACCAGTCCCCCAATCTCCCAGTCCTCCAATCTCCCACCCGCCTGGTCATCACCGCGCCCCAGGGACGAAGTGGCAAAACCACGCTAGCCCTGGGGCTGTGTGCCGCTTTGGCAGCCCGCGGATTGGTGGTTCAACCTTTCAAGAAAGGCCCTGACTACATTGACCCTTCGTGGCTGACCGAAGCCGCCGGGCGCGTCTGCCGTACCCTCGACCCATTTTTCCTGGTCTCCGAGGATGAGGTGCGGCGGGCTTTTCTACGCGGCGCCGGCGGGGCTGACATCAGCCTGATTGAGGGCAACCACGGCCTATACGACAGCCTGGACGACGAAGGGAGCGGCAGCACGGCGGCCGTGGCCCGCAGCTTGCAGGCCCCCATCATTTTGGTGGTCAACGCGGCACGCATGTCGCGCAGCGTCGCGGCATTGGTGCATGGCTACCAGACCTTTGAGCCCGGTACCCCCATTGCGGCCGTCGTCTTGAACAACGTAGCTCCAAGTACCCCATCCGGGGCACAAAGCACCCCATACGGGGCACAGAGCACCCCATACGGGGCACGAAGCCGTCACGA
Organism: uncultured Anaerolineales bacterium; assembly: GCA_964439175.1. Taxonomy (GTDB): domain Bacteria; phylum Chloroflexota; class Anaerolineae; order 4572-78; family NAK82; genus CAYTNQ01. The sequence goes on along the minus strand of CAYTNQ010000043.1, from coordinate 25,957 downwards.
GCTCAAGCTGCGAAACGCCATCGAGCGTCATTGCCACCTTCCGGTCGTCGGCGCCCTGCCGCGCAACGACCTGCTCACTATCCCCGACCGCCACCTGGGTCTGGTGCCTCGCGCCGAAGATGAGGCCTTGATCCCTGCTATCGAGGCCTGCCGTAAAGCCGTCGAGCAATACCTGGATCTCGACGCCATTCTGGACATCGCTCGCAGTGCCCCTCCCATTTCGGGTTGGCAAGAGGCGCCCGGGGGAGCAGATGCCGACCGCGCCCCTGCTCATTTGCCACATCCCCCCATTGCCCGCGTTGGCGTTGTGCGTGACCGGGCTTTCAGCTTCTACTACCCGGAAAACCTGGAAGCGCTCACGGATGCTGGCGCCGAGTTGATGTCCGTTGACGCCCTGCACGACTCGCATTTGCCGGACCTGGACGCCCTTTATATCGGCGGCGGTTTCCCCGAAATATTCATGCAGGAGCTGTCGGCCAACCGGCGCTTACGGCTGGACATCCGGGCTGCGGCTAAAGGCGGCCTGCCCATCTATGCCGAATGTGGCGGCCTGATGTACCTCTCACGGCGCATCATCTGGGGCGATCAGTCAGCCGAGATGGTCGGTGCCCTGCCATGCGACGTGGAAGTGACTGACCGGCCTCAGGGACACGGCTATGTCATTGGCGAGGCGCTGGAAGGTAATCCCTTCCTGCCGGCTGGAACCATCGTGCGCGGCCACGAGTTTCACCATTCGCGCATCGTCAATTGGCAAGGTGATCTGTCCACCGCCTATCGCCTGCTGCGGGGAAACGGCTTGGGGGGCGGGCGCGATGGCCTGGTCTATGGCAACGTCCTGGCTGCGTACACCCACCTGCACGCCGCCGGGTCACCTGGCTGGGCCCAGGGACTGCTGGCCCGCGCCCGCGCTCATGCAAACGAGGTAACGCATGCCCCTGTATGAATTCTACTGCGTGGCCTGCCGGCATTGCTTTGATGTCCGGCGCACCTTGAGTGAGGGGACCGGGCACGTGACCTGTCCCCGGTGTGATGGACAGGACGTGCGGCGTGTCTTCACGCCGGTGATGGCATTCAGCCCCGGTGGCGAGAGCTCACTGGCGGCGGGGGGTGGAGTTTGCGCTGGCTGCACCCTCTCCAGGTGTGCTGATTGCCCCAGTGGGCGCGGAAAGTGAGGGGGGAGAAGCCAGGGATGGACGAACTCCTGGTAGTTGGGGTCAATCACAAAATCGCTCCGGTGGAGGCGCGCGAACGGCTGGCCTTTGGCCCCGAACGTATCCCGGCTGCCCTGCGCCAACTGGCAGACTTGATCCAGGCGGAATGTGCCTGTGATGCTCACCCCCCGGGCCAGGTACAAGCGGAAGCGGCCATCCTATCCACCTGCAATCGCAGCGAGATTTACGTTTGTGCTCCTGACCCCTCCTGTGCCGATGCCGCCGTCCGTCACTTTCTGTCCGGCTATGGCCAACTGCCGCTGGATGCGCTGAAGGGAGTGCTTTACTCCTATTCCGGGCGGCAAGCTGCCCGGCACCTCATGCGCGTCGCGGCCGGGCTCGATTCGCTGGTCATCGGCGAGAATGAGATTCTGGGCCAGGTGAAAGATGCCTATCAACTGGCTCACGCCGCGGGGACGACCGGACCTATCCTCTCTGCTCTCTTCCGCTATGGCGTGGGGGCTGGCAAACGCGTTCGCAACGAAACCGACATCGGCCGGGCCGCCCTCTCGGTGGCGACCATTGTGGTGGAGATGGCTGCTGAGACCTTCGGCTCGCTGGGCGCTCGCACGGCACTGCTGATTGGCGCCGGCAAGATGAGCACGCTGACTGCCCGCGCCCTGGTCCAGGCCGGTCTGCGCTGCGTGCTGGTCGCCAACCGTACCTATGAGCGGGCACAAAAGCTGGCGCGAAGCCTGGGAGGACGGGCCATCCGCTTCGATGCCCTGCCTGAAAATCTGATCCAGGCCGACATCGTCATCTGCTCCACCGGTGCTCCCCACGTCGTGCTTCACCTCGAGGAGGTGCGGGTGGCAATGGCCGCCCGGCCTGACCGGCCGCTGTTAGTGGTCGACCTGGCCGTCCCGCGCGACGCCGACCCGGCTATTGGCGAGCTGCCCGGGCTGCGGTTGGCCGACATCGACGACCTGGAGTCGCTGGTCCAGGCCCATCATCCCCTGGCCGCAGCCGTGCGCCAGGCGGCCGAAGCCCTGGTGCTGGATGAGCTGGATAATTTCGAAGCCTGGCACGACGCCCGCCGCAGCGTGCCGGTTATTCGCGCTTTGCGGGCAAGAGCCGACGCCATTTGCCAGGCCGAATTGGAGCGGACACGGCACCGCCTGGGCGACCTTACCCCCCAGCAGCAGCGGGCCGTCGAAGCCATGCTCCATGCCATTGTGGGCAAGCTCCTGCACGAACCCATCGTACACCTCAAAGACCCTCCCCCCGGCATCTCCCACGCTGAATACGCGGATTTGGCCCAGACGCTATTTGGGCTAAACTAACGGAGAAGGCAACTAATCAGGTGCCCGGCACTTCATTAACAGAAACGCACTACGTCCGCCGCCGTCAGACGAAGGACGAAGGACGAAAGACGAACGACCAAGGCAAATTTTCGTCTTCCCCCATTCGGGAGCCCTGCGGGTTCGTCATTGGTCAAACCCGTAGGGCTACAAACCGATAGCCCTGCGGGGCAGTTTGTGTGTAAACCAATCGCTGGCAAGATGTGAACCATGCCACTAGCGAAGCTTCGCCTCAAACCGCCGAGCTGATGGCTCACGCCTGAACTTGCGGGGCAAGCGCAGGCGGATGAATGCAGATTTACACGGATAGGATGAGCATTTGAAAAAATCTGTGTTCATCCGTGCTAATCCGTGAGCTAATTTCTTGTCGTGTTTGTCAGAGATATGTCGTATGAAGATGTCTAGGTGAAAGGGATTCTCCGGGCAGATATGACACGATCATTGACCGAGGATCAAGTTCGGCTACTCCGTCTGCGTGCCCAGCAGTTGACCCAGCGACAATCTGGCGCGGTCACTGGCCCCGCGCAGGTTGGGCAAGTGATAGGCGACCTTGGCGGCATACAGGCTCAAGACACAACGGCTGCTGCGCTCGCCGTATGCGCCCGAGGCGCCGGGTTGGTCGCCTCAGACGTCGAACGGGCGCGGGTGGAGGAGCGGTCTGTGGTGCGAACCTGGCTCATGCGGGGTACGCTGCATCTGGTTGCCGCCGAGGACCTGGGCTGGCTCCTGGCGCTGCTTGCCCCGATTTTTACCCGCTCCAGCCGGGGGCGGCGCGCCGGGCTGGGGTTGGACGAAGAGACAGGCGCCCGCGGCGTCCGCGCCCTGGTTAAGATGCTTGCCGACCAGGGTCCGCTGACGCGGGCCGAGATCCGCCAGGGGTTGGCACCGCAGGAGATTCCCACCGCCGGGCAGGCGGCCATCCACCTCATCCGCCTGGCAGCGCTCGAGGGGTTCGTGTGTTATGGTCCCGACCGCGCAGGCCAGGAGACCTTTGTCTTGCTGGCCGATTGGATTGACCCGGGCCCCCCCATGCCGCCCGAGCAAGCGCCAGCAGAACTGGCGCGCCGCTATCTGGCAGCCTACGGCCCGGCTACAGCGGAGGATTTTGCCGCCTGGTCAGGCCTGGCTCTCGGCGTGGCGCGGGATGCCTGGGGGGGACTCTCGCACCAACTGCTGGAGGTAGGCATAGCCGGCGGCCCAGCGTGGATGCTCCAAAGCCGGGCCGCATGGTTGGATGAAGTATTGGCGGCCCGGCCGGTCGTGAATCTCTTGCCGGGCTTCGATACCTACTGGCTGGGATACCGGGACCGGGACCTGGCCCTGGACCCCATCTACGCCAAACGTATTTTCCCGGGCGGCGGCCTGCTGCGCCCGGCGCTGCTCGTGGATGGTCGCGCCGCCGGCACCTGGAAAATCAAGCGCCATCGAAATCACAGTGAAGTGATCGTCGAGCCGTTCGAAGAGCTCACCCCGGACCTCCAGCGCGGGCTTGAGTTGGAAGTCGAGGACCTGGCTCACTTCCTGGGCAGCGAGGCCAGGTTGAACGTGGTATCGCAAAAATAGGGTAACTACTTGGTAGGTGTATCAAAGGATCGAAACACCTCAACGTGGTCGCGGCACCACGCCTCGAAAGTGCGCGCCGGGCGCCCGGTGACCCGCTGCACACTGTCGGTGACCTGCGCCAGTTTTCCGGCGCGGATGGCCGAAAACACGCCGATGAGGCCCTCCACCACGTATTCCGTCAGCCCCAGCTTGCGCAGCTCTCCGGCAAAGTCGGCCTCGGGCACGTCCACGTAACGCAGCCGCCTGCCGAGCACGCCGGCCAGGATGTGCGTCATCTCGCCCAGGTTGAGCGCTTCAGGGCCGGTCAAGGCATAAGCCTGTCCCTCGTGCCCGCTGCCGGTCAAGGCCCGGGCGGCCACGGCGGCGACATCCCAGGGATCCACCGGCGGAACCTTGCCCTCCCCGCCCGGGTAATACACCACGCCCTGCTCTTTGATCGTCCCGGCCCAATCCAGAGCGGTCGTCATGAACATCGTCGGCCGCAAAAAGGTCCAGGCCAGGCCGGAAGCCCGGATGAGCTCCTCGCGTTGGCGGTGCCATTTCACGTGCCCGGCCATAGAATCGTCGGCGGCTTCCAGCGTCGACAGCTTTACCACGTGCTCGACCCCGCACCGCTTCGCCGCCTGCATGACGTTGGCGTCCTGTTGCGTGCGATTGGTCACCAGGAAGACGCGCTTCACGTCCTCCAGTGCTGCCTCGATCGTCTCAGGTTCGTCCAGGTTGCCGGCGGCAACTTCGACGCGCTGGCCGAGATGAGCCACCTTGCCGGGGTTGCGCGTGAAGACCCGCACCGGCTGCCCTTCAGATACAAGCTGCTGGACAAGTTCTTTTCCGACATTGCCAGTTGCAGCAGTAACTAAAATCACGATAGTCCTCCTTTTAATTGACCTTTGGTAACTGCTAAAGGTGCCCGGCACCTGGCAGGATTGGCAAATTGTCACAAGCGTGATATAATAAACGACATATTGTTACTTATCCTTCACTATGTTGCTTTGAGTATAATAGCACACACAGATAGTCCAGGTCAACCATCAAGTTGTCTTGAAGTGTTGCTTAAACGACACGAGGTGAAAAAGTGGCGCAAAACAAGGACGTAGCCGAAGACTTGCGCGTGCGGCGGACCCGCAAGCTGATACAAAACGCCTTGATCGAGCTCACTATTGAGAAAGGATTTTCAGCCGTTACGGTGCGGGACATTGCGCAGCGTGCCATGGTAAATCGTGCCACCTTCTATCGCCATTACCAGGACAAGTACGACTTACTGGATAAGTATATGGACGACCTCTACGCCATGCTCGATACCCCGGAGGAACCGGCAACCCAGGTTGGCGTTCCCGAAAAGCCGCCGGCCGGGTTGGTACGCATGCTTGAGCACGTTCAGGCCCACGCTGATTTCTACCGGGTCATGCTCGGCAAGAGGGGAGATCCGGGATTTGTGCAAAGAATTCGGGAGTACATTGAGAAACGAATGCGCGCCTCCCTGTCCACCATGGTGCCACAAGATCAACTGAATCAGCCCTCTTTCGACCTATGCCTGAAGTACATTTCGAGTGCGGGCGTGGGAGCCATCGAGTGGTGGCTGGAGAACGACCTGCCCTATTCGCCCTGGCAGATGGCCACCCTGGCGGTTCAACTCAGCATGGCTGACGTCAGATTTTTCCTTGGGCTGGCGCTGCTTTCGAAGCCCGGGCTTAGAGGAGAGAGCCCGGGACATGGCCCCTGATCAGGTGTACGCCGCGTGCATTTTCCCATGGGGCGAGTTGCTGCCCCCGGTGCCCCTCAACATATTAATGGGTTGATACATGTTAAGAAACGGGGTTGCAAGCTGTCGACTCCGCCAGTGCTCGGGGTAACCACAATTAGCAGAGTCAATCGACGTGTCCGGCACTACCCGTAGAGCTTTGCGAAATTCTTCTGCTGCGCAAGCCCAGGGGCAAAAATGCTATTGAATACAGGGCATAGCTGTGATATACTGAACACAAGCGGTAGCAGTGGGGTGACGAGAATGGCCAACCAGGAACATCTCAGAATAATCAAGCAAGGGGTCGAGGCCTGGAACCGGTGGAGGGTAAAGAATCCTGACGTGTGTCCAAACCTGAGCGATGCGGGCCTCTATAAGGCGTGCCTCATCGAAGCGGACTTCAACCATGCGAACCTGTACAAAGCAGACCTCAGTCAGGCGGATCTAAGTCGGGCGGATCTCAATCAGGCAAATCTCAATCAGGCAAACCTCGGCGGGTCAGCCCTCGGCGGGGCGGACCTTCGCGGAGCGAATGCCGTAGATGCGAATCTCTATGAGGCGAGCTTCTGCGGAGCAAACCTGAGCGGGGCGGACCTTCGCGGAGCGAAATTGACGAGAGCGCGGTTGATTGAAGCTAATCTCATTGGGGCTAACCTCTCTGGAGCCAATCTCAGCGGAGCCAACCTTAGCCATGCGATTGTAGGATTTACGATATTCGCAGACCTGGACTTGCGTAGGGTCACGGGACTGGAAAGAATTTATCACGTGGCACCCTCGACCATCGGCATTGATACCATCTATCGCTCTAAAGGAAAAATCTCCAAAGCTTTTTTGCAGGGAGCCGGGGTGCTCGACACTTTCATCACCTACACTGCCTCCCTCACGGCCGAAGCGATTCAGTACTACTCCTGTTTCATTAGCTATTCCCACAAGGATCAAGTCTTTGCGGAACGCCTCCACAACGATCTACAAAGCAAAGGGGTGCGTTGCTGGTTGGATAGGGAAGACCTCAGAGCAGGCAGAAAGCTATATGAACAGATTGACCAGGCGATTCGTGTCCACGAAAAGGTGTTGCTTGTTCTCTCCGAGCATAGTATGCAAAGTGAATGGGTTATGACCGAAATCCGCCAGGCGCGCAGGACGGAAATCAGAGACAGGCGGCGCAAGCTCTTTCCTGTCCGGCTGGTGGATTGGGAAACAATTCGAGACTGGAAATGTTTTGACAGTGACACTGGCAAAGACCTGGCAGTCGAAGTGCGCGAATACTTCATCCCCGATTTCTCGCGCTGGAAAGACCACGACTCCTACCAAAAAGCCTTTGACTGCCTGATGCGCGACCTTAAGGCAGAGTAGGGATGGCAGACGCCCTCCCTCCCGACCTCGCCGCCTTCTCATCTCTGCTCGGCGCCCACTTGTGCCTGCGGCCCAAGCATAGGCAGACCCATGTGCAAGTCAGTTCCAACAACCGATTTAATTCGCGCAAATATGCCTCTCCAACCTTGTTGAGAAGTTATTGGAGTTCAGCGCTGAGGGAGGTTAGATCGCGCATATAGCAACTTCAACTACAACAATCGAGAAGAAGATGGTAGATGGTAATGGAACACCCTGTTTTGTCACGCTGATGTTCACTACACCATTCCAACGGAAAAGCATCAATGACTATCACGTCACGCTGAGGTGGCACTAGGCGCAAGCTACTCTCTCTTCTATCAATTGCTTTCCTAATGAGGCCTTTCCAGTGTACCAGTGAGTCGCTCTGCACATAGCCCAACATTGCGGCTTCTACATATCTTGAAGCATATAGACCACTAATAAAGCACCCCATACCGTCTGAACCCACATATTTACCTACCCCATATCCACCTCTTCGTAACCGCTTTGCTTCAAATATATACTGAGGACGCCCTTCAAAAAGGCCTTCAATGATTATATCAGGCCTTGGTCTGGATTTGCCAGAAACACCCTCTTTTTCCACTGGTGGATCTTCGTGAACGGAGTAATGAACTGACCAACTTGGGCAGTCAGGTGAACGAAACCTATCGTTGATAGCTTCCGTTATGAAACCTGTAATGGCTGGTTCCTCCTCGTTAGTGCATCGTGCCTTACGACATGCATCTTCATACCCCCGAGCGATGAGTTGGCGTACTTGAACTCTAAACACGTTAACAAACGGGCGAAAAGGTCTTGCGCTAGGCTTACTTGTCTTCATATGGCTTCCATGCGGCTTCGAGTGCTTCTCCAATGATATCGCTTGCGTCATTCATCGCCTGTGTCCGCGTCCAGTCAACTAAACGGGGTATCTTGTAGATATAGACCCGTGGCCCATCAAAGAGGTGCAACCCTCGCCGTACATATACCCACTGACTGACTTGTTCTCGCAAGCTATCGCTGAGTTCGGCCAAGAGTCTGGTCGTTGTTAGATCTCCGACTTTGATACTATTTCCATTAACTGGAATCGGGGCGTCTTCTTGAGTGATTTCCACGATGCACTCGATTAGCTCTTCGGAGTGAGTGATGCTGACTTTGTGGTAAGCCGTACCCATGACAAAATCATCGAGCTCATCCCGAAGCTCTCGAGCATAAGCTACCAGTTCTTGGTTGCTGGGCTTTCTGGTGGTGCTCTCTATGGCTGATGGCTTGTCTAACGACAAGCGTATTTGGACAAATTCTTCTACCAGAAGTTCAATATCTCTAGGAATGTTAAAGAGGTCAACAACCCTCTCGTCAATCGTATTTCGTAATCCTTTTCTCAACTCAGCAACGGACTGTCTCAGGTCTTTCTTCTCCGCCCTTGTTAACTTTTCAGGGAAACCCAATTCAGCAATGTCTTCGGTGGCATAGGTGTTATTTAAGCCTAATCGTGTCTGGGTTCTACTTCGCACCCCTGAAATCAAGTTCGAGATTTCCCGCCTTTCAACCCCTACCAACTCCTCATGAAAGCTAGCAAGATCTTCTACCTGCTTCGGCGTGAGTTCGGGGGTCGGTATCTCTCTTACCTCAGCTATTGAAACCAATCTAGCTTGACGGAACACTCCCCATTGTTGAGCATGGAAGAACAGGTAATACGCAACTAGACTAGAGTTCAGGAAGACCGAAAGTGCACGCAAATAATCTGCGTCTCCTTCGGGTGCCGCAATACCCATTTGCCGTGGCGGAATGACGAAATCCTCATCACTGTAGACGATATAACTCATCCAACCGGGTGATAAGATGACATGAGGAGCCTGCGTAACGCTAAGACCAGCTTTCCCACCCCGCTTCCGGATATAACACATCTCGTCAGGTATGTTTTCAAGAACATCTTGCGAAATTGAAAAGCGGAGTAATGATTGGTTCATCAAGTCTGTTCGAAATCGTTTTTTGCCTCTAAGTTCAGCAACGTGCTCTAGTTCGTAATTTGATTTTGTGCTTCTATCGCGTAGTTGCGCGCCTTCCCAAAACGGCCAACCTCTCTTTTCGCATATTCCACTAAGGGTCTTTGGAAATAGACACCTAATACGCTCGGTAGCTCGCCTGTCACGGTAGGTTCCCCAAAGAGCAAATTTCCAGAGAGATGTTTCTCCCTTTTCAGCCTCATAGGGAGATATTGTCTGGATCTCATTTTCATTTATCGTTATTACCCAAGGCTTTTTCCTCGCCTCAGAGAGTTGATTCACGGCAAACGGCCCGTAATGTATGATCGGGGGCTTCTCCCGAGAGTCTACTGCCCTGCGATAGATGATAGTGACCGCAGGAAAAGTGCCTCTTCTATCGAAAAGCACATCACGGAGATTGGCGAAATTTGTAATTCGGAGAACTTCGTGCTTGGTGAAGAAATGCCGGCGGTAATTCTGAGATTCGAGATTAAAGAGGCTTGTAGCTGGCAGTATTAGTCCAACCACCCCCTCAGGACTCAATAAGTCGGTGACAAGCCAACTAAATGCCTCTGCCACACGGTTACCACCAATGGGACGCTCAGATCTATTTCGGGGATTGTCCATCCAAGCACGGGCAAATTCCTCACCGTTTGTATTCGGTTTCAGCTCAATCCAGGGGGGATTGCCTACAATCCAGTCAAATTCTACTCCACGCTGCCAAAACTTACCCGTGCCTTCTTGATCTTCTACATCAAAGAAGTCATGCTCGAAGACTTGTTTGTTATGCAAGTCAGGAAATTGGAATTCCAGATTTCGCAAATCGCGTGGCTCCATGTAGTGAAGGAGGGTTAAGATCAGACTGAATTCGGTCACATAACAAGCGTCTCGCTCCCGCTCCACGCCATAGATGCTTTCCTGCAGAATCTCGCAGAGCTCTTCGGGCTTGAGTCTTCGACCTAAACGGGCAATCTCCTTTTCGATGAGCCGTCGATAGGTCAGTACAAGGAAAACACCTGAGCCGCAGGCAGGATCGAGTATCCTCATCCCGCGCGCAAGTGGTTTGGCCCACTCTACTTCCGATAGGACATAGTCAGCTAAGGCTTCTGGGGTATAAATTGCTCCTTTGGCCTTTCTTTCATAAATGAATTGCTCATAGATGGCTGAAAGAGTTTCGACGGGAATGTATCGAAAATCATATGCCTGGAAAGGAAGGTGCAACTGGCGCACAATCTCAGGGGCTGTGTCTTTGATCTCGGCCCCGCTGAATACAGATGCGACCCAAGAGACATGGTCGTCTTTTAGGCTGTCCTCCCTATCAAACTCTATGGGAAAGATCTTTCCGTTAAACCGATCTTCCAGAGCCTCGACTAGCTTCCGCAGACTCGATACTGTAGCGCGGTGTGTGACTACATTATGAGGGGTTATTCGATGTTGCGCCAACCACTCGTCTGAAAGAATGTCACGATCTCGCAGATAGCTCAGATAGACATACTGACCGATCAGAGCATGTGCTACTTCATCGCGTAGCCCACTCTCCTTCAAAGCTCGTCCCAACTGTTCAAGGTTGCTTAGCAGCCGCTTATCCACGCGTTGGTTAGGGTCAAGCTTCTTGGCATATTTAGATTCCCAAATATGGCCAGTGTCAACAGCGTCGGATGTAAAATCCCTCAGCAGCCTTGGCAACCGGTCCGGCTCGGCGGTGAAACCTAACAAGCCTTCTTCTGGTGATTCTTGGGAGTAATCAAATCCTGTGTAGATTCTAATTTGGTGAGGAAGTCGAACAATCAAGAAAGGGGCATAGCTAAGATTCCACAGGCTTCGGTGAATTTGCCTTGCTTGTTCTTCATTGAGCGCTTCGGCGACGTGAACGGCAGGGCGTGCTGGCAGGATTCTCTGTGTAGAGTCCGCGCTTGTCTCGAAAACATAGATTCCATGAACGTTCACATCACGGGCAGCACGAAATAGATGTGCCGTTTCTGGTTCGAGTGGACCATCTGTGGGGCGATAATTTGGTGATTTGTCATAGCCGAGCCTGTTCAGGAGTTCAGTTAATGCTATCATTTTTGCCCCTGCCAGAAATTCTCGATATCGCGCAAGTCTAGGATCTCAGTGATCACGAATTCTGACTTCATCTTGTTGACAAAACCATGCACCTAGAGCACGGTGGCGACATGATTGACCTCTTGTCTGCAGCCATCCATGACTTAGTGCTATTGTATTATCCAGAGAACACTATGTCAACTATTCCGGCTTCGCGCGTGAGGGATCGTAAGTTGATGAGAGGAAAGAATAAGAAACAACCTTGACAGTAAGTACAATAGACTTGTCCTGACATGAGCATTCCAGCTCAATTTGGTCCTATATACGGCGTTTCAGTACTCAACTAAACACTACATCTAGTGGTATTACCCTACTACCCCATATTGCTAGTATAACACATATGTTCTATTCTTGTCAATAGCCAGTTTAGCGATTCTTCGGGGATTCTCAATGAACCCTAAATGAACTAGCTTCGTTGGCAGTGTGGTACCATTGGAGCCGGTTATTTGTACCCGGTCGCAGCGCGCGTACCTTCCTATGCACCAGACACAATATCTCATTCTAGCGAGATGCCCAAGGCAGAGTCGCCGGGGCGGACAGTCGCCCTTTGAGAACCGAAAGAGTATATCCCGTACCAGAGATGTATGAAGAGAACAGAGAGCCTGTCCCAGCAGCCAAGATGCCGCCGGAGACAGTCTTCTCTTATGGCTAGGCGGAAGGCTGACCCCACTAGCTCCACGCATCCGTGGGAAGACCTGACGGATAGACCGGAGCTTTTGCCTGGCTGGTATGTCAGCAGACTAGAATCCGCCCCTTGAGGCGGATTGTTTGTTTTTGTGAGGACTGGGATAGAAAGGGGATTGTAAGCGGGTGGTTAGGCATGATATACTGAAATGACCAGGGTGGGGGAAGATGACCGAGATGTCTGACAACTTGCAGCGTGCCATCGCTACTATCCGCTCAGGTAACAAAGAGGCCGGCAAGCGGCTCCTGGCCGAAGTGATCCGTAACGATCCACACAATGAGACGGCCTGGCTGTGGATGTCGTCGGTCATCGGTTCCGATGAGCACCGCCGAACCTGCCTGGAACGAGTGTTAGCAATCAACCCCCATAACCAGACGGCACGGCGCGGATTGGAGGCACTAACCCAGAGGCCGTCAGAAGAACCCCCGCAAATTGAAAAGCAGTCGCAACCAATACCCGCTGTTTCTTCCGATGTACTCCAACAGATAAAACGGATTGACCAACAGACTACAAAGAAATGTCCGTATTGTGCGGAGACGATCAAAGTGGAAGCCGGCGTTTGCCGTTATTGTGGGCGGGATTTGAGACCCGGTCGGTCTTCGCAACAAATAGCAGTTTCGCAGCCTCAGCCTGGGCAGGTGCAACTTCCTCCCCAACGTCTATGGAGTCCAGGTGTAGCAGCCTTACTCAGTTTCTTTATTCCTGGCGCAGGTCAGATTTACAAAGGACAAATCGGGAGAGGGCTGCTCTTTCTTATCATTGTTGTAGCTGGATACGCCTTATTAGTTGTACCAGGCCTTATTCTTCATCTACTGGTCATCATTGACGCCACAAAGGGAAATCCATACGCACAATATACCACGAAGCAACAGCCTGGGCAGGAGAGGGTACAAACCTCAAGAGTAAAACAAAGTAGAGCCACCCTGCCCAATTATGTATGGATTGCTGGCGCAGGAGGATTACTACTGGCTGTGATAGCCTGCGTCGGCTTGTTGGTCGTGCCAATTCTGGTTGAGCCAGAACAGGGACGCGAGTCGCCTGCGATATCCAGTCAGCCTGATGCAGCTATTCCGCGACCTACAGAGACACTCAACTCCTGCAAGGATATAGACCAACTTGGGTGGGTATGGGACCGTGACTGTAAGGGCGAGATCCTCTTATATGCCGACCCAAAGCCTCCGAGCCAAACGCGGGTTACGTCTAAGATCGACATGCTGATTACGGTGTTGCCTTCAGGTGAAACATTACGAGGGGATTCACTGATTACCCAACTGCAAAAGAAATGTACGAGCGTTGATGGTGAACTTTACTACTGGATTGACGATCCTGGTCTTGTAGATTCAGGTCTTGATCCAAGCCAATCTACAGGGAAAGGGGTGGGTTGGATTGCATCATACTTTGTAACCGAAGGTGAGCGAAATAAACCGCGCAACGCATGTCCTTGAAGTCATCTCTGAACGTGAAAGATTTGGCTGCACTTTAATTGCCGACAAGAAGGGGTATGAGGAAATGGCGAAGTCACCAGCAAACATGCGTCAGTACTGGCTATGGGTTACACGCCCAGAGTCTTATTTAAATGAAGACGGAACAGACAGCGATGATCTGGACCCAGATAAGAACGTAGATGTAGGGAGTTGGTATTGGACGTGTCACAGGGAAACAAAGCGTGGTGACTTTGCTTTTGTATGGCGCACTTCTCCCAAAAAAGACATCGGCTATCTGATGCAAGCAGAAAGTGATGCGTATTCCCTCGCCGATGACCGATATGCCGCCAGCCAAGGCTGGAAATGGGGATGTGATTATCGGGCGCTGTATAAATTCAAACATCCGATCACAATTCAAGAGCTAAAAAACCATCCCTATTTGCAAAATTGGAAACCTCTGAGGGCCAAATTTCGAGGTCCTTCCCACGGCTTCCACATATTGCCGCAGGATTGGGAAGAACTTAACCAATTGGCATCTCAAGAAAACCCTGGCTACCAAGCATTTCTGAAACAGATCGAAGCCGAACCCCCTGTCCAAGATACCGGATTTCCTCGCACTGAAGATGAGCTGAAACGGGCCCTCGTTCAGAAATTGGAAGTGCTAAGCCCATTTGGTTATGATCTGGAATTAAGAGAGGAAGAATGGTTTGTGCGGTGCTACCGTGGCTTTGTCGATTTACTCTGCTACGATAAGAAGCATCATCGCTTTGTTGTAATCGAACTCAAAGTTGTTCAAGCCGACCGGAATACATTTGGACAGATCAGCAGTTATGTCGGATGTGCTGAGGATCAGCTTCAGAACAGGAGACTTTTTCTTCCTGGCAACAAGCCCATTGGTCTGGTAATCAGTCGAGGCTGTAATGCTCAGTTTCGAGCGGCTCTCAAGATCACTAATAGAATCAAATATCTAGACGTTAATGATCTAAGATTCCGCTCGAAAGATTAGCCTCCCTCCGTAGTCGCGTTGGACTATTGCCGTAAGCCGTGGTAGCGACTCCACCTTATTCGACGCAAACAGTTACCTCGTCGGATTCGATCCTGATCGTCGCATTGAGAAGACTCTGTCGCCATAAGGTGTGTGATTACTGATCAGGCTCCCTCCGTCCGTACGGAAAAAGCACGCGTTCTTTATACGCTTCATAGTCAGGCAGGAGACGCTGGTATTCCTGGGTCATCAACAGGGATGAGAACATAAAATCGGCGGACGCTCGATTGCAGGCGATGGGGATGTTCCACACCACAGCCAGCCGTAACAAGGCTTTTACATCAACGTCGTGCGGCTGCGCTTCGAGGGGATCCCAGAAGAAGATTACAAAATCTACCTCACCCTCTGCGATTTTCGCCCCGATTTGCTGGTCACCGCCCAGGGGGCCGCTTTGCAGCTTGATCACTTCAATATTCAGCATCTGTTCCAGCAATTTGCCGGTCGTGCCCGTGCCCAGCACGATATGTTGCGCCAACGTATCGCGGTTGAATTTGGCCCAGTCCAACAACTCTTCCTTTTTGTTGTCGTGGGCGATGAGGGCAATCCGTTTCTTTTCTCCAATACGTAAAGTTTTGTGTCCCATCGTAGATTCTCACTTCCTTTATCGTCTCAGAAAAATAGACGCCAATTCAGGCCTATCGCCAGGGCCTGAATTGGCGATGGTGTCGAATGCACGGCACGATGCCTGTTCACGCATGGGCTTCAGGCTATCCGCGCCTGGCCGATTATATACCCTTCCATTTCAGGTGTCTAGCCGACCGGGTCAAGGGGCGCGTGCATTTCAGTTTGGGGGCAGACCCCACCCCCAGCCCCTCCCCGACGCAGGGAGGGGAGCAATTCTCCCCCTTCCCTGGTAGGGAAGGGGGTCGGGGGGTTAGGTCTGCCCCCAAACTGAAGCGCATCCCAAGGGGCGCGTGTTGCGGTGTCTTCAAGACTTGCCTAACCGTAGGACGCCTACTTGCGAAACACCAGCCGCGATTCCCAACGCCCGGCGCGGGGCTCCAGCCAGGCCAGGCCGTCTCCGCCGAGTACCCACACCCGCCCCGACGAGTCCAGGGCGATGTGGCGCACATTACGACCGGCCACCCCGGCCGGCACGGCATACACCCGCCAGCGCCCGCCAGCGTAGTAACCGACGACTCCTTCACCGTCCAGCCAGAACCCGCCCGCGTCCATCGCGAAGCCGTCAATGAAGTCCATGATGCGCGGCAGCTCGATCTCAGCCCAGCCGCTTCCGTCGTAGCGGCGGAGTTCTTTGTCCTGGGGTGCAATACCATAGCCTTCCGCGTTGACCCATATGCGCCCCGAGCTGTCCTCGGTCAGGGCGCCGAAGTGAACCTGATCGTCGCT
Source organism: uncultured Anaerolineales bacterium (assembly GCA_964439175.1). Lineage (GTDB taxonomy): Bacteria > Chloroflexota > Anaerolineae > 4572-78 > NAK82 > CAYTNQ01. Next base: position 10,181 of record CAYTNQ010000043.1, on the reverse strand, counting down.
GTATCCCAAACGCTCGCGATCGAATACGTCCCGGGTTCCGTCCGACCAACGGGCCACGAAGTCCTCGGTCCCCAGCCCCATCTGGCCGTCCCGGCCGGCGACCAGGTCTCCGCTGCCCGCCCCCGCCGCCAGGTTAGCGGCAGCGGCGATGGCCCAGGCCTGGCCGTCAAAGCGCAACAGTGCCCCGCCCGCCTGGTCTTGCACGATGTCCACCACCTTGTCAATAGGTTTGCTACCTCAATCCCTCACTATTTATTGCTCATTCCCCTCAATTATCTTATAATACCAATTCAATCTAATATATCGAGGATTCGCCTTCGATAATGTTGATTTGATGCGTGCTCGTTCATCGGTTTATGCGCCACCTGGCCCGGAGCCTGGACCTCTGGCGTGCCGGGAGCCGGATAGCGCGGGGCTGAAATATGCAGTTACGAGAAGGGATTAATTCCTACTTGAATGTATGTTGACTATTCAGATTATATTTAGTATAATAAGAACATGTGTTCTGTAGTGAGCTAAGATGAGCTTTTCGAGAAACTGTCCAAAGGCGAGTCTGTTCTCATGGAACTGACCCAATATCCCTTCAGTAAAAAATTCGGATGGGTTTAGGATAAGTTCGGCGTTTCCGGGCAGCTAAATCTCGTAGAAACGTAATTAGGAGGCAAAACATTATGTTTGATAAAATTGCATTAATCTCAATTCCGGTCCAAGACCAGAAAAGGGCGAAGGAATTCTACACCGAAGTGCTCGGGTGCAAAGTAATGCAAGAAATGCCATTTGGAACACCGGATACCATGTGGATCAGGTTGGCACTGCCGGGAGCCGAGACTGAAATCGTGCTCGTCACGTGGTTTCCGCAAATGGCACCTGGCTGTATTCAAGGCCTGGTTATTACTACAAAGGATATTGCCAAAACTCACGCGGAATTGAAGAAACGCGGCCTGGACATCTCTGAAGTCAAGGAACAACCCTGGGCAAAGGAAGCGACGTTTAGCGATCCGGACGGCAACGGTTGGGTGCTTCAGCAATCGGCGTCTTGAGGCTGAAGGAGAAATGATGATGCCAAGTGAACTGCGAGACGCAGGAAGAAGTGGATGAGTTGTGGGAGAAGCTCTCCGCAGGTGGGGAGCAAGGACCGTGCGGCTGGCTTAAAGATAAATATACGGTGCTAAGCTTGATGACAGATGACGTGGTCTTCATGGTTCCCGGCCGGGAGCCATTCGGGAAGGAAGCGTTCGAGGCCACCTCATTATATCGAGCTGACGATGACTCCACCCGGCGGCAGCAGGCCTGTACGCCGCTCCGGCTACACGCTCACGATCCTGCGTAAGGAGTCCGACGGGCGATGGCGGTTGGCACGGGATGCCAATTTGTTAACGGTCGAGGAATAGCACGTTGCTTTGCCCATCGGACAGGGAACGGTTCTAATGGGCAGCGACAGACCGGCAGCCATGGGACCCACAACACCTGGCAACAATGCTTCCATTTCCATTAGCACCGACAGCGAAGCAGAAGCAACGCGGGTATTCAACGGACTTTCAGCCGGCGGGCAGGTAACCATGCCCCTCGAAAAGGCTTTTTGGGGGTCTTACTTTGGCATGCTTACCGACAGATTTGGCATTCAGTGGATGGTCAGTTACGACTATAACCAACAACCATTTAGGACCATTGATGTCGATTTTGGGGAGTCTTATTCGACAAATATACAGAGCGGGGGTTCACAGCGGGCCGGATCGGCCCGGTGGCCCGGCTCCAAACTATAACCAAAAGGAGATATGAAAATGCGATTTATGGTCATGGTTCCAGCCAGCGAGGAGTCCGAGGCAGGGGTTCTCCCGGACGAGAAGATTTTCGCCGAGATGGGCAAGTTCAACGAGGAGATGGTGAAGGCCGGCGTGCTGCTGGCGGGCGAGGGCCTTCACCCAACCTCGAAAGGGGCGCGCATCAAGTTTTCGGATGGGAAGACGACGGTGACTGACGGGCCGTTCACCGAGTCGAAGGAACTGATCGCCGGATTCTGGCTGATCCAGGTCAAGTCGAAGCAAGAGGCGATCGACTGGATGAAGCGCGCGCCCTTCGGAGGCGGGGTGGAGCTTGAGCTTCGGCAGGTGTTCGAGCCGGAGGACTTCGGGGACGAATTCACGCCCGAACTTCGGGAGCAAGAGGAGCGCCTGCGCGCGCAGGCGGCCGCAAACGCGAAGGGATAGTCGTTGCGGCTGGGCTACATTGATAGCTTTGAGCAAGGGTGACAGGAAGGACTATGTCTACTCAAATTCAGACAGAACACTTCACCCATACACTGTACGCGCTGCTGGATGAAACCTTTGACGACGTGCAGGGCTATTTTCTCGACAAAGGCACGTCTATGTTCGAAACCCTGGCGACGATTTCGGCCGAGGAAGCATCGCTGCCGGTGGGCGGCAAATGCGCCACGCTGGCCGCGCAGGTAAAGCACGTGGCGTTTTATCTCGATGTACTGGAAAAGGCTGTGCGAACACAACAATTCGAACAGCAGGACTGGGACAAGATCTGGCGAGAGACAAGCGCCGTCACGCCTGAAGAATGGGATGCGCTCAAGGCGTCGTTGCGCGAGAGTTACAACCGCATCAAGATACTCATCAACGAAACAACTGAGTGGCCAAACGAACAACAGATCGGCGGCGCCATCGCCATCATCGTGCATACGGCCTATCATCTGGGCGAGATTCGGCAAGCGTTGTGCAGCGTGAAGCAGTAGGTCAGGTGACCGTCACTTTGGAGGTGACGGTCACCTGAAGAATCAAATTTAAGGAGACGCGAGATATGAGCAGCGTACGAGTATTGGTTGGCACACGCAAAGGCGCGTTCATTCTGACTTCTGATGGGAAGCGCCAAGAGTGGGACATCAGCGGGCCGTACTTTGGCGGCTGGGAAATTTACCACCTCAAGGGGTCGCCCGCCGATCCGAATCGGCTGTATGCGTCGCAATCCAGCGGTTGGTTCGGGCAGGTGATCCAGCGCTCCGACGATGGCGGCAAAACGTGGGAGCCGGTGGGCAACGAGTTCGGATACGAGGGCGTGCCCGGCACGCACCAGTGGTACGACGGCACCCAGCACCCGTGGGAATTCAAGCGCGTCTGGTATCTCGAACCGTCGCTGACCGATCCGGATACGATTTACGCCGGGGCAGAAGATGCGGCTTTGTTCCGCTCCAGCGATGGCGGGCAGACGTGGCAGGAACTGCCCGGGCTGCGCGGTGCCAAGGGACACCTGTGGCAACCAGGCGCCGGCGGCATGTGCCTGCACAGTATCATTCTGGACCCCAGCGACGCGCAGCGGATGTTTGTCGCCATCTCTGCGGCGGGCGCGTTCCGCACCGACGATGGCGGCCAAACATGGCGGCCGGTGAACCGTGGGCTGAAGTCCGGCTATGAGCTGCCCGATCCCACCGCCGAGGTCGGTCACTGCGTTCATAGTATAACTATGCACCCCTCACGCCCGGATGTGCTGTTCATGCAGAAGCACTGGGACATCATGCGCAGCGACGACGCCGGCGAGTCGTGGGTTGAGGTCAGCGGGAACCTGCCGAGTGACTTTGGCTTCCCGATTGCCGTGCATGCGCACGAGCCGGATACCATCTACGTCATTCCCATCAAGAGCGACTCGGAGCATTATCCGCCCGACGCCAAGCTGCGCGTGTACCGCAGCCGGACGGGCGGGAACGAGTGGGAGGCGCTCACCAGGGGTTTGCCGCAAAGCAACTGCTATGTCAACGTGCTGCGCAGCGCACTGGCTGTCGACTCGCTCGATGCGTGCGGTGTCTATTTTGGCACCACCGGCGGGCAGGTGTATGCATCGGCCGATTCCGGCGACAACTGGGCGTCCATCGTCCGTGACCTGCCGGCCGTGTTGTCTGTCGAAGTCCAGGTGCTGCCATGATCGAGGTGGTACTTCCCGCGCATCTGCGCACGCTGGCGGGCGTGAACGGCAAGGTCATGCTGGAGGTTGAGGGGCCGGTTACCCAGCGTTCGGTCCTGGATGCACTGGAGGCAGAGTATCCCACGCTGCGCGGGACAATACGCGACCACGTCACCCAGGAACGGCGATCGTTTATCCGGTTCTTCGCTTGCGAGGAGGATTGGTCGCACGAGTCGCCGGACGCCCCCTTGCCTGATGCGGTCGCAACCGGCGCAGAACCTTTTCTGATCGTGGGCGCGCTGGCCGGCGGTTAAAGGGGGAGTAAACATGAGAAAAGTGATCTACTCGCCCATGGTGTCGCTCGACGGCATGATCAATGGGCCGAATCGCGAGCTGGACTGGCATATCATCGACGAGGAACTGCACAGGTTCGTCAACGAGCAGCAGCGCGCGGTAGACACGCACCTGTACGGACGGCGCATGTATGAAGCCATGGTCTACTGGGAAACGGCGGACCAAGACCCGTCGCAGCCGGACTACGCACTCGAATTTGCACGTATCTGGAAGCAGATACGCAAGATCGTGTTTTCGAAGACCCTCGAACGGGTCCAAGGCAACGCCAGGCTGGCTCGGGAGGACATCGCCGAAGAAATCACGAAGCTGAAAGCGCAGCCCGGCAAAGACATGGTTGTCGGTGGTGCCAGCATCGCTTCATCCGCCATGCGGCTGGGTTTGATCGACGAATACCGGCTTTTCGTTCATCCGGTTGTCGTGGGGGGCGGCACGCCCATGTTCCCGGCCTCGGGCGACCAGATCAAGCTGCGGCTGGTTGAAACGCGCGTCTTTGGGTCCGGAGTGGTTTACCTCTGCTACCAGGCCGATAGACAGGACCTTTAATTAGGAGGTAGCACTTGTGTGTAGAAATATCAAAACACTTTTCAACTTCGACCCGCCTGTGAGCGAGGCAGAGATCCGAGCGGCCTCATTGCAATTCGTGCGCAAGGTGAGCGGCTTCAACAAGCCATCCAGGGCCAACCAAGCTGCCTTCCTGGCTGCAGTTGACGAGATTGCCGCCGCCACCGGCAAGCTGCTCAATTCGCTTGAGACGAACGCGCCGGCGAAGAATCGGGCCGAAGAGGCGGCCAAGGCGCGAACACGCGCGGCTCAAAGGTTCCCAAAAGAAACAATCGTAACAACAGATAAACAAAGGGAATTAGCATGAGGAAGGTAATCCTATTCGATATGGCAACCCTGGATGGCTTCTTCGCGGGACCGAACGGAGAAATAGACTAGGTCTTTAATCGTGACGAACAAAGTAAGATAAAGGAAATTGAACATGGGAAAAGTTGTTTTCAACATGACCATGTCGCTGGATGGTTTTGTCGCCGGTCTGAACGACAGTCCTGAGAACGGTTTGGGAGATGGCGGTGACGCGCTCTTTAAGTGGTACTTCAGCGGCACCACTGAAATTTCAGTAAGTAGTGGCACTCCGGTGCTCAAGGTCTCACCGAAGAGTGCTGAAGTCCTTAAGGAGGCGATGCGAACACACGGGGCGTGGGTGTGGGGGCGGAGAACCTTTGACATCACCAGGGCTTGGGGCGGACATCCCCCTGGGACACCGTGCTTTATCGTCACCCATACCATCCCGCAGGAGTGGGTCCAGGAAGGATCGCCGTTCACCTTTGTCACCGATGGCGTTGAAAGCGCCATTCGTCAGGCAAAGAAAGCCGCGGGGGACAAAGATGTCGTTGTATGCACTGCCAGCGTCCTGCAGCAATGTCTCAACGCGGACTTGATGGACGAAATCCATGTTGACGTGGCACCTTTCCTGCTCGGAAGCGGTGTCCGGTTGTTCGATCATCTGAGTATAAAGCCAATCGAACTGGAAAGCATACGAGTGATTGAGGCGCCTGGCGTAACACACCTTGGATTCCGCGTCGTCAAGTAATCATCAAGAAGGGCGGACTCATAGAGAATCTATTGATGAGCGAGAATATTCTTGGGAAGTTATTTGAACACAACAACTGGGCGAACCTCCAGATCATTCGGGCTTGCTCCGCCCTTAGTGACGAGCAGCTCGACGCTGAACCCAAGTCAGTCACGAAAGGAAGCATTCAGCAATTCTCATTTTGGCAGTGTAGCCCATAAAAAGTAGGACAAGCTGTTAGCTTGTCGTTCCCTGGGACAAGCTAACAGCTTGTCCTACAAGATACTGGTTTCAAAATGAGAATTGCTGGGAAGCATTCGCCTCACCTTGTGGCATCTCGTGGCTTCGCAGCAGGGTTACCTGTCACTCCTGACCGGAATTGAGCCTCGCTTCAATTGGCAGGCTCCCCCGGCATTCGCCGAATCGAAGCTTAGCCGGGATTAGATAGTCAATCCATCAACGTGTCGTAAAGAAGGATTAGTGTAAAGTTATCAGGAATAGGGAGAAACTTGAAATGAGCAACATCATTGTATTCGAAAGTCTGACGCTCGACGGCGTAATGCAGGCGCCCGCTCGGTCCGACGAGGACCGGCGTGACGGCTTCCGGCACGGCGGCTGGGCCACGCCCTACGCCGATCCAGGCCTAGGCAGCAAAATAGTGGGGAAAAGCATGACCCAGAGCGGCGCTCTGTTGCTGGGGCGACGGACCTACGAGGACTTCTACGCCGTCTGGCATGGTCGAACCGATGGCAACCCTTACACGCCGGTACTCGACAACAGTCCAAAGTACGTCGCCTCGACGACGCTAAAGGAGCCGCTGGTGTGGATGAACTCGACTTTGCTCAAGGGCGACGTGCCGGGTGCGGTGGCCGAACTCAGGGCACAGCCGGGTAAGGACATTGTGGTGCTGGGCAGCGGCGAGCTGGCCCAGACGCTCATGCAGCACAACCTAGTCGACCGCTACGTGCTGCTGATCCACCCGCTGATTCTGGGCTCGGGGCGCCGTCTCTTCGCCGATGGCAGCGCCTTCGCGACTCTCCGGCTCATCGACACCGAGACGACGACCACCGGCGTGCTGATCGCGAGCTACCAGCCAGACAGGAAATAACGCGGAGGATCGAGATGACACAAGGCAAGTACGCGAACGTAAATGGCCTCAACATGTACTATGAGATATATGGTGCTGGCAACCCGTTGATCCTGCTGCACGGCGGCTTGGGTGTGATCGGGATGTTCGAGCAGAATCTGCCAGCTCTTGCCGAGAACCGGCAGGTCATTGCCGTTGAGTTGCAAGGACACGGTCATACGGCTGATATCCATCGTCCGTTATCTTTCGAGCAATTTGCAGATGATGTTGCGGCGCTGATCAAACATCTGGAGCTTGAAACTGCCGACATTCTTGGTTATTCCCTAGGGGGCGGAGCCGCGCTGCAAACCGCCATCCGCCACCCGGACGTGGTACGCAAACTGGTGCTCGTCTCGGCGCCCTGCAAGAGCGACGGCTGGTACCCCGAGGTTCGCGCGGGAATGAAGTCAATGAATGCTGAAGTTAGCAAAACGTGGGTTGGCTCCCCGATGTACCAGGCTTACGCCAGCGTTGCGCCCAGGCCGGATGATTGGCCGACGTTGGTTGACAAAATGGGCCAGTTGCTCAGTCAGGATTATGACTGGTCGGAGGCGGTAACGGCTCTCAAGATGCCGGCCATGATCGTGATTGGTGACGCCGACAGCGTGCGCACGGCACACGCCGTTGAGTTCTTTGAGCTCCTGGGCGGCGGTCAGCGCGATGCAGGCTGGGATGGTTCTGGAATGTCGAACTCGCGTCTCGCGATCCTGCCCCGCACAACTCATTACGACATCTTCTCATCTCCCGCGCTGGCTGCGGCGGTAATCCCATTTCTCGACGCCCCCATGCCCCAGAAGAAGGAAACCTGATCATCCAGGAATTTGCGCCACGCTCCGTGCGTTGCGTATTGAAAGAGATTACATCAACTTAAAGCAAGGAGAATGAACATGAGAAAAGTAACTTCGAAGGATGGCACGACTATCTCGTTCGATCAATCAGGCCAGGGACCGGCGGTCGTCTTGGTGGGCGGCGCGTTGAGCGATCGCTCGGCCGGCCGGCCACTGGCTGCACTCCTGGCGCCGCGCTTTAGTGTGTTCAGCTACGATCGCCGGGGACGAGGCGAAAGCGGCAACACGGCGCCCTATGCGGTCGAGCGCGAGGTCGAAGATATCGAAGCGCTCATCCAAGAAGCGGGTGGATCGGCGTCCGTGTTCGGGATGTCCTCCGGCGCGGTCCTTGCTCTTGAGGCGGCTCGCAGGCTGGCCATCACCCGGCTGGCCCTGTACGAGCCCCCCTTCATCGTCGATGACAGTCGTGCTCCGGTGCCGGAGGATTACGTGAAGCAACTTACCGAGATGGTATCATCGGGGCGCCGGGGCGACGCGGTCGAGTACTTTATGATCAAGGCGGTGGATGTCCCGGCTGAGTACGTTGCCCAAATGCGAAACGCGCCTTCCTGGCGGGCGATGGAGGCCCTGGCGCACACGCTGGCCTACGACGGGGCCATCATGGGAAACACGCTATCAGGCAGTCCGCTGCCAGCGGAACGGTGGGCCTCCATCACCATCCCCACCCTGGTTATGGCCGGTGGGGCCAGCCCGGCCTGGGCACATAATGGGGTACAGGCGATCGTGGGCATTCTGCCCGATGCACAGCACCGTACCCTGGCAGGGCAAACGCACGCAGTCGCCCCGGAAGTGCTCGCGCCCGTGTTAGTGGAGTTCTTTAGCCGATAAAGGCAATTTGCAATCCATGAGCGGTATAATGATAGGGTAAGCAGTTGTCAGAGCGCCCCCGCCGCCTGTGCCGACCGGAGGGAGGGGTAGCGGGGGCGAAAGCCCAACTCGTTGCGAATGCGGGCCGTATCCACGATGCCTTCCCAGGGATCATCCAGCGGCGGAGCCTCCGCCTCCTGAGCGACCGGCTCGTTGAGGAAGCGCAGAATTTCGGCGCCCGTCACCGGCTCGTCGTCGGCCACGTTATAGATCCGCCCGTCGATTGCGGGCGTGTCAAGGGCCAGCATCAGAGCCTGAGCAACGTCGGCATGGTGGATCATATGCAGCCGCTTGGCCGGATTCCAGGCGCGCAGCCATCCCACGATCTCCGACAGATGGGGGTCGCCCTCGCCGTAGACGAACGCCAGCCGCATGATGCGTAGTCCCAGCCCCTGGGTGCGATGGAGTTCCAGCAGCGACCGCTCGGCGGCTTCCTTGCTCTCCGGGTAGGCATGGGTGGGCCGTGGGCTATCGTCTTCGCGGGCGGGCCGGCCACGCCCAGGTCCATAGACCAGATTGGTGCTGACAAAAACAAATCGAGGTACGCCGGCCCGTAGGGCGGCCTGGGCCAGGGCGAGGGTGCCATCTTGGTTGATGGCCTGGTTTTCCTCCGGCGTTGCACCACGGAAAAAGGCGGCCAGGTGGACGACCGCCTCCACGCCGGCAACGGCTTGCGCCAACGTTTCTGGCTGAAGCAGGTCGCCGATGGCTACTTCGGCTCCCTGCTGGCGCAGGAACTCCGCTCGTTCCGCCTGGCGCGCCAGGACACGCACACTATCTCCCCGCTGCAGCAGGCGCGGTGCAAAACGGCTGCCCACACGCCCGGTAGCTCCAGTAATAAGTACGCGCATGTGAAAAATCTCCTTCAAGTGCTAAATTATTCACACGATTGTTAGCCTGGCAACGGATGCTTCATTCTACTGTCCAAACAATCTTCTTGGGCGCAGCTCTGCCGGCCCGGTAGTTGGCATCCGCCTCGATGCCAAAGCTCCACCGTGGGCTGGCCCTGACTGGAAACAGTGGCCAGCCGGGCCAGATATTGGCTTTTAAGATAGGCGAGTTCTGCTTCGGAAAACATAGGCTCTCTCCTTAGCGTTTTACAGTACTTAAATTGGCTCAACGATCCGCTGGTTTACACCCCCGATTGAGAAGGTCGATAAAGGTCACCGGGCCGATCCCCAGTCCCTGGTCGTTGCCTCGCATAGGTACGGGGCTCGGATCGAGGCGAGTCGTATCAGAGCAGATGGGTGATCAGAACACGCAGCCCAATCCCAATCAGAATCAGTCCCCCAAGATCTCCATACGTTTGCCGAAGGTGACGCCCAATTTGTGCCCGATTAACAAACCGCCGACGGAGAGGCCAGTTGTGACGACGCCGATGATGATGCTGGGGTAGAGGATGCGCGCCTGAAGCATAGCCAGGCTCAGGCCAATAGCCAGGGCATCGATGCTGGTAGCCACGCACAACATGATCAATGTGCCACCGCGCGACGGGTCACCTGGATATGCCTCGGCT
>CAYTNQ010000042.1:0-28473 GCA_964439175.1 uncultured Anaerolineales bacterium | reverse complement strand
CCATTCGTACTTGACGATCTTGCCCACGCTGGCGCTGGAGCCGCTGCCGTCGAAGGTGAGCGGCTGGTCGACGAACCCCGTCTTGGGGGCGCTGATGACCGCCGTCACCGCCTGTTCAATGTGGATGCCGTGCCCCACCACGGCTGTGGCGCCGTCGCTGTCGGTCACCGTCAGGGTTACTTTGTAGCTGCCCGCCTTGGTATAAGCGTGCGTGACCTTGACCCCGCTGCCGGTGGCTCCATCCCCGAAGTTCCATTCGTACTTGACGATCTTGCCCACGTTGGCGCTGGAGCCGCTGCCGTCGAAGATGACCGGCTGGTCGACGAACCCCGTCTTGGGGGCGCTGATGACGGCGGTCACGGCCCGTTCAATCTGGATGGTTTGCGTGGCAGTGGCGCTCAACCCGTCGCTATTGGTTACGGTCAGGCTGGCTGTGTAACTTCCAGCTTTGGTGTAGGTATGAACCACACTGACGCCGCTGCCGGTAGTGCCATCTCCGAAGTTCCATTCGTACTTCACGATCTGCCCGGTACCAGCACTGGAATGGCTGCCGTCGAAGGTGATGGGCTGGCCCACCTGCCCCGTGGTCAGGATACTGATGACCGCCGTTGGCGACAACGGTCGTTCAATCTGGATGATCTGGGTTGCCGTGGCCGTTGCTCCCTGATCGTCAGTCACGGTCAGGCTCACCTGATAGCTTCCGACTTGGGAGTAGATGTGAGTGGCTCTGTCGCCATTAGCCGTGGTTCCGTCACCGAAGTTCCAGGCATAGTTGGCGATATGATTGTCGCTGGCGGTGGAGCCGCTCCCGTCGAAGGTAATGGGCTGGCCTACCTGCCCCGTCCTCGGGGCGCTGATAACCGCCGTGGGCGGCGCTTCAATCTGGATCTTATGCGTGGTTGAGGCGGTCAAGCCGGCGTCATTGGTCACCGTCAGGGTCACCTCGTAATGCCCAGGTTGGGTATAGGCGTGAGTGACACGGGATCCGCTGGCGCTGGTCCCATCACCGAAATCCCACGCGTAGTCGACGATGTGGCCGAAGTTGGCGCTGGAGCCGCTCCCGTCGAAGGCGACGGACTGATTCACAATTCCCTGCTTCGGACCACTGATGACCGCCGCCGGCGACGGCTGTCCAATCTGGATGGTTTGCGTGGTCGAGCCCAGCAGCCCCCGGCTGTCGGTCACGGTCAGGGTCACTACGTAAGTCCCACCCTGTGGGTAAATGTGACTAACCGTGACTCCGCTGGCAATGGTCCCGTCACCGAAGGCCCACTCGTAGTGGACGATTTGGCCGAAGTTGGCGCTGGAGCCACTCCCGTCAAAGGTGACGGACTGGCCTACCTGGGCTGTAGTCGGGCCACTGATGACCGCCGTCGGCGGCTGTGGGACAGGCGTTGGCGTTGGCGGCAGTGGGGGCGCTTCAACCACTGGCACGTTCTGCGTGTTTTCGGCTGCTATGTAATAGGCCGAGATCCAGCCACGTCCGCTGGGCACCCCGGAGAAGCTGATCTGCCACCAATTGCCGTCGGTGCTGACACCGGTAATCTGGGCGCTTTGACCGGCCAACAAGACTCCCACTACGGGGTATCCTGTCCCGGGACCGCTCCGAATGTGCAGGTTGACCTTAGCAGTCGCCGTCGGTATGGCAGGCGTCGGTGTGGGCGCCGGCGTGGGAGGTTGGGTAGGCGTGGGCGTGGGAGGTTGGGTAGGCGTGGGAGTCGGCGTAGTCGTTGGTGCCGGGGTGGCTGTAGGTTGCTGCGGAGGCGCCAACACGTTAAAGGGCACCTGCGCAGAGACCCCACCCCCAACCGGCTGGGCGATCACGGTCGCCGTTCCTGGAGTTTGCCAGCCGTCCTCTGAGGGAATTACGGCGCTGACAGTAAACTGGCCCTGGGTATCGGCGGTAGCGCCTGCCGATGCGAAGTTAGGAATCTGTGCCTGTCCAGGCGCCAGCAGGTAGATCGAAACACGGCTGCCAGGGGCCCATCCCTGACCGTGAATTGTCACAGTGGTGCCCCCTGGACCAACCGTTGGTTCCACGGAAATAACCGGTGTAGGCGCGCTGGTCGTTGGTTGCTGGGCATGGATTGGTCTCTCCACCAAGAAGACAATGCCGCCGATAATCGCTAGAAAGACCAGGGTCCATACCACCACCACGGCCACCAACGCGATTGTAGTAATTGTCGAATTTTGGCCGAACGGGTCAAAGAAGTTCCTTCTTTTCATCGTCCAGTTTCTTTTCTAAGCTCATTAGAGCTTTGGGAATCGTAGCAATGTTCTACGAATGTAACTACTCAGCCACCCTTGCGAAGGTTAAGAATAACTTTGCCAACAGGGCAATTTTCGGTAGACCCAGGCATTTTTGCTCCGAAAATCCTCACCAAACCTTCGCAAGGGTTATCTGGCCTGAGTAGTTACCTACGAACTTACTATAGCACGTCGGAGTTGATTTGTCTTTAAGGCAACCTACCGGGAACCTTAAGGTGATCTTAAGGTCAACGCCGTCGACGTCTCGCCTGCTTCGACGCTACCCAAATAAGGGACGCCAGGCGTGACGGGGCCAAAGGCGTAGATCACACAAGTTGTCAATCTTTACCACTTCTGGCACAATTCTGAGCTGAAGATGATTCAATAGATAACGGCATTTCCTTGCCAACTCAAAAGGCCGAGCGGGAGGATAGCGTGATAGCCCTGTTAGCCGCAATGAGGGAAGAGATCATCGGTGTGCAAAAACGCATGATTGTTGAAGCGACTCTTGTCCAGCCTGGCTGGCGCTTGTTCAGGGGCGAATACAGCAAGAAGGAGATCTTACTGGTACAAACGGGAATCGGCAAAGAAAAAGCGGAAGCCGCAGCCGAATTCGTCCTGGAACGGTATCCGATCTCCCGTCTGATCTCCTTCGGTTTTGCCGGGGGGCTATCGCCGATATTGAGAGTAGGCGACGTCGTACTGTGTCTGAAGCTCCACTGCAAGAGCAACTCAGATGCCGGCAGCCTTGACGGCTCTGATTACAGCTTACTCCCTTTGGCAGTACAGGTCGTGCGGGAAACAGCCATTCGTCTCCATTTGGGAGACAACGTGACGGTGGATGCATTGGTAACACAACCCGAAGAGAAGCAGGCATCGGGCGAAACTTTCAGTGCGATGAGCGTAGATATGGAGAGTTACTGGGTGGCCAGGGCAGCGTCAGGCCAGCAAATCCCTTTTCTGGCTGTGCGTGCCATTTCCGACACCTTGACCCAGAGCTTGCCTAAGTTTGACCGTTTTTCTACTCTGGGCGGTGCACGGCTCTGGAAAGAGGCAATACTTCATTTCCTGACTCGACCCGGGGAACTGGTGCAGGTGCCTCGGGTTTATAGGAATGGGCTGCGGGCGAGAAAGAATCTGACTTGTTTCCTCGATGCCCTTGTCCCAAGGCTATAGGGCAGAAAATGCGATCTCAGGGGAAAAGGCGGCGGGTTTTGATCTCGGCCACGGCGTCATCGCGAAAGCGATAGAGCCGGGCCGGTCGGCCGCCGGTTTCCCGATAGCTCTCGGTGGGCTCTACCACACCGCTTTTGCGTAGCTTGCTGCGGAAGTTGCCCTTGTCCAACTCCTCACCCAGCACGGTTTCGTAGGCCTGTTGCAGTTCACGCAAGGTGAAACGCTCGGGGAGGAGCTGAAAGCCTACGGCAGTATACTCCAGCTTGTAGCGCAGGCGGGTGATGGCGTAGTCCAAGATGTCGGCGTGGTCAAAGGCCAGCGGGGGAGGCGCATAGACGCCAAACCAGCCGACATCGGCGGCGTCATCGGCAGCGCGCAGGCGACCTTCCAGCAGGTGCAACTTGTCGGCGCCCACCAGGGCAAAATAGGCGACGGTAATGACCCGCGTGCGCGGGTCGCGGCCCGGGTCGCCAAAGGTGTAAAGTTGCTCCAGGTACACGTCTTCGCCGCTCAGGCCTGTTTCCTCGCGTAACTCCCGGTAGGCAGCTTCCTCCAGCCCTTCATCAAGGTTTACAAAACCGCCGGGGAAAGCCCACATCCCCCCGTAGGGCCAGTGTTTGCGCTTGACCAGCAGCACTTTCAACTCACCGTCGAGGATGGTGAAAATGACTACATCGACCGTCACCGACGGACGTTCGTATTGGGAAGCATCATAGGTTTCAGCAGTTTCAGCCATGCATGCCTCTGACGACCTCAGTGGGATGGGCTTTTCCTCCCTGAATGGGCAGACTGGCCCATAAGTCCCCTCTCCCTGTGCAGGCCTGCCCCGAGGGGGGACCGTGGGTGGGGAAAAGTCTGCCCATGCCTGCCCCCCCAACTTTTCAGACACGTTCTTAGTGTCAAACTCACACTTAGCAGTATAACGGGTAACGGGTACTATGTCAAGCCCTTGCTTTCATGAACCTCTTCCGCTAAAATATGGGTCATGCTGAGGAGGGATCATGAGCCAAGAGACCATCCTGGTCGTAGACGACGAGCCCCACATCATCGAATTGGCGACGCTGTATCTAAAAAACGAGGGGTATCGAGTCATCTCGGCGGATGACGGCGCGCAGGCGCTAAGGCAGATCGAGGCCGAGCGGCCGGCGCTGGTTATCCTCGACTTGATGTTGCCAGAGATGAACGGCTGGGAGGTGTGCCGTCAGGTGCAGGCCAGCAGCAATCTGCCCATCATTATGCTCACCGCCCGCTCCGACGACGTGGACAAAATCGTGGGTCTGGAGCTGGGTGCCGACGACTACGTGACCAAGCCCTTCAATCCGCGCGAGCTGGTAGCCCGGGTGAAAGCGGTTTTGCGACGCGCCGAGGCACCTTCGACGCCGGGGGCCGGGGCGGAGGGGCAAGTGCAGGCGGGCCACTTGACGGTCGACCCCGCTCGCCGTGAAGCCCGCCTGGGCAGCCAACTCCTGGAGCTGCGCACCAAAGAATTCGATCTGCTGCGGGTTTTGGCCGAGCACCAGGGGATCGTCCTCAGCCGCCAGCAATTGCTGGATTTAGCCTGGGGCTTTGACTATTACGGGGAAACTCGCACCGTGGACGTGCACGTAGCCCACCTCCGGCAACAACTGGGCGACGGCCCGGTAGCTATCGAGACGGTGTGGGGCGTTGGCTACAAGCTGGTGGTGGAGTGATGTTCTCGACTCTTCGCGCGCGCCTGCTGCTTTCCTACGTAGTTGTGATCCTGGTCTGCCTGACGCTGACAACCCTGACGCTGATTCTCATCGCACGCCCCCTCCAGCAGCGAATTGCCATAGCCCGCCTGTCGGCGCAGGTAACGCTCACACTCCCCCGGGTGCGGACGCTGCTGGAACGGGCGCTGTCGCCAGAGCAGATCGGGGAGCGGCTGGCGCTGGCAAGCGTCAGGCAGGAAGCGCGCCTGCTGCTTCTGGACAGGCAAGGCCAGGTCCTGGGAGATAGCGACGGGGAGTGGATCGGCCAGCAGATAGATGAGGTATCCCGCACTCCCGAGGGACAGCCCCGAGACAGCGGCATCCTCACCGGGCCGGATGGGACACGCCTGATCTATGCCGGGCGACTGATCGGGCCGGAGACACCTGGGGGACCGTTATGGGTAGCAGCCGTGGCACCCTCACCGCGTACCATCGGCGCGCTGGTGGGCGATTTGGGCCAGGGCCTCCTGACTGCGGGTGCGGTGGCGTTGGTTCTTTCCATGTTGCTGGCGATACTCATCGCCCGCTCGGTGGCCAGGCCCCTGCGCCAGATGGCCAGGGTAGCCGAGGCCATCGCTGCCGGAGACTACGATCAAAAACTGGACATCAAAGGGCCGGAGGAAGTCGGCATCCTGGCCGAGAGCTTAGAGGTGATGGCCCGGCAAGTCAAGGCCAGCCAGCAGGCCATGCGCGACCTGGTCGCCAACGTATCCCACGATCTGAAGACCCCCCTCACCTCAATTCAGGGTTTTGCTCAAGCACTGCTGGAAGGGGCCACCCAGGATGAGGCTGCCCGCCAACGGGCGGCGTCGGTCATCTACGACGAAGCGAGCCGCATGGTGCGCATGGTGGAGGAACTGCTTGACCTGGCCCGGATCGAATCGGGGCAAATGGTGTTGGAGCGGCGCCCCCTGGATCTGGCAGCGCTGGTAAGCGATGTGGTTGAGGCATTGGCGCCGGTTGCCGCGGAAAAGCGGGTGACCCTCCACGCCGATTTACCGGAGCTGCCCGGGGTGACGGGGGACCGCGACCGGCTGAGCCAGGTGTTCACCAATTTGCTGGACAACGGGCTCAAATACACCTCGGAAGGGGACCGGGTGCAGGTAACGGCGCAGGTCCTGAAGGCGCAGCCGCGCCCCCAGCGGGGCCGCATCCTGGCCCGCCCCGACGCTTCAACCCTCGTCAGCATCCGCGCTGACTTCGTGGAGGTGAGTATCGCCGATACCGGGCGCGGCATCGCCTCAGAGGATTTGCCCCGCATCTTCGAGCGTTTCTACCAGGCGGACAAGGCACGCCCGTCGCGCCAGGGATCGGGCCTGGGACTGGCCATCGCCAAAGAGGTGGTTGAAGCGCACGGGGGGCGCATCGGCGTCGAAAGTGTGGAAGGACTGGGGACTCGATTCACTGTGGCCTTGCCGGTGAGCCAGCCTGAAACAGGAGAAGAGGAGGCGGCAAACACGAAACAACGGTAACTACTCAGCCACCCTTGCGAAGGTTAAGAATAACTTTGCCAACAGGGCAGTTTTCGGTAGACCAAGGCATTTTTGCTCTGAAAATCCTCACCAAATCTTCGCAAGGGTTATCTGGCCTGAGTAGTTACAAACAACGAAGGTAACTACCAAACCGGTTTCACAAAAGGATCCACTACTGAGTGGTTGCCTCCGCCTCGGCTGGCTCAACTTCAGTCTCCGTGGCCACCTCTACCTGTCCCCCTTCAGGTTCAATGACAACCTTGAGGCTGACCGACACATCGGTCATCAGCCGAATTTGAACCGAATGTTCGCCGATCTGGCGCAGCGGATCGCTGATGATCTTGCGCCGGTCAAACTCCTGATCCAGTTCGCGTTCCAGTCGCTGGGCCATGTCGGCGGTGGTGATGGACCCGTAAAGCTTCCCCTTTTCCCCGGCGCGGGCCTGGAAGGTGAGGGTAAGCCCCTCGATACGCCGCGCCAGGTCCTGGGCGTCGGCCAGTTGCCGGGCGCGTTTGCGCTCGCCGGCCTTGCGCACCTGGTCGGCCTGTTTGAGGGCACCCTTGGTAGCCACTTTGGCCAGCCCACGAGGAATCAAATAATTGCGGCCATACCCATCGGCCACCGTCACCACCTGGCCGGCCAGTCCGAGATTATCCACATCCTCCAACAAAAGGACCTTCATTTTTCCTTGCCTCTCTTTCGGTATAGGGTAGAGCTCCCGCGTCTCAGAGCATGTCTGAAAAGTGGGGTGGGGCAGCCTTTCCAGGCTGCCTGGGCCTGCCCCACAACTTGTCAGACATCCTGTTACACCCAGGAGTGATAAGACAACAGAAAAACCGTGCCTGGTGCTAACTGCGCGGTTGATGTTGAATTGTACCTCACGACGCTGTTAGGCGCAAACTGGTGTAATTGCGGGTGCGTTCGGATTTGGGGGCGAACTGTCCTGATGACCTAACCCCCCGGCCCCCCTTCCTCCCTTGGCAGGGACAGGCTGCGCAGGGAAGGGGGAGAACTACCCCCCTCCCCGCGCCGGGGAGGGGCTGGGGGGTGGGGTCCGTCCCTAAAAGCGAACGCACCCTGTAATTGCCCTTGTCTTGCGTCCCCGTTCATGTTATAATCTCAGTCATTCAACAAACAGGCGAGCGATCCTGATCCAGAGAGGGAGTGTATCTGACAAAATGTCTTCAAATCTGCCGGCTTACGTTCGGCTGCGCTATCTTTTAGCTGTTTGGGGACGACACGACCGCGTTCAAGGCGTGGCTGACACTGCCTGTCTGCTCTCCTCAGCCCAGAGGCATGGGATCGGCTTTAATCATATATGGCTGACAATAGCAGCCTGATGCCGTCGGCATTAGGCTGTTTCTTTTTTCAGAAGGAAGTCATCATGAGTCGGACTCAACGTTTATACGAGCTACAGCGGGTGGACCTCGAAATCGAGGGGGCGTCGCGCCGGTTGAAGGAAATCGCTGCCAGCCTGATAGAAAGCGACGAATTGAAACGGGCACGCAAAATGGTGGCCGATGCCCAGGCACGCCTCGCCAAACGCCGGGCCAGAATGCAAGACCTGGATCTGGAAGTGAGCAGCCTGAGCCACAAGATCGAGACCGACGAACAGCGCCTCTACAGCGGGCGCGTCACCAACCCCAAAGAATTGGCCAGTTTGCAGGATGAAGTGGCTTCACTCCAGCGCTGGCGCGAGAAAAAAGAGGAGGAGCTGCTGGAGATGATGGTCGCTACCGAGGAAGGCGAGGCAGCTCTGGCCGACGCGCAGGCCATTCTCACCCAGGTCAGCGAGACCTGGCGCGCTGAGCAGGGGAGCCTGGCCGATGAGCAGACCCAACTCCAGGCACGGCTGGGGGAATTGGCCGAACAACGAGAGTCACGGGTGGCCGCCATCGGCCCCGAAGATGTGTCCATCTACGAGCGCCTGCGCCGACGCAAAGCGGGGCGGGCTGTGGCTCTTGTCAAGGATGGACTCTGCCAGGGATGCCGTATGAGCCCTCCTACCAGCCAAGTACAGCACGCCAGGTCGGGAAATGAACTCGTGTTTTGCAACAATTGTGGCCGGATTTTGCACGTTGTGTGACAGGTGAAGCATCAGGAGGCAAAAATGGCAATCCGAAGTATAACCCTCGATATTGACGACGCAGTGTACCAGCAGGCGCTGAACAAGGCCAAAACCGAAGGTCAAACCATAAGCTATGTGCTGGCAATGCTGCTAACCCAGTGGGTAGGGCCTCCTGCGCCCAGTACGCCGCCGCCCAAACCTGCGCCAGCTCCTGCCGCCCGAACCTATACGGTTCAGCCAGGCGACACGCTGGGCGGCATTGCTCGCCAGGTATACGGCAGCGTTGCGAAATATCCCTTGATTGCCGAAGCCAACCGCATCACCGATCCCCGTCGCATCTGGGTGGGGCAGGTGTTGACCATTCCGCCCCTGCCAGACACAACGGGTGAACCCCCCCCCAGCGTTCCAGCCCCCAAGCTCCAGGCGCCGGCCATGTCTGGCACCGCGCCGGCCCCTGTTGCCCCCACGCCCGAGGCGCCAGCCATCACCTGGGTGGGATCACCCAACTTCAATCAGCGCCCGAACCCCAACAATATCTGGGCCATTGTAATTCACAGTACCGCCAATAGCACGCTGGAAGGGGTAATCAACTGGTTCAACAATCCTCAGGCTATGGTCAGCGCCCACTACACCATCGGCAAAGATGGTCGCATTGTCCAACACGTGCGCGACGAAAATCGGGCCTGGCACGCGGGCAAGAGTGAATGGAAGAGGGTAGCCAACGTCAACAACTACGCTATCGGCATCGAGATGGTGAACCTCAACGACGGCCAGGACCCTTACCCGGAAGAGCAACACCAGGCTAATGTGCGCCTCTGCACCTATATGTGTCGCAAACACAATATCAAGCCAGAGAATATCATGGGGCATCTGGACATTGCTGTGCCCAAAGGCCGTAAGACTGATCCTCGGGGCTATGATCTGGAACGGCTTCGCCGCGAGGTGTCAGATGCTCTAAGTGCCTGACACAACGAGCTATGTCACCTCAATGGGACGAGGCTTCGCAGGACGTCGATTTGGTAGATGCTTGCCTGAGAGGCGACGAAACGGCGTGGGTGTCGCTCATCCGACGTTATCGGCGACTTATCTACACTATTCCTCTCCGCTTCGGGATGCCTCTCTCGGCGGCTGATGAAATTTTCCAGGAAGTATCCTTGATCTTGCTCCAAAAACTACACACGGTGCGTGACGAGACCCGCCTCAGTGCCTGGATCGTCACCGTCACCCGGCGCGCCTGCATCCAACGCTGGCGCCAGTTGCCGGCCGCAATCAGTATTGACGAATTGGCGGATCACCCCGACGAGATCGACGGCGATATGGAGGAAGCATTGCTCAAGCTGGAGCGCCGGCACACGCTGCAACAAGCCCTGGAGCAACTCGATGAGCGTTGTCGTAGGTTGATCCAGGCCTTGTTTCTCATGGATCCTCCGGCATCCTATCAAGAAATCGCACAAGCATTGGATGTGTCAGAAGGGAGCGTCGGCCCGACCCGAGCACGATGTCTGGATAAGTTGCGCAGAATTGTCGCAGATATACAGGAGCAATAGCGTATTTTTGGCGCATTTTTCGCCTCTGTTATATAAATACTATTACCTGATTCGAGCAGAGATACGTCATGACGACAACACACCCAACCTTCGAAACGCTGCTAGATTTCGTAGAGAATCGCCTCCCAGAGGCAACCTATGGTCAAGTGATGGCTCACCTGACTTCACCTTGTGACGTGTGCCAGGCGGAAGTCGAAGCCATCAATGACATGCTTCACCTCCTCAAGAAGGAACAATTGGCTGAACCGCCGCCCTCCGTCGTGCGCCGTGCCATCCATCTCTTCAAGCGACTCCAGGAGCGGCAGAGCGGCGACGACCGCCCACGACTGATGGCCCATCTTCTCTTCGACAGCCGACTCATCGCCAACGCAGCGGCCGCGCGCGGGGTGGTAGGCCAGGAGAGGCAGGTGCTATACAGAGTCGAAGGGCTTGATATTGACCTCCAGGTCAGTGGTGAGGACAGCCAGCGTATCATTCGCCTCATGGGGCAGGTGATGCCCGCCAACGACGATCCGTCGCAGGTGCGAGGATGCCAGATCAGGTTGGAGCAGGAAGAAGAGGTAACTGCTATGACCACCGCCGACGAACTGGGCACCTTTGTCTTTCCGGCGGTGGTTCCCGGCGATTACGAGTTATGGCTCGACTTGCCCCAGGCAGAAGTCT
Source organism: uncultured Anaerolineales bacterium (assembly GCA_964439175.1). Lineage (GTDB taxonomy): Bacteria > Chloroflexota > Anaerolineae > 4572-78 > NAK82 > CAYTNQ01. The sequence goes on along the minus strand of CAYTNQ010000042.1, from coordinate 17,570 downwards.
GGATTCCCAGTTTGACCATTGGACGGAGCGAGACTGCGTAGCGTGGCTGAAAGTAATATACCCGGCAGCGAAGACCTGATTCCAGGGCTCCTCGCCAGAGCCACCCTGGCCGAGCGCCACCAATATTTGAACGATCATCCAGAAGCTCTCAGCCGGGAATTCATAGCAACGCTCAAAGCACGAGCAGACCAGCAAGAGCAACAGGACCCCCAGGCTGCCCGGCGTATTGGCGAAGTCGCGGCTGAGGTTGCCGACCTGTTGGCGGATGAGGTAGCCCAGGCCATCGCCACGATTATCCAGGCTAACGTATCTCGCATGTTAGGCCAGCACCGTGCAGCCGTCAGTCTGTATGAAGAGGCCGCTCGTCTCTATCAGGCCGGCGGCGACGACCTGGCCGCTGCCCTTTCCCAGGTGGGCAAGGTTGATGCCCTCACCTACCTGGGCCGCTATGGCGAGGCGTTGCAGGTAGCCGACGCGGTCAGAGCTGTTTGCAACGCCCACGGCGAAAAGCTGGTGGGGGCCAAGCTGGACATGAATGTCGGCGTGCTCCACGCTCGCCTCGCCCAGCACGAAGCTGCCCTGACCCATTTTGAGGCGGCGCGCGATGCGTTCGCTGCCCTGGACGACGACATACGTGTCGCCATGCTCGACGCCAATCGTGCTAACTTGCTGACTGACCTGGATGACTTCCGGGCAGCCACCGAGCTTTATCGCTCTGCTCGTAAGGCTTTCGACGTGGCCGGTATGGCTTCCGCCGCCGCCCAGGTGGACCAGAGCGTCGCCTACCTCCTCTTTGCTCAAGGCCAGTTTGACCCCGCCTTACGTCTTTTCGATCAGGCCCGGAAAATCTTCAGCCAGACCCATCAACCCGTCGCCGTGGCCGATATAGACCGGGACCAAAGTGACGTCTATCTGCGGCTGAATTTACTTGATGAGGCCTGGGATGCCTGCGAGCGGGCCGAGCCCGTTTTTCGCCAGCAAGGCCACATGCTCGAAGTAGGGCATATTCTGCTGAACCGGGCGTTGGTGCACATCGGCCGGGGACATTTGCAAGAGAGTACCTCCCTGCTGGAGGAGGCCGCCCACATCTTTCACGACGAGGGAAACGCTGTTTGGGAAGCCATAACTCAAATGAACCAGGCGATACATCTCCTGCACATCGATCGCCCGGCTGAGGCGCTGACGTTGGCCGAAGAGGCGGAACGGCTCTTTGACAAGCGTGGATTGGGCACGCGTCGTTGCCTGGCGCTGACAGTAGCGGGCGACGCCCATCAGGCGCTGGGCGATTGGTCCCAGGCTGAGGCCAGCTACCGCTCCGCCCTGGCTGTTATCGAAGCGCTTGATGTCCCATGGCTTACCTACCGTTGCCATCACGGCCTGGGGCGCGTTTACCAACAGCAGAATGCGCAGCAAGAAGCATACCAGGCCTATCGCCAGGCTATCGAGGCCCTGGAACGCATTCACGGTGGCTTCAGCGTCGAGCCCCACCGCATCGCCTTCCTCAAGGATAAACTGGCCCCCTACGAGGATCTGATTCTCCTCTGTCTCGAACAGCAAACGCCCGACCAGGTGGCCGAGGCCTTTCAATACGTCGAGCGGGCCAAGTCGCGGGCGCTGGTTGACTTGTTGGCACAGAATCTCAGCGGTCGCGTGCAGCCGCACGACGCAGCCGGCCAGAAGCTGGTGGCCGACCTGGAGCGACTGCGGGAGGAACTCAACTGGTATTACAATCGTATCAATGATCAAAACCCAGACCTACCCCAACGCTCGCCTTCCCTGGTGACCCGGGCCTGGCACAGGATACATCACCTGGAACAGCAGGCCAACCAGTTGATGCACGAAATGCGGGTGCGATACACTGACTATCTCTCCCTACGCCAGGTGCAATCGACCTCGCTCGAAGCCATCCGCGCGTGTCTGCCTCTCAACAGCCTACTCATTGAATTTTACACCGCTCGGGATACTACCCTGGCCTTCACCCTGGATCAGAACCATCTCCGGGTTTACCAGAATTTGATGGGGGGTGATCAGATTCGGCATTGGTTGGACGCCTTTCGCTTTCAGATCAACAAGTTTCAATATGGGCATGATTACCTACAACGCCACCCGGCCACTCTGCGCACCGGCGTCGATCGTTCTCTCAAAGCCCTCCACGATGGGCTGTTGGCTCCCCTAAGCGACGAACTTGACGGCCGGCCGTTGGTCATCGTGCCTCACGGCCTCCTGCACTACGTCCCCTTTCACGCCCTGTACGACGGTCAACAGTATCTGCTGCAACAACATACGATTTACTCAGCGCCCAGCGCTGGCGTCCTCCAGTTATGTTGCACTAAACGTCCCAAGGGCGACGGGCCCGCCCTGCTACTGGGTATTGCAGACCCTTTCATCCCCCACGTAATAGAAGAGGTCAAGGATATCGGACGTCTTATGAACCAGGCTGCGCTCTTTACCGGTCCCCAAGCCACCCTGGATCGGTTACGGAGCTATGGCCCCCACAGCGGATTGATCCACATCGCTTCCCACGCCCTGTACCGGGCCGATAACCCACTTTTTTCGGCGCTGCGCCTGGCCGACGGCTGGCTGAACGTCAACGACATTTACGCCCTCAACCTCAAGGCTCGATTGGTCACCCTGAGTGGCTGCGAAACTGGTATAGGACTGGTAGCCAACGGCGACGAGTTAATCGGCTTGAGCCGCGCTTTCTTCTACGCCGGGGCACCGGCGCTGGTGGTCAGCCTGTGGACGGTCAACGACGAGTCGACCGCTGCTCTGATGCAGCGATTCTACGCGACGCTTCAATCTGGCCTCAGTGTGGCCGACTCACTCCGCCGCGCCCAACTCGAGATGATGGCCCGATTCCACCACCCCTACTATTGGGCATCATTCGCTGCAACCGGCGATGGACGGGTGAGCCTGGCCGAACCGCCCCCCACCTCTTCCCCAATTTAGCCAATTCATATGAATTTCATATGAAGTGAGGATACACTTTTGGTGCGAGTTACAGTATAATGTAGAATGAGTCGTATCTACTCAGATCATTCAGTGGCCATTTTGTATCTGAATTGTAACTATTCAGCTACCCTTGCGAAGGTTGCGAATAACTTTGTTCACAGGGCAATTTCCGGTAGGCCGAGGCACTTTCGCTCTGAAAATTCTCACCAAACCTTCGCAAGGGTTATCTGGCCTGAGTAGTAACTCTGAATTAATGAAGTTGGGAGGACAGATGGAAAAGTTAACTCAAACACGCCGCATGGTTGCGGCGCTGACGCTGTTGCTAGTTGTAGCCACGACGGTCGGTGCTGCCCCCTCTTCGCCTCTGAACCAGACGGAACAACCACTAGAGATTCTAGTTCAACCTGCCCCTGGCGTCTCCATTGAGACGATCCGCGATCGCTACGCAACCCCCATCCTCGGAGCCATCCCTTCAATTGGTATCTACAAACTCGCCGGAAATGCCGCTTCGCTGGAGGCGATGCGAAACGATCCAGGTGTAGCACTGGTAGCGCTGAATAATCTCGCCCAACCACTCGAGATGCAGCGACGCGACTTTGGTTCCGGCAGCAGCTATGATTTTGGGCCCAGCAGCAGTTATGTGACAGATACTCTCTATTACGAACAGTGGCCCCTGATCCGGCTACGAGTGGCCCAGGCACAACGCTCGGTTTCGGGTGCTGGCGTGACGGTGGCCATCATCGATACTGGCATAGACCTGGACCACCCGGCTCTGGCCGATCGGCTGACGGCTGGCTACGATTTTGTCGAGAAGGATGCCGTCCCCGATGATAGCGCCGATGGGCTGGACAACGACGGCGATGGCTTTGTGGACGAGGGGGCCGGGCACGGTACCCACGTAGCTGGTATCGTGGCCTTGGTCGCTCCCGCCGCCAGCCTGATGCCGGTCCGTGTGCTCAACAGCGAGGGCATTGGCCCCTACTTCGACATTGTGGCCGGCATCGTTTACGCCGTTGAGCATGGCGCACAGGTCATCAACCTGAGCCTGAGTGGGCCCGAGGACGCCAGCTTTTTGCAGGCTGCCGTAGACTATGCCTGGACGAAAGGCGTCCTGGTTGTGGCTGCGGCTGGCGCCTACGACGTGGCCTACCCGGCCCGCTACGAACACGTCGTCTCGGTAGGTGCTACCGACCCGCAAGATCAGGTCGCCGAATTCTCCGATTTCCGCGCCGGCCAGGTGACAGTCTTTGCCCCGGGTGTTTCCATTTACTCCACTTACTACGACGGTGGCTATGTCTGGTGGACCGGCACCTCGATGGCGGCTCCCTTCGTCGCTGGCGAGGCCGCATTGCTGTTCTCTGGTGGGGGCTGCGACGTGGATTGTGCCACGTCGCTGATCCAGAAATCAGTGCATCCGGTAGTGCCCAACCAGGAACCGCGCGGGCGCGTTGACGTTTACCAGGCAGTCAGGGCGGCGCCCAGCCAATAGAAACCGGGCCAGATGCGCCAGGCCCCACCCAACCACCGACAAGGCCGACTACACCCCCGGTGAGACGGTGATTATCACCGGCGGCGGCTTCACACCCGGCGGCTACTATGACGTGGTCGTCATCCGGCCCGACGGCAGTATCGTCCAAGGCGACGGGACCTTCACCTGCCCCCTTGATTCGCTCGGGTGCTGGAACACCATCCTGGCCGACGAGTTGGGCGCCTTTACCTATGACTACATCCTGAACGGCATCGAGGGGCTGTACAGCGTCGAGGTGTACCCGTGGCCCTGGGGAGGGCCCGGTTCTGGCGAGATGCCGGTGGCGACGACGACGTTCACGGACAGCCAGGAGGACTACGCTCCCCGGCGGCTCCCAGACGTTCTCTGACTTGTTCTCTGGCAGCTATACGGTGGCTGAAGACCCGATGTCGTTCCCTGACAGATACTGGACTTTGCTCAGTGTCACCTGCGTGGATGAAGTGAATCAAGAGGTACCGGGAGTCGTCGTGGACCTGGACACCTTTAGTGCGGATATCCCCTTAGAGCCAGGCCAGCATCTCACCTGCACCTTCCTCAACGAACGGGCAGACCTGGAGGAGGATATATACCGCTCCTACCTGCCGCTGATCTTAAAGTAACAGCAGCAGCCCTACAACCCATGGTCTCTGTCCCACTGGGTATGCCCTGGCCGGGCGATCCCCAAACCTCGGTCGTCGAGGCCGAAATTCAAACCGAAATCTAACCGTTTTATAATGGACATCATGTATTTTTCCTACTCGTTTACCCCTCTGTTAAATAGGGAAAGTCGAGACGCAGGCGCATTTCCTTTCTCATCCGCTGTTTTTTCTCCACGTTATTTTGCCAGACCGACAGTTCCAGACCAGAGGTAATCCGGTGAGTTATCTGCATTGAGGCAGACGAGGGTGAGTACGCAATCGTGTCAAAGCGGACCGAGGAGGGCCGCTTTGCAGTGTAGTCTCCTCCAGTATCACTTTCCGAGAAGACTCAAACAGACGAAGGAGGTGATAGCCAAACAACCTCGAGCGTACAGTAGCGTCACGGGTGTGCGTTACGCTGCCCAACGAAGTGCAAACGGCTATTCTAATCTGACGGAGGTTAATCTCTCATGAAGCGACATACACGCAATCGCTGGCTTGTATTGGGCATCCTGCTCCTGGTACTGACTCTAGTCCTGCCTTCGGCTGCCCTGGCCGGCCCACCTAACCCCAACGCCAACGCCAACGACAATGCATTCTACAGAACCATCACCGTGGTCAGCACCAACGACTTCCACGGCGCGCTGGTCGGCAGTGCCCACTCCTGGTCCCACGGCGACGTAGTGGGTGGAGCCGACTGGTTGGCCGGCTACCTGAACATCGTTCGTGAGGAGGACATTTACGGGCTTCTCTATCTCGACGCCGGCGACATGATGCAGGGCACGCTGATCTCCAACTACTTCTACGGAGCCTCGACCATCGACGTTTTCAACCACATGGGCCTGGCTGCCATGACCATCGGCAACCACGAATTCGACTGGGGCCAGGAGGTATTGGCCGAGCGCGTACAGCAAGCTCACTTTCCCTTCCTGGCTGCCAATATCTTTTACGATTACGAGGACCCGCCGACCCGCCCCGACTGGGCCACGCCGTACATCATCAAGCAGGTCAAGGATGTTAACGTCGGGATCATCGGCGTCGCCAACCCCGAAACGCCTTTCATCACCAACCCGGTTAACGTAGACAACTTGGCGTTCACCGATCCGGTTCAGGCCGTTAACGACGCGTTGCCCGAGGCTGAGGCCGAAGGAGCGACCATGATCGTCGTGGATGCCCACCTGGGTGGTTTCTACAACAAAGATACCGAGTCTGTAGAAGGCGAGATCGCAGACCTGGCCTGCGGGCTGGATCCAGACAAAGTTGACCTCATCATTTCCGGTCACACCCACTCCCGCATTGACGACGTGATCTGCGGCATCCCGGTGGTACAATCTTACTCCAGCGGCACCGCCTTCTCCCGTGTCGACTTCACGGTCGATTTACGCACGGGCGAAGCCGTTAGCTATAACATGAACTACAGTCCCACCGATGTCTACCAGACCTGGTACGGCAAACGAGCCACTTACAAGCGATGGGATACGGGCAAGCGGGTGAAGGTCGTACCCGACCCCGAGGTTCAGGCCATCGTAGAATACTACGAGGCGCAGATCGCGGCCATCAAGAACGAAGTAATCGGCGAGACGACCGCGCCTATCACCCGCGATTACCGCCACGAGTCGGCCATGGGCGACTGGGTGACCGACATCATGCGAGCCTACGATTCCAATATCGACTTCGCGTTCACCAACAGCGGCGGCCTGCGCGCCGACATCGACGCCGGCCCGATCACCTTCGGTGAGGTCTTCGAGGCCCAGCCCTTCGACAACACGCTGGTCGTGGTCGAACTGGATGGGAACGAAGTGCGCCAGGTGTTGGAAGAGGGCATCACCGGTGCCCACGGCGTGGTGCAAGTTTCCGGCCTGCAATTTACCTTTGATTACGATGCTCCGGTGGGCAGCCGCATCGTCGACGACGTGATCGACCTGAGCACGGGCCTGGCACTGGACTCGAGCGCTACGTACCAGGTGGCCGTGAACGACTTTATGGCCAACGGCGGCGACGAGTACTTCACCTTGGCGGACAATCCCCAGGTGAACACCTACATCATAGTACGCGACCTGGTGGTGGACTGGGTCAAGGCCAACTCCCCCTTCACCCCGCCTGATCCGGCCACTGAGCAACGCATCACCGCACTGGGCACGCCGCCAGACTGATCGCATGGACTTGGGCGAGGAGGTCGGCGTGGCCTCCTCGCCCACCGGCTGAGCTTATGAGCGAACGACGACGCATCGCCTTTTACGTCAACGACCAAGCTTATACCCGCTGGTACGGCGCTAGCGTGGAACACGCGGTGATCGCCTACGACCAGTGCATCCTCAAAGACATCCGCGAGGGCCGCGCCTGGGTCGTGGACGCGCGCGGCGATCGGGTGGGGTTGGGCGGGACGTTGCAGAACGGGGTGCGCCTGTACATCCGGTATGTGGAGGAAAGCGATCGCCGGTAGACGAGAGGGGATGCCGGATCCATGCCACCTGCTCGACGCTGATGAAATGCCGGGCAGCCCGGGATCCCGCCCAACGAGAAGGCGAAACAAGGCGAAAGGGGGTGATGAAAGGGAACACGTCAGCCTGAAGCTACCTCGTTGATCAACGCAAAAACACATCACAATATTGTAGAGGGAGAAAACACTATGAAGCACAAGGTTTTGGCTGTGTTGGGCATTGTTGCCCTACTATCGAGCTTCTTGATGGTAGTCCCGGCGGCAGCCAGCGGCCCAACACCACCATCCGGCTTGATTGCGGTGGACATGGACCCTTATTACAAAAGCCTGACGGGAGAAGCAGCCCTTGCCAAGATCCAGGCTGACACGGTAGCAGCAACGCCTGAACTGGCCGAGGCGGCAGCGGCGGCGGCTTCGGGCGGCGCTGCTCTCGGCGTCGGTGATGTAAAAGTGCTATACGCCGACGGCTGGCGCGATTTCACGCTGCGGGCCATCGGCGATAACGCTGAGATTTGGGTCGCCAACGACCTCTCGTACTGCCCTGGCGATCCTAGGCCACCGCACATCGTGACCCAGGAGCAGATCGACTACCTCTTCAACCAACTCAACACCGTGATCTATCCCAGCGATACTAACTACTTTGGTTTCACCAAGGATCGAGACGGCACCGGTGGCTTGTTCGCCACGTGGGGCTACGACTGGTACGCGACCGATAACCCGCAGCGGGTGATGGCCCTGGTGTACAACATCGTGGATGAGGGCTATTGCGATCCCGAGTACCCCTTCTATGTAGCTGGTTACTTCTGGGCCGAGATGAATGATGTCTACGCTGATCGGAACATCATCCACATCGACTCCCACGATTGGGCCAACCGCATTGGCCCCGATGTGGCCCGCCCTCACCTGTATGAGCAAGTCTTCGCTCATGAGTACGAACACGCCATCCACTATGACCACGACGCCGATGAGCCCTCCTGGGTAGACGAGGGTATGGCAGATCTGTCCGGTTTCTTGGCTGGCTACGGACACTCGCGGAGTCACCTGGCCTACTATATGACTTATCACCGCACGCCGCTGACTGTCTGGGGGGGGGGATTGGAGGACTACGGCGAGAGCTATCTCTTCCAGCTCTACCTGCTGGAGAACTTTGGCGGGCCACCCTTCATCAAGGCGTTGGTAGATGAGCCAGAGAACGGTATCGCAGGCATCGAGAATCAGTTGGCTGCATTTGGCTACGGCACTTCTTTCGACGATGTCTACCGTGACTGGACACTAGCCAACTACCTGGATGACTCATCGCTGACTGGTGACTCCGGTGCCCAACTAGGTTACACCAACCTCGATATCCCTTCGGTCGATACCGACGGCTACTCCATCCAGTGGAGTATCACGCACTACTATGGCTCTGATAACCATGGCAACCTGCCTCTCCCGCGCTACGGGGGTGGCTACAAGTCGGGTACGGTGCAGTGGCCCGTTGGTGACCTCTTCCCCTACGCCCCTATGTACCTGACCTACAAGGGCTTCGAGCCAGAGCTGCTTTCGAACTTTCGGGGTGATAATACCACTGGCATCGCTGCTCACGGTGGGAGCTATGAATTGTGGGGCGGCCGAGGAGACTTGCTGTTCGACACAGTGACCACGTCAGCGCCAGTCACCCTGGGCAGCAACGCCACGCTCAGCTTCTGGACATGGTACGAGATCGAGAACCAGTGGGACTTTGGCTTCGTCCAGATTTCCACGGATGGAGGCGCTACATGGACTAGCTTGGAGAACATTGACACCACCGACGACCACGATCCACAGGCCATTGATGAGGTAATTGCCAACCTGCCAGGTTTCACTGGCAGTAGCGAGGGCTGGGTCGAGGAAACCTTCGACTTGTCAGCCTACACAGGTCAGTCGGCCCACTTCCGTTTCCTCTACGTAACAGACTGGGCAACCAATGAGACTGGCTTCTACGTTGACGACGTCCTGATCGCCGATGATGGCGGCACTCTGTTCTCGGACGACCTGGAAGGCGGTAGCGGAAACTGGACACTGGGTGGTTGGGAGTACACCACCGGATTGGCGGAGAATGACTGGGAACTAACGTTCATCAATCCTGTCTATCAGAAAGGCAAGTTCTCAGGATATCAGATCCAGGACGACAATATCTACCTTGACGGCAAGTATCAACGAGACCTCACAACCCTGGATACGTTGAATCTCAACCGCGACCAGGTCACCATCGTCGTCAGCAACCACTTACCGGAGGCTACATCCTTCCCTGCCCCCTACCTGCTGCTGGTTGAAAAAGGCAACGCCAGTAAGTAGAAGATATCCGACGTCAATTGATCACCAGTACATACAAGGCCAGCGAAATCTCCGCTGGCCTTGTAATCTTTTGATAGTACAATACCGCTAAGGAACGATCACTGTCGGGTTGTCCTCAATTGGCTGCCAGGGTGTTCTGTCGTCAGCCGACTTCGGAGGCGGCAGTTTAAGACCTGTTGGATTTTCGCATAAGACCACAAACTGGCCTTCGTCCGTGTGATACTCGTACCTCTGTCCCCCCGCCTCCAGCATCACCCGGTACCCGGGCGTGATGACCTGGGCGTACATCATGCCCGGCTGGGGGCAGCCCAGGCTGGTGTCAGACCAGTCCACTGCCTCGACCGAGACCAGCCGGATCGCCTCGGGCGCCAAGCCCAGCCGCTGGGCCAGATCCTCTCTGGCCAGCCGCACCACCGCCTGCGCCTCCGCTGGCGGCGTTACTCCTGTTGTTCCTCCCGTTGCAGACTCGGGAGTCGTCCCCGCCGGCGCTGGCTGAGACGTAGGGATGGTTGGCGTTGGCACTGCCCGTTCCACCCCGCGCGTCTCGGTACTGCCCGGCTGCGTCGGCGTCGGTGCCGCTTGAGGTGCCATGGGCGTCGCTTCTCCGCCGCAACTCGCGGCCCCCAACCCGATCAGGAGGAGCAGCACCCCCGTTATCAACCCATAATGCTTCACGCTTGCTCACCTCGTTCCCATTCCAGTTCCAGGTTCATTATACAGACGCCTCCCCTTTCTGAAAAGTTCCCTCAGCCTTAGTTACAGGTGACCGGCACTTTTAAGTGCCGGTCACCTGTATGGCTACTAGTGCCCCATCAAAGTGATCTTGATAGACCCGATTCAGCCGCCATAGGCGTGGCCTTGGTATATCATAATCTCTGTGATGGGGTACTAGTACCCCGCCACAAAAGTTTTGATATGTTGCTGCCTTGTGTAGTAGACTGGGGTCAAGTCTATTGCGCAGGAGGCAGCAATGAACAAGATATACAGCGTGGATCTAACCGAAAGGGAACGATCCTGTTTGCTAAATACCGTCAAGACCGGCAAACGCTCGTCTCGAAAGGTTAACCGAGCGCGGATTCTGCTTCTGGCCGACGAGGAAAGGACGGATCGAGAAATAGCGGCGGTTCTGCACACCAGTGTTCCCACTGTCCAGCGAACACGCCAACGATTCGTGGAAGGCAATCTGGCATATGCGCTCAACGAACGACGGCGATGCGGGCGACCCAGGAAGCTGAAGGAGGAAGGGGAAGCTGTCTTAATATCGCTGGCTCGTGGTGTTCCACCCGCAGGCCACAAGAAATGGACCACCCAGTTGTTGGCTGACAAGTTGGTGGAACGCGGCGTAGTAGACGACGTCTCTGACGAAACGGTCCGTCGAGCGTTGCAGGAAGAGGACATTAAGCCCTGGCTGAGAAAGTGTTGGTGTATTCCCACCGCTGGATCCGAGTTTGTGTGGCACATGGAAGATATTTTGAGCCTGTATGCTGAGCCCTATGACCCCAAACGGCCACTGGTTTGCTTTGACGAGCAAAGTGTTCAGCTTATTGCTGAAACACGTCGCCCGATTCCAGTGAAACCAGGGAAACCCCAGCGCTTCGACTACGAGTATCGGCGGAATGGTACCCGCAACTTATTTGCCTTCTTCCAGCCTGTGGCTGGATGGCGTCACGTGAAGGTGACCGAACGACGAACGAAGATCGACTACTCCTACTGCATGAGAGATCTGACGGATGTGTTCTTCCCACGGGCGGACGTTATCCGCGTCGTACAGGACAACCTGAACACCCATACGCCAGCTTCTCTGTATGAAGCTTTTGAGCCCTTTGAAGCCAGACGCATACTCCATCGTCTCGAGTTTCACTACACGCCCAAGCACGCCAGTTGGCTCAACATGGTCGAGATTGAACTCAGCGTTTTGTCTGGACAGTGCCTCGACCCACGTATCCCAGACGAGGACATCTTACGCTGCGAGATCGCAGCCTGGGAAGAACCACGCAACGCACAACAGGCGACGGTCGATTGGCGCTTCACCGTAGAGAATGCACGTGCCACACTCAAGCACCTCTATCCAGATTTGCCTTGATTCAACATATCAAAACTTTTATGGTCAAGTACTAGTGCTACATATCACATTTTCCTTAAAACTTGAAATCCGACGTTGCTGGGTGTATTTTGGGCAGTTTTTCCGCCTCTGTATAAATAGACTTTTAGCGTCTAAAACATCATTACACCCTCAACCAACCCACCGGCTGGCGACCCAGGCGGGTCTTGGCATCCTCACTGCTGCGCTCAACGCAATGGCCTGCGCCACTCCTTCAAGCTTTAACGACACACAAAACCCACCTGGTACTGCTGGGAATGGGCAGTACCAGATAGCTACGTTGCTTCCATACGTGGATGAGGAAAATCAACGCGAAAGGGGGTGATACAACGAGCACTCTGGATGCGAGCGGCATTTTCCAAGAAACCCCAGCAAAGGAAGGAGGTGCTGAGCAGAAAACGCTTCGGCTCGAAGTAGACGCAGTTTAACCATTCCCTAACTCTCTAAAACAAGGAGGCAGTGATGAAAAAGCGAAGTTTGTTCCTGATGTTGGCGATTGCGCTCATCATCTTTAGCGCCAGCAGCGTCCCCGTTGCATTTTCTCAATCCCCCGAGCCGATGCTAAAGGTGGTCTTCATTGACGCCGGCTCCGCTGGCGCGGTCAAGAAACTGGCCCGCCTGGGCATTGACATCGCCGCTGTGCGTAAAGGACCGGTGGTGGAGAGGGATCGGGGGGTCCCCATCCAGACCTATCGCGTGGAAGCCGTCGTTTCGGCCCTCGACGAGAGGAAGCTGGGCCACGAGGGATTCAGTTGGTCTCAGGTGCCAGGGAAGGGGCCGGGCAAGAAGGTCGGCCAGGCATACAACGTCTATCACAGCTTCGACGAGCCCATCAACGGCATACGAGCTCAACTGCAGACCATCGCCGCCACCTATCCACACATCGCCCAACTCAAGACCATCGGCCATAGCATCCAGGGGCGACCTATGCTGGCGATGCGGCTGACCAGCGAGCAAGTCGGCAGCAATAAGCCCCAGGTTCTGTTCTTGAGCACCCATCACGCCCGGGAATGGGTGGCCACCGAAATGTCCATGCGCCTCATCAAGTACCTCACCGCCAACTACGGCTCCAATGAGCAGGTGACCCACCTGCTGGACACCACTGAGGTCTGGGTCATCCCCGTGGGCAACCCCGATGGCTACCAGTATACCTTCACCAACGAGCGGTTGTGGCGCAAAAACCTGCGCGACAACGACGGGGATGGACAGATCACTATCGCCGATGGCGTGGACATCAACCGGAATTTTGATGCGCACTGGGGCTACGACGACGAGGGCTCAAGTCCCAGTTGGTCCGACCAGACCTATCGCGGCACTGCGCCCAACTCCGAGCCAGAGACCCAGGCGGTAGTAGACTTTATCCAGCAGAATAACTTCAAGTTCGTCCTTTCCTACCACACCTACGGTAACCTGATTCTCTACCCCTGGGGGTGGCAGGTGAAGACCCCCGGCCTGGACGATCCCATCTTCGTCGCCCAGGCAGGAACAGACGAGACCCCAGGCGTCTGGGACAGCCTGTTGGACACCGGCTACGACCCCGGCGTGGGGGCCGATCTGTACACCACCAACGGCGAGTTCACCGATTGGGCTTACGACATGGCCGGAGTGCCGGCCCAGACCATTGAGTTGACTTACGGCTACGACGCGCAAGAAAACTACTACGGCTTCGAGTTCCCTGACGACGAGGCCCTCGTCCAGCAAGTCTTCGAGGACAATCTGCCCTTTGCGCTGGCTTATGCCGAGAGCGCGGCCGATCCAGCGCACCCGGTCTCGCCGGTGGGTATCGAGACCTACGACGTCTACCACACACCGGTGGCGGCTTCCTACGGCCCGGATCAGAGCATCCAGGTGCTGGCTCGCAAGGGGTTGAATCTGACGCTCACCTACAGCATCAACGGCGGCCCCGAGCAGACGGCCGGCTTTACCGAGAAGTTGGGCACTATCTACAACGAGAAATCCGGCGTCTACTATAGCCAGTACCAGGCCGTCATCAGCGGCCAGGGCGAAGGCGACAGCGTGATCTACCAGATTACCGGGGGCGACAGCCAGCTCGGCCCCTATAGCTACAGCGTGGCCAGCGCCACGGGCAATCCCATCCTGGTGGTGGCCGCCGAGGACTACAGCGGCAATTATCCCACCTACCACCCCGGCAACAAGCCCCACTATCTGGAGTACTACACGGACGCGCTCGATGCGGCCGGCTACGCCTACGACGTCTGGGACGTGGATGCGCAGGGCATCCCCTCAAACGCTGAGGCCTTGTCTCATTACAACGTCGCCATCTGGTACACCGGCGACGACTATGCCGCCACTGTGCCTCTCGGATTGGACACCCAGGAGCAGGAAGTTCTGAGCTTCAGGGACTTCATCAACTACGACGGCGGCAAACTGTTCGCCACCGGCCAGGATCTGGCCTGGCTGGCGGCCGTCTACGGCCAGTACCCCGACGACTTCTTCCAGTACTACCTGGGCGCCTTTATGCACATAGAAGAAGGAGGCATGGACCCGGCCAGCGGCCTGCCCTTTGACGTCCGGGGCGAGGCTGGCGATCCGGTCTTCGATGGCCTGACCTTCAGCATCCACGGCAAAGGGGGTGCCGACAACCAGGCCTACGCCGACACCTTCCTGGCAACCAGCCATTTCCTGCCCCATTTCGATAACGCCATAGCCGCCCGCTACGTCCGTCCGGGCGGTCCCTTCGATCCTCACTCTGGCAACTACTACGTCTACAGCCAGATGGCCGACTCGGCTTACAAGCGGCTGGGGGGTACTTTCACGCTGCCCCCAGGCTCGCCCACGTTGAAGTTCTGGGTGTCTTACGACATTGAGACCAATTGGGACTATGCCTTCGTCGAGGTCAGCGAAGCGGGTACAGACGCGTGGACGACGCTGCCTGACCTGAACGGCCTGACCACCACGAACACCGGCGATAGCTGCGCTTCCGGCTGGGTGGACGAGATCCATCCCTTCCTGGCCCACTACATGGACGCTGCCTGCAATCCGACAGGGTCCACCGGCGCCTGGAACGCCTTCACTGGCAACAGCGGCGGCTGGCACCAGGTAGAAGTGGACTTGTCAGCTTACGCCGGTAAGACGGTTGAACTCTACATCAGCTACGCCACCGACTGGGCGACCCAGAATCTGGGCGTCTTTGTGGACGACATCGAGCTCGCCGGCTATCCGCTGGAGGACTTTGAGGCCGGCATGGGGCCGTGGGCGGTCAGCACGGCCCCGGGCAGTGGCGCTTTCAACAACTGGGCGCGCATCTCAGGCGCCGGCTTCCCGGAGGGACCGGCCATCCGCACGCCCTACTCGGTCTACCTCGGCTTCGGCTTCGAGGCCATTGATACGGCTGACAACCGAACGCTGGTGATGGATCGGGTGATGGATTATCTGGGACAGTAATCCCACCCATGTTCGGGAGGTAGGGGCGAGGTCACCTCGCCCCTACCAGGGTTCCTGAAACCGGGAGGGACCTTGGGCGGCAAGGAAAACGGATGAGATTTCTGTTGGCAGTTGTGCTGCTTTTGGCGGCGACCGCTATCACCAGTTGTGGCCCTATGCCTTCAGTGACGGTTGAACCCACCGAGACGCCTATCCCGCTGGAGGTCACTCACGCAGCGCCGGCTTTGACACCACCTGGCGGCTCTGGTCCTGCGATGACCACTGAGCTCAGCGCAACACGCCGCCCACTCGTGACTCCGGCCCGGTTGCCGGCTTTGACACCGAGTACAGGGGGTACTATGACTCCTGCCCCAGCGCCATCTCAAGAGCCAGCCCCTGAAGGGCCTCAGTTGAGGATGGTCATCATCCGTGCCAGATCCTCGCTGGAGGTCAAGCAACTACGCCAGATGCACCTGGACATCGTCAGGGTGATGCCTGATCCCAAGCGACCACCGGGCGAAGAATCGTTGTCAGGCGGTTTCATCGTCGAGGCTGTCGTCACGCCGGGCATGCTGGCGAAGCTGGAGGCTATGGGTTTTGAGATCACCGAAGCCCCACCCCAGAAGTAAGAATTGAGGGAAAAACCGTTTCCTTAAAACTTGAAATCTGAGTATCTTCTCAAAAAGTAGGGGCAAACCCTTGCGGTTGCCCGCCGGGACAGGCGCAGGACCTGCCCCTACCCCAAGATATTGAGAAGATACAAATCTGACATGATTGGATGTATTTTGGGCAGTTTTTCTGCCTCTGTGTAAATAGACTTTTATCATCTAAAACATCGTTATACCCTCAATCGACACATCCGGCTGAGTAGTTACCATTACTGACCACAGTGAGAGGAAAATCAACGCGAAAGGGGGTGATGCAATAGGCACACCAAACTGAAATAGAAATTTGACGTACCACCACAAACCACCAGTATAAACCATTTGGGTTTGACTATACTAATTTTAGTCACACCCAACCCATTCGATTGGAGAGAGTTTAGCATGAAACGGATAACGGGGATTTCAATACGGATGCTGATCGTCGTCGCCCTGGTTGTGATCTCGGTTGGGACCCTGGCGTCGAGCGCGGTAGCGCGCGATAAACCCAACACCGGGGACTTGTTCCGCCTGAAATGGCTGCCGGCCCCCGAGCAGTTCGATCTAGGCTCCGGACAGGGCATGACCGGTGGCCAGTTCAGCAAAGTGCAAATTGAGCGTTTCCGCTGCGAGAGCTCAGGCGACCCAAGTGCCGCAGTGGACATGAGTTGTAATGTAGAAGAGTTCGGCCAGGACTTCGCGCCGGACAACGAAATCGCCATTGCCGTTGACCCCAATGACTCGGATCACCTGGTCGCCGGTTCCAACGATTACTACTACCGCTTCAACAACGCCAATGGCACGCGCCAGGCGATCGTACCCACCGGCTTCTTCACCTCGTTTGACGGCGGGGAGACCTGGATCGACGGGCAGATTCCCATGCGCACCGGCAACGGTGCGGGCGATCCTTCGCCGGCTTTCGACGCGAAACACGAGATGGTGCTGATGGCCCAGCTCGAAAACGTAGGCGGCGCCAGCGGCTTTTGGGTGGCCCAGGGCGACGTCTCGGTCAGCCACTCGGCCGATGATGGCGTCACCTGGAGCGAGCCGGTCATTGTCTTCAAGGGCCAGGGCGCCGGCATCGGACCCGCCAATAACGCTGTCTTCTGGGACAAAGAGTGGATCACGGTAGATAATGACCCCGACTCGCCCCACTATGGCCGGGCCTATCTAACCGCCACCCGCTTCAAAAATGGGCCGCAAGGCAGCTATACCGACTCGCCTATCTTCCTCAGCTACTCGGACGACGGCGGCCTCACCTGGTCCGAGCCGAAGGAGATATCGGGCAGCAACCCCGACTTCTGTACCTTCCAGGAAACGGGGCCGGCCGGCGAGTGCGACGAGGACCAGTTCTCAATCCCCGAGGTAGCCTCCGATGGCACCCTGTACGTCCACTTCGCCAACGGCCAGAACCAGGCTGCCTGGGAAGTCCCGTTTGAGTTCGACTCGCAGCTCATGGTCGTCAAGTCCACGGACGGCGGCGAGACCTTCACCAATCCGGTGCCCGCCGTTCAGCTCGAGGATGGCCTCTCCGACATGCCCTTCTCGGTCATCCGCAGACAGACCATCTGGGGACACCAGATTCGCTGGA
>CAYTNQ010000041.1:5405-28636 GCA_964439175.1 uncultured Anaerolineales bacterium | reverse complement strand
GATAATCGCCATTCCTGGAATATTATTCCTGATGTGTTGGTGGCGATCGAAAAAGCGGTGCAAATGAGTGCCTGGGGCACCAACACGTACCGGCGCACTGGGCAGGCACTGGGCGTAGGAGGGATGATCGTCCACCCTGGCCCGGAGGCCAGGAAGTAGAATATCAAGAAAATGATTAGGCGGCATAGAATGAGAGTGAGAAGATTACTAATTGCCATACTTCGTTGGAGTGGACGGGTATTGTTAGTTGGGCCATGTCTCTTCTTGGCTCTAATTGCCTATTTGCTGGTTCGAGAGTCTATCACTCGGAGCAAATACCGGGCTGAATATCCTCCACCAGGCAAAATGGTCAGCCTCGATACGCATGACCTCCATTTGTACTGTGTGGGAGCCGGGAGCCCAACGGTGGTTTTTGAAGCCGACCTTGATCAGTATGGATCGTTAAGCTGGGATTCTGTCCAGGGCGAAATAGGGAAATTTACACGCGCATGCAGCTATGATAGGGCTGGGATCATGTGGAGTGAACCGGGACCACTCCCAAGAGATGGCGAGATGATTGCCAGCGAGCTCGGCGCTGTACTGGATATGGCTGGAGAAGATGGCCCCTATGTGCTGGTAGGACATGCATTTGGCGGCGCATATGTAAGAATATTTGCGGGACAAAATCCCGATGACGTGTGCGGCATGGTGCTGGTCGACTCGAGCCATCCTGAGATGCTCACACACTTCGCCGAGTATGGCGTTGAGAAAGAGATTCCAGGCAAACAAATCAGGCCATTGATCCTGCTTTCGTCTCATCTGGGAATGCCAGGCCGCTTCAAAGGCAATGTATATAACCTATCACCCGATGTTTATAATCCGACACAGGCATTCTTGCCTGAATCAAGTATGGCGTGGTTTGATGAAACTGTCGAAGCGCCAAACACACTAGCACAAGCGGGACAGTATGAATACTTGGGCGACATCCCTTTGATCGTACTTGCAGCAGCGCGATCCTCCCAGGATCTACAGCAAGTGTGGCTCGAATTACAGCAAGAGCTAACATTACTTAGCGAGAACAGCGAGTTTAGAGCTCTTCAAGAAGCAGGGCACTACATCCAATTCGATCAGCCTCAAGAGGTTGTCGAAGCAGTTCGCGATGTAGTTCAGCGTTGTGCAGAGACATCGCCATTACCCTGAAAAGTGAGCAGGAAGTGTAAACCCAGAACTCCAAAATCAGGTCGCCGCCTGGTGCCGCATCTTTGTGGCGAGGTAGCCATTCATCTCTTTCCCTTGGATTTCTTCATCGGCTCACCAGCCCAACTTGCCTCCCAAGCGTAATTAACAGGGCCGCAAATTGCGGCTCTAGCTTGTTCATTGGGTCAAGATAGCACCTCGCTACGCTCGCCCTTAACCTCAGTCCCAACTAGTGTTCTGGCCCCGACCAGTTGACTGGGTTTGACCATGGAACTGATGATGGGCTATGCTGGTTAGCATCTGCACGAGCGAGAGGAGCTGACCAGACTCGATCAAGTGGAGGGGGCTATTAAGGGAAGAGCCAGGCAGTTCTCACCGCGTGCCGAAGACCTGGCCCAGGAGGGGCGTGAAGCAGCTATCAGACTGCAACTGCCCGGCAAGTCACCTCGTGGTCAAAGCCAAATACGCGATCTCCCAATACCGCAAAAGAGGATCGAGTGTCGACGGCAAATTAGATACCCGTTCCCGAGCCAAGCACTACCACATTCTTAGCCTTATGAGAAAAGAGCCTACTCCCAAACGCCACTCATTCCTCATGAGCTACCTGCAAACCTGGTTGCCGTTCTCACTGGCCAGGAACGCCAGGCTTTGACGGCTCACCAACAGGGAGCAAGCCAGGAGGTAGCTGCCCGACAGTCAGGTCTGTCCCAACCGAGCGTGTCTCGCCTGCTGGCCTTTGCGTGGGAGAGCTGCCAACACCCACCTGAAGTGATTTGGGCGTGTTCAAAATGGGTTGTAGGGACACCCCTTGCGGGTGTCCAGGGCAGGTGCACCCGCAGGTCCCCTCTGGGGAAGACCTGCCCCTACCAACCCATTTTGAACGCGCCCATTTCATTGGACCGCCCTACGCCGGCATAGCGACCACGCGCTCTCGCGCCAGCTCCGCACCGCCTCCCGCGTCAGCGATGGGAAGCTATGCAGGATCTCATCCGGCATAAGGCCGGCAGCCAGGTTGTCCAGCACGACCGATACCATAATGCGCGTGCCCCTAATGTACGCTCTTCCGTGGCAGACGGCCGGATCAACCACCATATAATTTTGCCAGTTTATGACCAATCTCCTCCCCTGGTGCCCAGACAAGACACCTTTCAAAAATCCGGCCGGCAGGCGGGTCAGCTTCAGCCAGTGGTTGCGCCGCCGAAGACCTGATGAGCGAAGCCCGGTCAGACCCGCCCCATCCATCGAGGGACTGAACGCTTGTATTCGAGGTAATCGTCACCAAACATTGCCTGGAGTTGGCGCTCCTCGAAGGGGATCACGCGAAAAGCAAACACTGACCAGAGAAGCACCAGGGCCACGAAGATCGAAGGACTTCCGTAGAAGATGGTCCATCCGAGCCATGCGATGAGGGCGGACAGGTACATTGGGTTCCGAGAGAACTTGTAAGGCCCGGCTACCACCAGAAGTGGCGGAGAAAAGCCGACGCGGACCGAAGCCGGGTAGTCGATGAAATGGACAGCGAGGCACCAAACGTACAACCCAAGACCGATGGCGACTACGATGAGGCCGGTGATATTCCATCTCCCGGGGGCTACTTCAGACCAACCCAAGCGAGGTCCAATCTTGGCAATGGCCCACGGCAGGAGGACCTGGATTGCCAGTACCAGGACTGCCCAGACGAAGGGAATTGCCCATCGTGGAAGGATAAGCTCGCGGGAACCTCTCCATTTCGGAGGATGTGGCTTCTTCATCTATGCATCAGCCAAAGGTGGCCCAACTATGTAGTCGACCGCATTTGCGGTCTAACGACCCGGCTAGACATATTATATCCCATGCGGTACAATGGCGTCAATTGCCCTCGTCGAGAGTCGAAGGCCTCGCACGTAGGCTAAACTTGATCATTGGCGTGAGACATGCCGATGTCCGACAACAGGCCCACCGGATTTACTCAAACACCCCGTCCGCCGACCCTGCTGGATCAAGTCCGTTCAGGAAAGGTGTCATCGCCCAGCATGACTTTGACATGGCCCTACCAAGGCAAATAAAACTGTTGAAACCTGTGGTCACATGTGGTATACTGGGAAAGTGAAAACCCCTCGCGTGACCGAGGGGCCTTCTCTGATCAAGGCAAGTGCTAGCACGCCTCTCTATCTATTTGGTAATATCCTACTATCCTATGAGCACGCCGCCTGGTCAAATAGGCGGCGTTTCTGATTTGCCCAAGGGGGTACTTAGGGATATAGATGGAAACCTGGCTACATATTCACTGAAGGCATTGTGCTGTGAACTTCTCAGCTATCACTGACTCACTGTATGTTGGAACCGCGCCGCACCCTGAAGACTATGACACGTTGCGTGAACTCGGTGTGAAGTTGGTGCTCAACATGCGTATCTACCGCTGGCCATATCCGGACCGGCACCATCCTCCTATCCGAAATCTTTGGCTGCCTACGTTTGATTTTCTACTCTTGCCAATCCCGCTGAAAACTCTGCGGCGAGGGGTAATCGCTGCCCTCGAGGTATTGGGGGCAGGTGGTAAGGTCTACGCCCATTGCACTGGCGGGGTGCATCGCTCAGTTGCCATGGCGGCTGCAATCTTGATCGCGCAAGGATATTCAGTCCAAGATGCGCTTCAATTGCTTAAACACCGCCGGGCCGCCGCAGACCCAGACGCGTGGCACATACGACGGCAGGTCAAGCGCTTTGCAAAGTCTTGGGAGAAACATTCTGGCGTTTAGATCATGCTTGGTCGTCGAGGATGTAATCGCATCAGTTAGCGTAAGTTTTGTGCAACCAGATGGCGACTCGTCGAAAACGGCATAAAAACGAAAGTTTTGGCTCGTGTGGCGGTAGATCACTGTCGCCGGGTAGCTTGAGCACCTTGCCTGCAAAGACACTGTGCTCGCTGAACTTTAACAACCAACCTTTTGAATCCCGGCTCACTTGGGCAGAAACGTGAGCGGCGACATGCACTTGCTTCTTGATGCCCAGCGTTGAGACATCCAGGCTATTGGGAGCAGGCAGTGCATGCTCGGCTAACCAGTGGCTTGCCCAACGGATGAAGTTGGCGGCAAAGATCACCAAACACTCCTGGAGATAAATGGCTGGTTCCGAACGGACTTTGATGTGGTGCAAATAGAAGACCTGTTTACCTTCTTTGATCCCAGCTTCGATGATCTGTCGGCCGTTGTAGTGCTCGAACCAGGCGGGTAAATCCTGAGTGACGGGATCGGCCCCAAAGTGCAGCAAAGCGCTATGCTTGAGCGTTTTGCCGGTGTAGCCTGTCCTGGCCGGACAGGCCAGGGAAACGCTCCAAGGCAATGTCCACAGGATAGGGACAGTGTTTAAGCTGGAGGTCACGCCAGACCATCATTTCAGCATTGGCGCCCACGCGTGTCCAGTCAGCCTGTTCGCCGGCACGGCGTTTCAAGTGGCGCACGACCTGATGATTGTGGGGCTTGGTGTAGACTTCGTAGCCCATTTCAGTGAGTAAGGCTACATTCTCGTACGTGCCGAAGCCTGCGTCCAGGCGGAATTCTGCCTGGACCGGAGAGGGATTGGCCATGTTGTCTTGCTCGAAACGCTCCAGCCGCTCCTGCAAGCGCGTCCACTCGGCCTGCTGTTCACTCAGCCGCACTCTGGTCTTCGCCAGCCGTCTTTGGGCTGCTTGCAGGGCTTGTTCCCGGCGACTGCGGCGGCGTTGCATGGTCTGGAAGCGCTGACGTGCCTGGGCCAGGTGACTGTGGGGACGTTCCTGGCGCTGATGGACCTGATAGTGCCGCTCCAACTCTTTCAGCGTGTCCTGACGTTCTTGCTCCTGCTGACAGGTGACTGCCAGTTGGGCTTGGGCGTCCGCCACAGCCTGGCGTTGGGTTTGTAGTCGCTTCTCAAGCGTGGCTAGTTGCTCCGCCTGGGCTTGCAGGCGTTGCCTCAGTAACTCAGTGCGGCGCCAGGGACGCAGCCCGGTACGCGCTTCTGCCGCCAGCACCAGGGCTTGAGCTTGTGTACAGGAAACGGTGTCCCCAGGATGATGGGCAATGGATAACCAGAGCCGCCCATAGGTAGGGCTCTCCAGACTTACCATAGCCGCCTGGTAACCCAAGCGGATTTCGTCATCCATGTGCCCAAAGGCAGCGTTGGGGTACGTGTGACTGGCGTTGGACACAGGTAGCCCGGTCAAGTCACCATCCAAGCAGAGACGTTTCCCTTGCCAGACGATGTGCTGGATTTCCGCTTCCAGGAACGGCCAACTCACGGACTGTAAGACATCAGCCAGTTGGTATGCTTCTTCCCAACTGAGCGCACTCAATGTCCGGCTCACCCCGGTGTAGTCCGCCCAGCCCGGTTGTTCCCAAGCTTCGGCCACAACCGGATCTTTGTCTAGCGGGTGGGCAGCCAGACTGATATCTTGCAGATACTTCAACCCGGCCAGAGTAGCCACCAGAAACTCCAATACTTTGGTCTGAGGACTGTATCAATACTTTTTTTGCTTCAACTTGACCGCCTGGATGCGCTCGATCAAGCCAATCTCTTGTGCAAAACGCCCCCAGGCAACCAGAAAGGCGTGTTGGGTATGCTGAACGTCCACTTCGTCGCTGCTCATGATCATGTCCCTTCCAGCGATGGAATGACTATGAGTATAGCAGCACGGGATTCAGTTGGTAAGGTTCGAGTTTTGTGTTTTTAGGCCGTTTTCGACGATTCGGCCTCTGATTGCACAACCGTTACGTTAACGACCAGCACTTGCACCTAGCTCAAGCACCGGTATCACCCGCTGAGGGAAAGTGCTTACACCCCGGCACCTGGGACGATTAGAGTTGATGTGTCACAGTAAATGCAACATGGCTTCTCAGTGCCACGCTTGGAGATCAGGGTCTCGGTTGTCATAGCTGCCCCAGAGCCCTGACAATGGCCTCGATTCCTCGATGCAAGGTATCCTCCTGGTAGGCGAATGACAGCCTTATGTAGCCTTCGCCGGCCAGGCCATATACACTTCCAGGAATAGTCACTACGTTGGCCTGCTCCAGTAGGTAGTCAGCTACGCTCTGCGAGCTCTTCCTAAAGGGGCGTACATCCACAAGGGCAAAGAACGTGCCCTCCGGGGGATGAAAAGTCATGACGTCGATATGACTGAGGCTGTGGGTGACCAACTCACGGCGACGCGCGTATGCGTTTACCATAAGATCAACCGCATCCTGAGGACCATCTAACGCTGCTACCCCCGCAAACTGAACGAAGGTCGCTGCCGAGCGGCTGAACTGCTGTGCGATGCGCAGCATAGCTCGGGTTATGGCCGGTGGCGCAATATTGTAACCCAAACGCCATCCGGTCATAGCGTAGGTCTTGGAGAAACTGTTGACAGTGATGGTACGGGCACGTGCCTCAGTAGAGAGGGAGGCCAACCCGTGATGCTTGTGTCCATCGAAGGTGATCTTCTCGTAGATTTCATCAGCTATCAGGATCAAGTCATATGTCTCAGCCAAGTCAACCAAGCTGAGCAGTTCGTCAGTGCTCATTACACTACCCGTCGGATTCCACGGATTGTTAATTAGGATCGCTTTGCTACGCTCCGTTAGGGCCCCCTCAATCACTTCTCTGAACACTGAAAAATGTCCATTCTGTTCCTGCGTAGGGACCTGGGTAGGCACACCACCCGCCATACGTACGACAATAGGGTAGGGATCGTAGACTGGGTTGAAAATGATTACCTCGTCCCCAGGATCGATTATCGCCTGGATGGCCAGGTAAATGCCCATAGTGGCTCCTGTAGTGATGATGACCTCGTCGTCAGAGTCTATGGAGAGTTCGAAGTCGCGCCACAAGCGATTCGCCACTGCCTGACGCAACTGAGGGATACCCTGCGTGGGAGCATAATGGGTATGTCCCGCTTGCAACGCCTCGATAGCGGCCTGGCGAATGTGAGCAGGAGTGTCGAAGTCGGGTTCACCGCGCACCAGATAGGTCAGTTCAGCACCTCGAGCTTCAAGCTGGCGTGCCTTGTCCAGCACATGGGCCACAGCAGGTGGTTCAATTCCGGTCACTCGTTCTGCTATTATATCTTTCATGCTTCTATTGACCTCCAAGGGGTTGACTCCCCCAAAGCGTGTCTGAAATCCCGTCAGGGACCAGAAACCTGAGTAATTCACGCAAGACGTATGACCATTGCGAAGGCGCGTCGTCAAAGAGCTGATCTGGCAAGTTGCACAAAGTCACCAACCGCGGTACGCTACGCAGCCACACGCTATTGTCAACCGAATATTCGCATTAGCGTCCATTACAACGATATCTGCGTCCTTTCCTGCTTCGAGACTCCCCTTGCGGTCGTCGACGCCCACAATTGCGGCTGGAGTCAGAGTTGCTATGCACACCGCATCACACAAGTTCAGACCGATACGTTGGATGCCGTTCCGAACGCAGACATCAAGCGTCGTGAGGCTGCCGGCATAGGCTGTGTTGTCCGGCAAACGGGCAATACCTTTCTCCTCAACGAGCACTTCGACTCCCCTGACAAAGTAACGTCCGGGCGGCATGCCTGTGGCCGACATCGCGTCGGTGACCCAACAGACACGCTGCGGGCCCTTGACCTTCAGGGCCAGCTTCATCAGACAGTCACCGACATGCCATCCATCGCTAATCAACTCGGTTGTGACTCGATCGCCGTAAAGGACGGTCTCTACAGCGCCTGCGACACGCTTCAGATTTTCTCGGCGCAGCGTGCTCATATTACAGAAGCAGTGAACTGTGTGGCTCAGACCAGCGTCGATTGCCGGCACGAACTCACGATAGATGCCGTTTGTGTGTCCGGCTGCCGCAATCACGCCGGCATCACATAGCGCCCGAATCAAGCCAACTGCACCGTCAAGCTCAGGAGCTAGCGTCATGATCATCAGAACATCGACGTATTCGAGGAATGGCTTGAAATGCTCTGAGGTTGGCAGGAGCAGCAGGCTTTCGGGGTGGGCCCCCTTCTGGGCAGGGTTGAGGAACGGATCCTCCTGGTGAACACCCAAAACCTGCGCACCGGAGAGACCCCCATTGCGCTTCACACTGCGTACACACTCAAGACTCGCCAGGAAGTGGTCTACCGGCGCTGTGCTCATCGTGGCAACAAAGGCAGTCACACCACGAGTAACGAGGAATTTACTCATCCTCTCCAATACCGCTGGAGACGCGTCCAAGACGTTCGCCCCCTTGCTGCCATGGACATGAATATCAATAAGCCCTGGCACGATATAGTGTCCTTCGGCGTCAACAATTGCAGCATCGACTGGTTCCTGGATCTGCCCACGCTGCCCCACATCCACGATCCTGCAACCCTGAACAATGACCATACCATCCTTGATCTCTTTATAGGGCATCAACACGGTCCCGTTGCAAACGACTAAATAGGCTTGGTCTGTCACTGCCAGCCTCCGAATACTTGTTTGCGAAAGGTCATAGAAATTACTGTACTTCATAGCTGCTCTGCCGTTCACGCATTGGAGATCTAAGAATATATCCCAAACTGTGCGGCGCAAACCGCCCCACCAAGGATTTCACCCCTACGCAGTGACCTCCAGAGATGCCCTGACACGGTTGACAGCATGGAGCCAAATGATCACTGATTCAAGCCCCTCACCAAACGTATAGACCAAGGCCCCTACTGCACTTGGCGGAATGGACAACCCTGCGTGAAGGGAGCCGAAGACAAGCAGGATGATACCTCCAACCACAGCAAGGTTGGCTACTTTAGCACCACCGATTATGGATGTGCTGCGCTGCCGTATGAGAATACCCCAGTAGACCTCCCGCCAAGCGCGCATAAGAGGAAGGAGGGCAAAGACACCTAACGTTGGCAGGGCCATCTGGGCAACAGGTGCTGGTACGCCGATGATTCGGCGCAGAAACCAGTAACCTATGGGGGTTGCCGCCATTGTGAGGATCAGTCCCGCAGCCATAAAGCCAACGACCAGACAGAATCGCTTGACCGTCTTCCAGTTTGGGTCATCCATCTCTTTCGTGTACATAAGGGAGCACTGGCGCAAGAAACGAATGGGACTGATGATAATAAGCACTACTCCCCAAGCTACGCCATAGGCCGCGAGTGAGCGAGTCGGCGAAGCGCTCCGAGCCAGACCACTTTGGAGTACCGGCTGTAACGACTGTGTCAGAACTGCCATCACTACCAATGGCGCAGAGAACTTTGTAATGTCGACGATTGTCAGATTGCGCTCGTTGCGGTGCGGCATCCACTCAGCAGATCGGTTCAGGGACCCGAAGCGCTTGACAAGATAACCAACAACAAGAAGCCCTTCGATACCGATGCCAACCGTCCAAGCTAAACTCGCAGCTGTGACACCCAACATGCCCTGCGTACGGACAGCCCACCAGAGAAACAGAAAAACCGCGATGAAACGGGTTACGGTTCCAACAGGCAAAATTCTTGTTTTGTCAAGACCGATTGCCAACCCGTGAGCGCCACTGCGGAAGGTAACCACAATAGGAAGAAAACAAGTGATGCGCATGGCCATATAGGCCAAAGAGATATGCCTGGGCTCGTTGAGCCCCATCCCATTCCGCAGAACCCAGCTACCTGCGGACGTGAACCCCAAAAGCAGTAAAATGGCCAAGAGGAGTCCGCACAAACTCCACGCAAACTTCATCACTATGCGGAAACTCCTGGGGTCGTCGACTAAGGAAACCACGGCTTCGCGAACCGGCGTATCTAGAGGCGTGACCGTGTTCGTCAGACTTTCGACAACACTGAAAACAGCGAGACTGAGTTCCGGTAAGGGCAAACGGGCAAGTGCGGCGTTCATCAGGGAGCGAGTTGAAGCGATCAGAAAAGGCGTCGTACCTATGGGCAGAAAGAAACGCAGTAATTGACGGTATGTAACCCCGTCGGCTGGCTCCGGCATTAGTAAGAATTCCTAGAGCGTTTACCCGCCAGCCTGAATCACGACTGATCCCCCTGCGTAGTGTGGAATCGGCGAGCAGATAACAAGCACTTCTCCTTTCGCAGGAGCCATAGATTCGTCGCACACACAACTGCCGGGACGCCTCGAGTTGCAAGGAATGGATCGACCGAAGAAGGAAGATGGTCATCCCACAGATGCGGCTCAAGACCAGACGCGTCAGTCACAAGCATTTTGATTCCACAATCCAGCAACCACTCGAGGCTCTGGAGGTCAAACCGAGGGCTCCAACGCAAGAAGTCTGACCTTTCGCAGTATCGTTCGCTGAAGCCAGTCCAGAGCAGAGCGATATCCCCTGGTCTCAGATCAACGGCCCATTTTTCGAGGAGACGTTGGGACACCACTTGCTGTGGCCCGACACCTGTGAGATCCAGGAGTCGCGCCAGTCCTATGAACTGGGTAGATGATAGACTCGCTATATTATTCACTACGAGATCCCCATCCGTGGCGTGCCCCGAAATGGTGTTCTGTATCCATTTACTTTAGTTTAGCCAGGCAACGCACAAAATATTCGCGTCCCCGTTTGACTTCTTCCCAAATCTGATCAGGCGATACGCCACCAAAGTCAACGTTAACATATCCACCGTATCCCACATTATGTAAGGTTTGGAAAATGTGTTCGAAGTCTATATTGCCACGCCCTACGGGCCAATGATGCGGTGCGCTGCCGTCGTTGTCTGCCAAGTGAACGTACATAAGCCGGTCTCTCATTTTGGCAATCACCAGTGTTAAAGGCTCTTTACTGGCGTGGGTATGAGCCACATCCAACAGCGCGCCTCCGTTTGGCTCGCCGGCCTCTTCAATCAACCTCAAGACCCCGTCACTTGTACTCACGAAGTCACCGACGCGGTTCTCGATCACCAACTGTTGTCCTCGTTCCCCTGCAATACGGCACATCTCGGCGAAGCGAGAAACGGCATTGTCCCAAAACCGCTTCCAACTGAAGTTATCTGGTAACCCGATCTCTAACGGAGGACTGCCAGGGTATAATTCCGTCCCTACTATCTTCTCAAACTCGTCTGGTACATACGCGCAGATCACTATGGTGGAGCACTCCAACTGAATACCCAGGTCGCAAAGCTGGCTGAAGCGTTCAGCCGTGCAATCAGCCAGTTCTTCGTTCACCGAGAAGGCTTGTTGCACTACACCTATGATAGCGGAGAAGGAAACGTCATTTTCCTTCAATACACGCTGTACTTCGTCGACTCGTGTGCGGTATGTAGCTAGGTTTAAATCGACATCGACCTCAAGTTCAATGGCCTGAAAACCTGCCTCACTCATCTCTTGAATAGCACAGAGATAGTTATCAAAGGTGTAAGGGAATCCGTAACGCGTTATTGGGTATAAAGCGGCGCATCCAACTTCCATTCTGCTACTCCTCTCGATGATTAATGTATACTTAGGCCTAGTACATTGTAAAGTTAATTCTGGCCAATAGGGTAGAACCTTTTAAACTTATCGCGTGCCTTACTCTGGGTGAACTGCCAGTGCACGGTGGCCCGTTTGGCGTTACGTTCTTTGGCCCAAGCCAGCACCTCCCGTTCCAGGGTCTGCATGTCGCCAATGCGTCGGTCCAGGCACTGCTTGGAAAGGATAGACAGTTCAATCTCGACCATATTGAGCCAACTGGCCTGGGTGGGTGTGTAATGCATCTCGAAGCGTTGCGCCAGGGCAAAGGCCTGCTCCGGCGTAAAGGCGGCGTAGAAGGAACCGGGCGAATGGGTGTTAAGATTATCTTGAACGATGACCAACTGGTCTGCCTGGGGATAGTGTTGGGCCAGGTCTTGCATAAAGGCAGCATAGTCCTTTTTGGTCCGTTGCTTGCGCACTTGAACCCAGCGCCGACCCCTGAGCGGCTCGAAGGCGATGAAGACCGTGCACACCCCGTTGCGTTGGTAGTGATAGTCTTCCCGCTTCGACTGACCAGGCTCCATCGGCAGCGGTACCAGGATATCGTCGATCAGTTGACACGGACGTTCGTCAACACAGATCAGCGGCCTTTTCGGGTCATAGGGCAATTCGTACAGATGCAACATGTCTTCCATATGCCATAGAAAGTACGTAGTTAGCTTTCCGAGGCACCACTGCCTCTTGAGGTGAGGCTTAAGTTCGTTTTTTTTAATACCTGCTCGACGCTAACATGCGAGATGCTGTCAATGAGCTCCAGTTCGACCAACTTATCAGCGAGCAAACGCAAGCTCCAGCGGCTGTGGCCTTCCGGTGGCTCAGAACAAGCCAAAGCTATGATCTCGGCCTTCTCTTGGCCACTAAACTTCGGAGGCGCCCCAGGACGTGGTTTCTCGGTCAGAGCTGATTCTAGACCCTCTTCGACGAAGCGTCTACGCACCCGATAGATGGTCGGCAGCGAAACACCCACCCGGGTAGCGATCTCTTGGTCCTTTTGACAGCCACCTGGGGCTGCCTCATCCGCTAATAGTAGAATGCGGGCTCGCTTATATGTACGGACTTTGATACTGCCGCCGCCGCTCAACTCTTGCAGCGTCTCGCGCTGAGCTTTGGTCAGTTGAACACGATACTGTTTCTTAGGCACAACTACCTCCTTACTTCCCTAATCTATTCACGAGGTAGTATACCTGAATTGAACTGCGTTTCAAAATCTACTTTACAATGTACTAGGCTAGAAGCCCAATAAGCGTCCAATTTGAGCATAATCGTATAGCCTGAAATCGGACAGTTATTTGGTTCTCTTTCCTAATCAACGACTATGGGATCTCAGCATTTGGTAGCATAACAAAAAGTTGACATTTGAACCATTTTAGCCCTATCGTGGCCATTTTTGGCGGGGTATTCATTGTAAATGCCAAGACTTTGTTATGCTACCCAGCATTTAGCACTCGGGGTAGAACTTCAGTCGATTGATGCAACAAGCCAATCTTTAAATGAGGGCCGTTTTGTAGACGGCTGTCAATGAGAGATTGAAGCTCGCCTGGAACGTTGTACAATTGCACGCCGAGAAGTCGAGCCTCTTCCGGCGGGAGAAACTCGGACACAACAGAAATGTCGAACTTGTTACGAAGCTTGATCTGATAGGTCGCGATCACAGCCCCGACACTATCCTCAAAATCGCCGCGACGGATCCGGGTTATGGCTTCCTCCATTGACAGCAGGGTGACCTGCAAGGCCTCCCGGTGTGTAGCCGCCATACCCTCATAGATTGAGCTGACGAGGATGATCTCTCCACCCGGCTTGGTACACACCTCAGCACTGTAAAGACCCTTCATTACCTGGAAGTAGTCGTGATCAATGGGACTGGTACTTGAGATTACCAGGTCAGCTGGCTCATTCACCTCAACTTCGTAGATCGTTTTAGCAAACTCGACCCCGGCTCGATGGGCTTTCACAGAATCACCCGCAAAGGCCCGGAGGATTCGCCCGTCTTTATCTAATACAACATTGAAGATGAAGTGAAGTCCGACACGCGCAGCGAATTCCTCCATCTCCTTCCGCGTGACAGTTTCTACCTGCCCCAGCCTCGTGTCAGGATGGACGGAACCAAGCATGTGAAACTGGGCTACTGTGTCTTGGCCCGCAATACCCGGCAGAAGCATCTTGGCACCCCCGCCCCAGCCTGCTGGAAAGTGGGGGAAAATAACACCAATGGCCAGCCGAAAATCGGCACGCATCGCATCAGAGTTGACGAGAATGTGGGTTCCCCGCTCAGTAACACCGAAGTCCAGCAATTTATCGTTGTTCAAGCACTCGTGGTCACGTACCTTGACCCTGGCCATAACGGCCTCGCCATACTTCTGTTCTTTTTCCGAAGCGGTCATCAATCGGTGCGTTCCGCTTGCGATTATGATCTCGATGTTGGAGTCAGCCACGCCGCCTTGGTTGAGTTCATCCAGGATATAGGGAAGTATCAATCGGGTCGGGGTTAGGCGCGTATGGTCGTCCACTATAATGGCGACCTTCTGGCCTGGAGAAATCAACTGGGATAGGGGACGCGATCCAATCGGATTTGATAGAGCCTCTGCGATCACCTCACGTTGTTCTGGTTCGATGCGCACATCCTTTGGCCCTATCTCAAAGGCTAGATTGGCCGCGGGAATGCACAATGGAATCCTTTGTGCGCCGTAACCAATGTATCTATCTTGACTCACTGTTATCTTCTCGCAATCTGTGAGAGCTTACATCCACCGTACAACTCTTAACATTGACATAAGCCGAATCCCCGACGTTCAATCCCGGATTTGCTCTAGCCTGGCGCCGAAGAAATACCGCTTGCGGCACCCACCCGGACCAGCCAGAGTCTCCCGGCGCTTGAATGCCACGGGAGTCATAATTCATGTTAGGTCTCAATAACAATGTCTTTAAGCATAGTTAGTCTGCTATTCGCCACATCTCCTCAGTGTCCATGTAGCTAGAAAGGACCTCCACGCCATCGTCAGTCACCAGTACGTCGTCCTCTATTGCATACTTGTCGTTTCCGACCACCGTGTATGGTTCGATAGCCAAGACCGTCCCAGCTTCCAAAACCCATTTGTCGGTTGGCTCATAGACCACAGGATGATCGTGGGTAATCACACTTATACTGTGAGCAAGTATCCCGCCGACGGAAAAGGGAAGGTCTTGTCGTTCGCACTCCTCACTACACACCTGAATTAGCTTACCTGCAAGGACGCCGGGACGAACGGCTTCAATCATCCTACGATGGACCTCTCGTAGGCCACGATAGATACGCTCTTGGGTCTGGTTAGGTTTCCCGACGATGGCCATGCGCGCAACATCGGACCTATAACCGTTGAGGAGCGCACCTATATCCACCCTCAGTAGATCTCCCGAGTCAAGCCGCTCGCTGCCAGGAGGATGAAATTTGTCTGTCGTGTGACCACCACCATACACCCAAATGTGTGCAATCCCGTCTGCACCCTGGTTGTAGAGGTTATCAATAATGCGCCTGGCCACATCCCGCGCCGTATCCCCGGCATGGGCTGCGGTGAAGGCGGCGGTAAGTGCCCTTTCGGTTGCCGTGATGGCGGTTCGCAACATCTTGATCTCCGTCGGGGTTTTGATACTACGGGCTCGGGCAAACGCCTCAGAGCAGTCTTTGAAGGTGGCCGATGGGAATACTTCCACGAGAGGCTGATAGAGTGAAAAAGGAAGATGGGATAGTTCCAGGCCAATCTGCCCGTTTGTACTGCCTATCTCCTCCAGGACATCTACGATGGCCGCGACAGGTGTATCACCGGGACGCCAAGTATATGGACGAATATTTTTAATCCATGAATCGCGCTTGGCCTGGTGTTCGCTGGACTCCGCAATAATCAATGTGGCTTCACCAGATTGGGTTATGACCGCAGCGTTGCGTACTCGAGCGTCCCACACACGCGCCGCCTCATCCTCTAAGTCCACGCCGCTGACGTAAACGAGATTTACCGGCGAGGTTACAATGGCTACCTCCAGACCTCCGGCCGCCAACTCGGCCTCAATCCGTTGTAGGTTGATTCCTTTCATCATTTAACCTCCTGTGTGACTGTAGCGAAAGACGTTATGAAGTGAAAATGTCCAACCACTTTGCTTGCTCAGTTCCTTGATTCACGTCCATGATGATCACGCGATCACCGCGTACGGCAAGCGCATGGGCCATATACTCCCCTAGAAACCCATGACCTCCCATCAGCGGAGAAGTAGTGTGAGCCCTGTCCAGCCTCGGGCGTCTATCAACTTACGAGCGGCGCACAGGAGTCTATGCTTGGAATCCACTACTGACCTCCTGACCATCGGTTCCAAGTAGAGCCAGAAACCTACTCATGTCAAGATGGTCCCTCATAGCACGCGCAGCCGCCTCAGGGTCATGTTCCCGAAGCGCATGACAGATTGCTGCGTGCTCTTCAACAGTGGTGGACTTATCTGCCGTCATACGATTCGACTGTTCGATGTACTTGCGAAGAGGCTCTCTTAAAGCCAAGGTAACCTCCACCATCAAGTCGTTCCCAGTTGCAGCAGCAATGGCGTCATGAAAACGCAGGTCGATTTCCGTCTCAAACTCGACATTTCGTTCGTCCAACTCGTCCAACTCCCTAGCGACAGCTTCGATTCTATTCAGCTCTTCTTCGGCTACTCTAACGGCCGCGAGCCGGGCACTCTGAATCTCAAGCGAGGTCCGCACTTCCATAAGCTTATTGACCTCTGTGGAGTGCAGTAATGCCGGCCATCTGATCTGCTGGGCGATAAAGCTCCAGTATTGCTTCCTCACGTAAGTGCCGTCGCCCCGCCTGGCTTCCAAAAGGCCCGAAAGTGTTAACAGCTTTAGAGCCTCGCGCACGGTCGTTCGACCAACCTGAAAGCGTTCAGCAAGTTGTCGCTCAGAGGGAAGCCTGTCTCCTCTCTCCAGGGCCCCCGAGGAGATCAAGTCGATCAACTGGCGAGCTATCATCTCCGTCGCTGTCTCTTGTTGAATTGGCTCCAAGAAAGCCACAACATCAGGGTTCGCCATAAAGGTTAACGTTCCTCCTTTCCACCATTGTAAGAGCCCCCGGACTTATTGTCACACATCTGTTCCTGGCACACTCTAAGCACCTGTAATGCGATTCTTCTTTCACGTGTTCTTAACGCAACCGCCTGCGTGGAGCAAGGAATACCTCGTTAGTGCCCGCCTCTTCAAGCAACCTTACAAACTTGGCATGCAACTCCCGAGCTATTATCTCGTTCCCTTCAAAGATATTCTCTCCTTGTTCATGATCCGAATTTGTATGATACAACTCCACCGGTTCATTCTCGGTGGCATAGAGTAAGGTCCACTCACCATCTGTGACGGTACTAGGCAGCGGTTCGGCAACGAGTCGTTCCCAATCATCGACCACTCGAATCGGTTGTCCCGGAGTATACAGGGGCCACGAAGTAACGACAAAATCGTGAACTTGGCCTCGTTCACCACGGATAAGAGGAACCAAAGAAGAAGCCTGAACAGTCTCAGGAATCTCCAGATTTGTCAGCTCTAAAATGGTCGGCATCAGATCGGGTAAGTTCACCAGGGCGTTTACGCGCTTTGCTTCAGCTTGTGGTAGATAGATGAGCAAAGGAACTCGCGTGACTTCTTCGTAGAGCGGCGACCGATACCACTGGCCTACGCCCGGTGCAGTATCTCCAGTCTGAGGCGACCTGAACATCATATGGGGACCAGCTTGGAAACCCTGTTCGCTTCTCATCATTCCTTTTCCGAACAATCCGTGTTCCCCGAAGTAAAATCCGTGGTCGGACGTGAAGATGATGGCTGTGTTTTCCGTGAGTCCCAAAGACTTGATGCGCTCAAGAAGCCTGCCAACCCAACGATCCACCATCGTAATCTCGCCGCAATAGTGGGCATGGGCGATTTTGACGTCGTTCTCGGATAAGCCGGCTTCCTTCCAGAACCAATAACAGGGCCACGGAGAGAGCTTGCCATCATACTCCTTCCAATAGATCTCCACATAGTAGCTTGGTGAATCCCACGGCTCATGGGGATCCCAAGTGTCGACAAGAAGGAAGAACTTCTCTTTGTAGTGTTGCTCAAGCCATCTTTCGGCGGCACCTAGCGTTGCCGGGGCAAAGTAGTCCTCTTCATAACGCCAAACGCGGGTCACATTATCGCGTTCCGGCCCATACGCATAGCGCTGTCCTCGGATCCAGATGAAGTCGTCGAACCCTCGATCGTATCCGTAGCCATTTCTAATGTAGAAAGGCGTGTCAACAATACCCATGGTGGAATAGCCTGCTTCAGCCATAATCTGAGCCAGGACGGCCTCTTTGTTGGGCAGAGGCCCCCAACCTAGATACGTGAAGTCGTACTTTCCCGTCAGGATATCCGCACGACATGGCACTGTGGGGAATGATGCAGCATAGCATCGGTCAAATACGATTGCCCGTTCAGCCAATCGATCTAAGTGGGGTGTATGTATCCATGGGTTGCCATAGCAACCTAGGTGATCCCGTCGAAACGTATCTGATATAATCAGAACAATGTTCATCTGCCTATCCTCTTCACGGTGTTATTGAACGTTGCCTTTTCTACCCCGTCAATCAGGTATTTACACTAGTGATTCAGCCAGGCAACCTGCAAACTGAAAAGATATCCAACTGACCACGTCCCTGAACACTGACTGTCGTGAAAGTCGGATCCATTGTTATAGAGGGTAGAACGTGATCGCTTTCACGCAGTTCTTGGTGTAAGGTTCGTAGTGCGCACTTTTAGTGCGCTCAAACAGTCGATGAAGCGCCTACTACAAACCACGTGTAGTCTGACACACAAGGGCGAACGTGATTGGCCATAACTATAAGCTCGAAACGGCGACTAACGACTCAAAAACGTAGTGGAAACAGGGCTATCGATCAATGGTACCCCTCCATAGGTGAGTAGCTTCCCCTTTAGGATGAACCATGAGACCGGTTGTTCATTAACCAAACGCACAAAAGCAACGCGGCCGTTTGTCTGCACATTTGTATTACCATCGGTCATCGGACCGCCGTCACGTCGGAATACCCACACATCTCTTACGTCTTCAGAGACCTCGACTTGCAGTAGATGCCCATCATCCAACTCCTCCACGACATGAAGCTTCATGTTAGTAGCATTGCACTGAGACCTTTGTGGAAGAAGGGCAACCAAAAACCATGCCACTTGGCCCCGAGTCTGTATTTCCAGATAATCTAAAGTATCTATGTGCCTGGGTGGAACGCGAAATTCTCCACCACTCTTGACTGCAGCAATTGACTCGATCGCAAAAGGGTGCTGTCCGAGGGACAAATGGCCCTGGCTCGGCTCAAGGATCTCCAAACGGACACGCATTCCTTCCGGCGTAGTAACGACGGCACACCGACCCGTTGTTTTCCGCCGTATAGACCCGTGCGCGTGAAAGAAGGCGTTGTACTCAGCATTCCTTCCGGCTACGGCTTCGATTCTATCCTCAATCAGCAAATAGCCAGGTGACACGAACCAGGCATTTCTTATCGCCTTGGGCGTTCTAGCAAACGCCGCATAGTCAACTTTAATGAAAGTCATCTGTTGATTGGCCTTCACCTCTACAACGCGGCCATGAAAGCTGGGAGCAAAGTCCCAACCTTGATCTCCATATAGAGGATGAGGATAACGAGGCTTGTAGCCGCCGTTCACTACTACGATATTGTGCATCTCGGGAACAATCCACCGCGATCGATCCATATAATGGCCACAACCTGTATCCAGGATCACGGGTTGTCCAGCATAGTAGTATTCGAAAGTCCCCTTGCCCAGATGGTTATGGGACACATAGGGTCCACACTCCAGGGCAAATAGCGATGCGCGCTCCGACCAATCGCTACGAGCTACAACCGTTCCAGTTCGGCGAAAGTGCACGACGGCGTTTCCTTCGGCATCCGACTCGGAAGGAATATCGCCTTGCCCCAGTGCTAGCATAGCTTCAGCTGCAACCAAGGGAATCTCAGGTAACTTCGCAATGATACGCTGCAGGCTGCAGAACAACTTTGCGTCCTGATACTCGATAGCTCCTTTTAAGAGCGGCCACAACCCCAGCATTATCACTTCATCGTGGGATGTGTCATTGAAACCTAAGTTGTGTCCATCTGGGGTGATGAAGTGACTCAGAGCCGCGAAGAAACGCCTGGTCTTAGGGATGGCGTAATAATCCCGTAGGCCTACACTGCGGCATGCATCTGCGAACAGATGGAACCACTGCAGTATGTAGAATTGATACCTCAAGGAGCTCTCGTACCAATCTCCGTCCTCACCCAGATGCCGGTCGTCTGCGTAGAGCAATGTATCCAACCGATCACTGACCAAACTTGCCCATTCCTCTGAAATCTCGTCCTCTCGCAGGGAGAGGGCAATTAGTCCAAGAGTGCAAGCAACAATTACGTCATGATTGCGCCGCAACCCAAGACCACCTTTTGTGAGGTAATATTCCAGCCAGTCCCCCATCTCGAGGAGCCGCTTCTTCACTGAGGCGACCACGCTGTCTGACTCGGATTCATCTCCCAACCATTCGGAGTCATATAGAAGATCGTAGGCCACACAGAACGACCGCGCCAGTGCTGCGATAACTAGATCTTGCATGGGATTATCCCACATTGTCGGCCGCACCGCAGCCTCCCGCATCTGTGCTACACAGCCTGACGCGAGATCCGGCCGGCCGGACACCGCATGACACACGGCTAGACGCGAGATTATGCGGCCCACCCGGTGGGCGTCTTGAAGCTCCGCATACCATGCACCCCACCTAATCTGGCGTACCGTCGAACTAGTGGCATGCTGATTTTCGGCCCCACTGCTTTTCAGTAGTTGCTGAAGGTCCCGCTCTGTCTCATGCGAGAGTCGTGAGAAGAGGTTGTCTATCAACTCATGACTCGCAATATGCTGCCTGATCCTGGGTAAGAGATCAGGGTTTAAGAATAACGGTGACCTGGACGAGCCCATACAGGCCGACGCAGATGACATTGCGTGGTGCCCCCTTTCCGTTTGTCCTGGCTATCAGATCGGTTTTCGGCTCTCACACAAAGAGGAATGGCCTATCCTTCAGCAATGGCTAGGAGCCCTGTAGGCCACGGGTCACGTCGGAAGCTGAAAGTGGCCATCCCTCACATCGGGCTATCTGGTACCAGTTCGAGTTTGCACAAAATAGCATTCCTGCCCGTATATAGTGGTTGCAAGGCCAATTTTCAGCCCCAAAACCACAACATATGGCATTAGTCTAAACTCAAGTACCATACTCTATGCTGATTACAGCATACTCGTCAAGTTCGGGAACCGTAAAGGTACAGTAGTTCTCTTCCATGGACCACTCCAAGTTTCGCTTTCGATTGAGCCACAGAGCTTGATCGACTGGACGCGCAACGTGAACCCGCACACTGACATCATACAGCCGCGCAACACGCGTGACCTCATCACGAGGATCAACACTATCTCCTGTGAAGTTGATCAGGTAGATTAGCAGGCGGTCTTCTCCCTCATGAAGCTGCACTTCTACACTAGTTGGAGCCTCTACATGGATTGGCCACGGGTGGTTTACTACCCACCTCAACGCGTTCATCAGGTAAGTGGTGACATACGGCATCCGCGCTTGGCTATAGTCATGCCCAATATCGGCGGGGAAGTAGACAACGCGACCCTTTCCGTAGGTGTTCGTAACGGCTCCCGGGTAAGGGGTTGGCTCCCCTAGCGGGTGAGCGAGGAGAGAAGGCTTCAGGACCACCCCGACTCCTTCAGCGCCAGATCGGGTCTTGACATAGGTGTGCTTACTAATAGGCAACAAGGCCTCATCGATTCCCGCCTCAAATGGTAGGGACGCGCCAGGGGGAACCTCGATGTAGCTGATGGCCTCTGGCTTGCCTCCGGCCACAGGCTCTTCAAACCACATAACCCATTCCTGGCGGGTCTCTAAGATAGGATAGCCAGGGGCCAACTCTCCTCTGACCTCAAGGCGAGCTGTGGCCTGATAGTCGGCACCAAAGACATCCGCCAGGGCAAAGTTTGGTCGTCTACGTCCTCGTTCATCGAAGAGAGAGGTTTCGTAAGTGGCGATCAGCCCTCCCCCCTCATGAACGAATTTGCGGATCGCTTCAGTTTGATCATCGGATAGACAGGCCAAGTTGGTAAGAATCAAGACCTTGTATCCCTCAAGCCCTTCCTCACTGAAATCAGAATCCAAAAGCAGGTTGAACGGCACATGACCGTGAATCAGACTGCGGTACATTCCGGTGTGTCCAGCTGTGTATCGCTCCTCGGGTTCATCGGCTCCATACCACTCGGCTGTTTGCCTGGAGTAGGGTAAGCCGAGAAACTTCATGGGCTGTACACTAAACAGTCGCTCTTCATTCTCCGCCTGAAAAGTAAAACATTCACGAATCGCCCCCACACCTTGTGGGGCTCGCTCGAACGACATCACATCGAAGATACCTGGAGTGCCTCCATTAGCCCTGATCTCCGCATATTTCAACCTCAGTTCAGCGTCCGAACAGGCCGTAAAGCTCCACTCACCGATATTGTATTCCCACCACATCCAAAGGGGCTTGCCAGTAGCGTATCCATACTTAGCATTTTGACCAACTCGATTCCAAGGAAGCTTATGGTGACTTCGGTGGCTTTCTAAGAGCATACCGTCAGAGATTTGGGTGAGCAGTTCCGGAATGCGACTCTCTCGACGGCACCTTCCATGGAAATACGTTATATTGTTGTTGATAACGGGGATGCCAGAGCGCGCCTCTTGGACCGCCTCACAGATATCCTTGAGAACTGAAGCCAGCACCTTGTAGCGCCACAAAATGTACTCCTGCCAGCTCGGGTCTTGCCAATCCTCCTTCTGGGGAATATCCATATTCAACTCAGAGCGAAACTTTCGCCGGCAGTAGTCGCAATAGCAATAACCAAAATATGTGGGCCCGTCCAAATACATACCAGCCACATCGTAATTACTGCAGATCTCTTTTATGACAGAAATCTTCCATTCTCGATAGGGGGAATTCCAGCACATGTGTACCTCTTCGGGGCGACCGACAGCCATAGGCCGACCATCGAGTACTCGCTCAACCCAATCAGGGTGCTGCTGATATAGGGTGACGTTCTCATATCCGAGTTGCATATACGGCACGACTTTTATTCCGCGCGGCCTAGCCGCACTGATGACTTCCTCCAGAATGTCTCGATCCCCGATAGAGGGTGCGATCGGTGCAATTTCGCTCTGGAACCAAGCGTAGGTTCGCGCAGCGCCCACCCTGATGACGTCCACATTACACCGCTCTAAATCCTCAACCATCGCATTTGCGTCAAACGGCTGCTTGTCAAGCTCAAGAACCATGAATGGAACCTCCACGATGGCCAGCCTGGCCCGTCGCAACCAGTCATGTACTTCGTTATTCTTTACTGACATGGTAACCTCCTTAGTATGAAATATGTGTCAAGCTTACTTGCATAGATGGATGCCCCGGCGACAATACAGACAGTTCGGCACGGGTCGGACTGCGGACCGACCAGATGCAAGTCACGTCTTGATCAGTTTGAGTCCCGGTCACATTAGGGATCAACGTCTGACCCCGCACGAAGCTCCTACCCCCGCCCGGCGGGGCGGGCGGAGCGAGCGGCGCGCCGGGGCCCCGGCCCCCCGGGGGGGGGCG
>CAYTNQ010000041.1:0-5395 GCA_964439175.1 uncultured Anaerolineales bacterium | reverse complement strand
AGCGCGATCTGCTCGATCCCGCTCGCCTGCTGCGGGCCGCGCGCCCCCCGCGGCCGGCCGGGACAGGTCATCCAGTGGACTGTTCGTTTGTGAGGGCTGATTGGCCGCAAGCATGCCGCTCAAGTGAGCACCGGGGTACCCAGCCGGACCGCAAGACCTAAGTTCACAGCGTTC
The DNA here is from genome assembly GCA_964439175.1 of uncultured Anaerolineales bacterium. Taxonomy (GTDB): domain Bacteria; phylum Chloroflexota; class Anaerolineae; order 4572-78; family NAK82; genus CAYTNQ01. Next base: position 5,221 of record CAYTNQ010000041.1, on the reverse strand, counting down.
TTCAAGGAGGACATCCCATGGCCCATCGTGTGCAAGTTGGTATCGAGTCCAGCCAGAAACGGGCTGACTTCTGTCTCCCCCTTCCCGAGGGAGAGATCCTCGAAGCGCATCAGACATTCGCCAACTCCTGGCCAGGCTATTCGTTGGCCAAGCAACTCCTGCTCGATGCCCTGGACAGCCAGAGGTTAGTACTGGCTCTCCTTCTTCCTGAAACTCGCGCCGATCCTGACCTCGCATCTCACGCCTTGAACGTTTACCTGGTCGACCATTGTTGGGTCCGTCGGTTTAACCTGCAGGTCCCCTTTAGAGAGAAGTGCTTCGCTCAAGACAATGAGTGCGACGAGAAGGATACCTACGACATCGACAAACGTACCTGCACCCGTAGTTCGTCCGTCGCTTGGTCACCTGCACGGACACGCTGCCTTTGCGCTTTTACACCCGCCTGGGCTTCCACACGGTTCAAAAGCTGACTTGGGAGAACAGTGATTTTCTGGCCTTTCTATTCCTCAAGGGCAGTGCCTAGCGTCGCCTCAAGCCCTTCTCCGATGTCTTTGGCATCGCCAGTCGCTTATTGTGATTTCGACGTGTTGACACCTGTAGAACACTTGGCCCAGTTAGCCCCTGCCTGTCTGGCCTATATAACCAGCCACAGCGGGAACTGTTACACTTCCAGTTGTAGGGAGGTGAACAACCGACAGGCTGTTCCAGGTACCCAAAAGACACTCACAGGCAGCAGTTAGCCCCATGTATGCCACTGCAGAATCCTGCTGCCACTGTTGTATGGAGGCGGCACGCAGCTTCGTCTTCGATACTCTCTCTATCATTATAGAAGTATTAACCTGCAGTGGCTCCTAACGAAAGACCTTCCCTAAAGGATCTTTGGAGAAACAGGAACAGTATCAATGACGGAATCATGAAAACCGTCGCTATGGCAAACAATACCCCCCAACTTGTTGGCTGCTGTTCTCCCGGAAGGAAAAAGTAGACCGATACCGATAGGAACTGCATCTTCGGTGAAGAGGTAAGCACAAAAGGAAATAGGAATTCACCCCAAGCCGTCAGGAAAGCCACAACGGCAGCCGCCGAAATACCCGGCATGGCAATGGGGATTACAACTCGAAATATGGCACTTAGCCTTGAACAGCCATCAATCATCGCAGCCTCTTCGATTTCCCGAGGCACACCCGCCAAGTATCCTGTCATTAGCCAGACAGAGAATGGCAGGACTAAGCTGAGATTGGCGAGAATTACGGCGACATACGTGTCGAGGAGATTTAATGCTAACATAAATGCATAAAAGGGGATTAGAAGTTGAATGGCAGGAACAACTTGTGCAAAAAGGGGAAGGGAGTAAAAGAATTGGCGTCCACGGAAGCGAAATCGAACCAAGGCGTATCCGGCCAAGAGCGCCCCTACCACGGATATAAATGCAGGTACCACAGCACCTATCAAGCTGTTAAATAGAAACCGCAGGACGTCGTAACGAGTGAACAACGAGATGTAGTTATCAAGGACGAATTGAGTCGAAGTGACGGACTCGATCCCGTTCATGATGACCGAGCTTGGTCGAAAGGATAGAATCAATAACCACAGAACCGGCGCGGCCAGGAAAACAGCCGACGGGATCAGCAAGATATGTACCAAGATCCTTTTTCGACGATGCCGCCTCATTCAGTCAGTCCTCCCCAGAACCCGTAGAACCCACATTGTACCAAGAGCCGAAACAACTAAGACAAGCATGGTGCCCACAGCAGCCGCTTTCCCGAGTTGCCCCAAGGGAAACGCAGTACGCCACAGATAGATGGTAAGAAGCTCGGTGGCTCTAGCCGGGCCTCCTTCGGTCATTACAAACACAATGCTGAAGTTTTGAAAACTCCATATTAAACCCTGCAACAGAACAACGCTTGCCACCGGACGCAGCAAGGGCAATGTAACATACAGAAAGCGCTCAATTGCCCCTGCTCCGTCAATCTCAGCAGCTTCATAGAGTTCACCAGGAATCGTCTGAAGCCCGGCCAGCAACGTAATAGCGAAGAAGGGCGCCCAGCGCCAGACTTGAACACCCATCACGATAGGCAAGGCAAAACGCCGATCGCCTAGCCAGTTAGTGTACTTCATGTCCGGGAACCCCACGTGAAACAGAAGATCATTCAAGGGGCCGATGCCAGGTAAGAAGATGAAAGACCATATGACCCCAACGACCACCAGTGGAGTAGCCCACGGCAAGAGAAACACCGTTCTGAAGACCGCTTTGGCCCTTATTTCTTCGTTCAGAAGTAGCGCGATGTATAACCCCACCAAGAATGAACCAGGAACAACAATTGAGGACCAAATGAGCGTATTCTTGACTACAGCACGAAACCCCGGGTCTGTAACCAGGGCATAATAATGCTTCAAACCAACGAACACGAAGCGCTGGTCTACTCGGAGAAAGTTCCAATCCAAAAAACTAAGACGAATGCCATATGCTGAGTTCAAGATGTTCAATACGGTAATCAGAAGAACCGCAGGCAGTAACAGAGCAAATGGCACCAGCCGCCGCACAACAGCCCACTTATATCTTTCCTTTCTGCCAAACCTATGCAACAGAAAGTAGCTTTCCATCCTTTTTTTTATTTTACGCGGTATTAGATCAAGCATCGTCCTTACGGTTATCACCGTCCTTGCGGTTATCGCGGCAAATGCGCATGAACCAAGAACACAACTCTCCACTTGCTGACTCACATAGGTTTGAACAGTACAACTATATCAGCCAGACTAGAACACACGAGGCTACTAAACCAAAACCAAGGTGAAATCTACATGCTTTTGCACGTGTGGAATCTGCAGTTCTCACCTTGGTGTCACTTTAGGTGGTCCTCTCGCCAAGTAAATGGCACTAACCGCACCGCCGTCGGCCGAAAGCACTGGCAGATTCCCTTAAGTTATCAGGCCCAAAGCCTGCTCCTGAAGGCTGGTTAAGGCTCCAAAAATAACACCAGCAATTTAGCGAGAGAACCACTAAGTAACTCGCCAGAAGTTCTTTGCACTTTTCTCGGTGGATGACTTGTGCACGAGACAGCCCTTTTGAAGCGAAACCGCACACATTTGCTAGGTTTAGGCTGCTACTAAGCAAGCAACCTGCCTAAACAAAAAGTGATAAGAACTTTTGACTACCTACTTAGGTTGCTCAGAGGGTGGTGGAGATGCCAGCCACCACCCTCCCTCCCGGCTAGACTAGTTCGGAGTGCGGATCTTTCCGAGACAAAACCGGCGCATTGTTTCCGCCACTACTGCGTGTTAGCCAGCCAAGGCTGCTTTAGCTTGAGCGGCCGTGTCCTTAAGCGCTTCCTCAGCGGTCTTCTGATCAAGGAAGTAAGCCTCTATATTATCACCCAATGGCAACCGGAGGGAATCATACTCTGGGAAGTATGCTTGAGGGAAAGCACTGCCACTCAAGGCTTCGCGTCCAGCAGGAACGAGCCAACTTCCCGGCAAATCTTCATTTACCTCGACATCCGTCCTAACCGGTGCCAGACCACCGGCGGGCGCTATCCGCCCCTCCCAGTCCGAGATGAACTTGACGAATTCCCAGGCAGCATCCGGGTTCTTGCTGAGCTTAGTCACTCCTAATACTGACGTACTGAACATGACCCCTCCACGCTTTGGGCCGTTAGGGAACACCATCACGTCAAAGTTCTTCTTCGGCACCATCTCCGGATTCTGCTCCTGAATGATGTTCACGAGAATCGCATGGACAAAGATATGGCCAATGTTGCCCTGGGCGAACCGTGCGACTACGTCTCCCGTGCCCACACCAATATTTCCCTGCAGTCCACCTGGCGCGGTCTCGCAAAGTGAGCGCATATATTCTAGGGCAGCAACCGCTTCAGGCCTGGTGATGGTGATAGGTTTGGTAACGTCATACTGGAGGAAGTCTTCTGACCCTTCGAAGTAGCCAACTTCGCTGTCATACCACAGCGTCTCAAGAAGCCACGAAGCCCAGCGGCCGCCAGTATTCAGAAAACCGAATCTGTCCTTCGACGGGTCGTGTAACTTGTCAACCACCGCAGTCAGATCTTCCCAGGTCTGGGGAAGATCAGCAATGCCAACCTCCTCATAGAGATCCTTGTTGTATACCAGGTAGAACGGAAAAGCGCCCCACGGTAGACCGAAGATTTCGCCTTCTTTCTGCATAGTAGCCCACGCAGAGGCGGGAGTTGCCTCCTTTATGCCCGTGGCTTCGACTCTGTCGCTAATATCCATGAAGCCGAACGGCATCCCAGCATAGGTGAACGACATCACAGAACCATCGTAAATGACATCTGGACCAGGTCCCCCGTCGGTAAGGATTGGGAAGACCTTGGCTCGAAGGTCCCCGGCTGGCTGCTCAGTGAGACTGACTTTGACGTTGGGATGAGTGTTCTCAAACTCCTGGATTGCCTCAGCCATCACGTTGTGGAAGCCCTCGCCTTGCCCAATCTGCCAAAACTCTACAACTGCAGGTTTCACTGAAGGGGTTGTTGGTGCCACAGGCTGCGAAGTTGCTGGCGGCGTTACGGCCTGTGGTACACACCCGATTCCTGCTGTGACCATTCCAGCAGCCCCTACGCCAACTTTGAGTGAGGTTTCCAAGAACTTGCGTCGGGTAAGTTTGCTTCCCGACCACTTCTGGTCTAGTCCTTTAGACATTTTTCTCCTCCGTAAATGATGCCCCTGTATCGTTTCGCCTGACCACTTACCTCTCTAACCCTTGAAACTTGTATCTTATGCGGACTTATGCAACACCTCCCCTCGTGCACTCAGCAACGTGAGAAGCAACGGCCTGCTTCCACGACTTCTTCAAAATTCTGATTCTGGGGGGTACACGGAGAACACCGGCCTCGCCGGCATTTGGCAATCATTCCCTCACCGTCAATCCGGAACACCACGCTTGCATAGGTTCCCTGAACCCAGGAAGGGGTCCCAGGGGGATGACTAACGACTGGTGAATTGGTCAGACCATCGGCCATCGCATGTATGACCAGTAACATAATACCAATAAAAGAGAGCTTTGTCAAGGGTATATTCCTAGTTTCAGAGTGGGTGCATTCGAATTTTAAGGTTTATTATGACCTTTCGTTCAACCTGTTGATGAAAGACGTTGCGGCAAGTAAAACCACGACAATTCGACGCTGACGGAAAATTGGTAGTCTCCCTCAATCGTGTTGATGTATAATATGCCTATCAATCACGCGATTGG
>CAYTNQ010000040.1:0-28841 GCA_964439175.1 uncultured Anaerolineales bacterium | reverse complement strand
TTGCTGGGGTGGCGATGGATGCGTCGTCGCATAAGAAATCAAGGAGCGAGGCAATAAGACAATGAAGTCCTCGTCTCACTGACTTGCCGTTTTGTGGATTGACTGCCAAAGGAGGCTAAAGTGGATTTCCAACTCAACGAAGAGCAACAGATGGTACGTCAGATGGCGCGCGACTTCGCCGAAAAAGAATTGAAGCCACGTGCTGCCGAAACGGATGAGAGCGGCCACTTGCCAATGGAGGCAATCAAAAAGATGGCGCCGCTGGGGTTGTTAGGCTTGCCGGTGCCTGAGGAATACGGTGGGTCGGGCATAGATAGCATCAGCGCAGCCATCGTCATTGAGGAGATTGGGAGGGCCTGCGGCAGTACGGGCTTGAGTATTGCGGCCCACAATGGGCTGGGGTTGTGGCCCATCGTCGCCTTTGGCACTGAGGCGCAGAAACGCCGTTGGATTCCGCGTTTGATGAGCGGCGAGATCTTGGGGGCACTGGCACTCACCGAACCGGGCGCCGGATCCGACCTGGCCGGCGGTGTCCGGACCAGCGCAGTCAGAGCAGGAGATAGCTGGATCATCAACGGCAGTAAGGCCTGGATCACCAACGCCAGTCTGGCTGAGGTTATCATCACCCTGTGCCGGACAGATCCCGAGGCCGGGCACCGGGGCCTGAGTATGATCCTGGTCGAAACCGACCAGATGGGTCTGATCATTCACTCCAAGGAGAAGAAGATGGGTGTGCGTGGCTCGCCCACCCACGCTCTCACCTACGAGGACGTACGTGTGCCATTAGAGAACCTGCTAGGTGAAGAAGGACGCGGCTTTCAACAGGCAATGATGACCCTGGATGGGGGCCGTATCGGTATCGGCGCGTTGAGCGTAGGGTTGGCTCAGGCTGCGCTAGAAGAAGCAGTACGATACGCCAAAGATCGAGCCACTTTTGGTAAGTCCATCGCCGAACACCAGGCAATCCAATGGATGATCGCCGACATGGCCACGGGAATCGAAGCAGCTCGCACGCTGGTCTACCGTGCTGCCTGGCTAAAAGACCGAAGGCGTCCCTTCACCAAAGAGGCAGCCATGGCCAAACTGCTTGCCTCGGAAGCCGCAGAACGAACCGCCTTCAAGGCCATCCAGATTCACGGCGGCTACGGCTACAGCACTGAATATCCGGTCGAGCGTATCTACCGCGATCAACGCCTGATGACTATCGGCGAAGGGACGAGCGAAGTGCAGCGGTTGGTCATCAGTCGCCGAGTGTTAGAGGAATATTGAGGTAAACGCTACGCCACGCGATGTGGGCTACCGGAGAGAATACCCTCCCGGCCGCTAAACGGCTCGCCAACCTGAATGCCGCCCTGCCCGATGGAGAAGCTGCGAATCTCCCTGGCATGGGCGCTTCCCCGCATTTTGAGGATGGCAATTGCCCGCTGCATTGCACTGTCTACCTCCACATAGCGCATAAGCACGATGGCATCAACCAGAAAGGGCAGGGCACCCATATAGTAGCGAGACTGAGGCTCCACCAGGTGAGCGGTTTCGTCCAGGAGTAAGCTGGTCATCCCCTCGCGCTTGAGCCCATTAACCAAGGTGTTGTAGATATGGCGCAGTTCCACGCGGTTCGAGGTAAATCGCTGGAAATGCGCCATACTATCTAACACAGCCCGTCGCGGAGCGATAGCACGGATTGTTTCGCTCAAAGGGCTGTCGAGGGATTGCAGGCTTTTGATAAAGACTTCCGGAGAGGTAAAAAGCAAATGCAGTTTGCCTTCGGCCTCCAAGGCTCGCAGATCCCAACCCAGTGACTTAGCGTCCCGTATCAGCGTGATTGGGAACTCTTCAAAGGTTACCAGCAGCCCAGGTTGCCCGTTATTGGCGCCAGTGACCAGGTACTGTAGGCCGAGCGTCGTTTTGCCCACACCGGGTGCGCCGCTTACCAACACCGCTGAGCTTTCTAACAAACCTCCGCCCAACATCGAGTCCAGGCCGGGGATCCCAGTCGTCAAGCGCTCTCGTTTCCTCACAGGTGTCATCGTTCAATTTACCTCATCTAATTTTGACAATTACATCCGGCTACCAGTGCCCGCTCGAAGTAATTCTGATGAGTCAGACTCAGCCTTCAGGGTGTGATCCTTGCCTTATCATAATTCGCCCGACAGGATGCCGGCCAGGCAGCCTGAGCCAGGCAAAGGCGCTCTATGACGGTACTAATAACGACGCCGGAAGTTGATTTCCTCGACTTGCACCGCAAGGGTGCTGTCGCAAGTTTCGATTGAGTCGGATTGCCATCTGAACGTTTCGGAAGCCGGCTTGCCATCTTGGAGGAGTCTTACAAACCAGGTGTGCGGTTCCGTAGCAAGGTCTTTATTACCTACGATTAAACCCACGGTAAATCTACCGTTAGCGTCCGTCGTCGTGGTAAATCTACTGCCGGCAACGCCTTCCTCACCATATTCGATGGTGACACCGCCCTGAGGATATCCCTCAAAATCAGTCACCGTACCATACATACCGATGTCATAACAGTTCTGGTGATTCTTAAAAGTGACCGTATAAGGTAGAGGGGTCGCGGTGGGTACTGGCGTAAAGGTCTTGGTGGGTGGCGGTGTGTCTGTAGGCGTTGGCGTGCGGGTAGGAAACGGCGTAGGTGTAACGGTGGACGTCGCAGTAGGAGTGGGGGTACGGGTTTCGGTCGGCGTGTAGGTAGGACCGGGGGTAGGGGTCGGTACGGGCGTCCAGGTTGGGGGGTAGACTGCCGCCGCGCTGGTCGGCGTCGAAGTTGGCGGCGCTGCCGGCGTGCTTGCGCCTGCCAGGCCCAGCACTAACGGCTTCTCTGGGCTATACGTAGCAAAAATGATGCCGTAGAGGAGTCCTGTCAGCACAATCATCACCAAAACCACGAAGAGGAGGATATTCACCACCTGGTCACTAAGCATGGAAGCGCCTCCTTATGGATGACAAATAGCTGATATCTGATGGCAGTTGACTAATAGCTATCGCTGATAGTCCGTAACGCATGGCAAACATCATCGACTATCACCTATCTGCCATCAGTCATCGCCGAGTGGTCGCCACAAAGCCAGCATCGTCTACCAACACGAAAGAGTCAACGCCGCCATAGGGCAGCACCACAATCCGCATCTCCTCGCCTGGCCTCGACTCGACCAGATGTGCCGTGGCCTGAAGAAGCTGAGCGATGCGTTGCTCGGCCGGGTAATTGGGGTAACGGCCCAAAGTCCCAGCTAAAATCTCACGGCGCAGAATCTCTTCAGTAGCCAGATTGATTTGCTCGGCATTAGGCATAGCCACAATCAGGTCGGCATAGAGTGCAAACAGCAACTCGTAGGATTTAGTTAAATCAGCGCGGATCGCTTCGGCCTGGGCCTCCCACTCCGGCACCAGGCTGACGCCATAGCCCCGGCGCGCCACGCGGTACTTGACGGCCAGCCAATTGATACGTGCCTGAACGATGCTAACCTGTGCCGACAATTGAGGTGTTGCCGCAAGCTGAGAGTCAAAATATGGCAGCTTAGCCTGATCTTCAGCTATCAATGCTTCTCTGAGAGCGGTTACAAGTTCTTCTGGAGCACGGCCTCCACGCTCAACCAGACTGGTGACCAGCGTCTGGGCTGCTTGCCAGCGTGCCGCTTCGGCTTGCTGCACTTCCAGTGACATAGGCGGCGGTTCGGCCACCGGCAAAACAGGCGATGCTTCGGCCACAGTTACTATTGGAAAGGGTTCGGCGCTCTGCTCGAGGCTGATACGCGCCCGTTCTCGGTCGTCGATGGTCTGATAGCCTTGATGCAGGCGCTGAAATAGGTTACGCCGGGTTGCCGCCTGCAGATACGGACTCACCGTGGCAATGTTATAGGCCTGGTCAAAATAAAGTTGAGCCAGTCCAAACTCTTCCAGATCAGCCAGCCCTTCGCCGGCCAAGACAAAAGTATCGGCTCGCGTTGTATCGGGCAGGTCAGGGCTAAGCGTAGCGATCGTGCCCGCCAGCCGGTAACAGGTGACAGCTTGCTCAGTTCGATGGTCGTTGCGGTAGCGATTTGCCAGCAATAAGAAATCGCCAGCGCTCTCCCGGTCTCTAATTGAGGGGCTGAAAACCAAAATGGCAAAGGCCGTATCTGCCCGCGCCTGGGTCAGAGCCTTGCCGACCAGGTCGCCATCCGACACACCCCCCAAACCGGCCACGGCCAACGCTGGATCTATGCTGTTGGCATCCACCAGCGTAAGCGGGTCTTGCCATTCAGGTACATCGAATGGCTGCTCACGTAACAAAAAGAAAGCCCCTAGTGATATGGCAGCCACCACTACCAATAGCCCAGTGACAATGACTAAAGCAATCAATCCCCAGTTTCTCAAAGAAGACCTATCCCCCGAAGAGATATGGAGGTGGGTAGATGTCGCTCGCATAGCATCTCCGCTTTGCCTATGTTAAGTATACCATAAATTTCACATTATGTCCACATGCATTTACATATCGACATATCGTTCGATGACTGCATTCGTCCATTGATCGGCCAGCCACGTCTCGAAAGCCTTTTGCCGGACGTAGAGGAGCATCTCTGGAGAAAGAGGCTTATTTGGTTCGCGCGCCTCCACTTTGATGATGTGATACCCTTGTTCGCTCTCGACAACACCACTGATCTCGCCCGGTTGCAGAGCAAAAGCTGTTTCCACGACCTGAGGTGGCATCAAGGGAACGTCACGAGGGAACCAGCCCATATCTCCACCGTTAGCAGCAGTACCCACATCCTCCGAAGATTGCTGCGCCAGGGCGGCAAAGTTAGCGCCACTCTTTAGTTCGTCAAGCAGCGCCTGCGCCTTGGCTGGATCAGATGTCCGGATGTGCCGGGCGTGTACCTGCTCGGCGGTAGTCGGCACCGAGGCGGTGATATGGTCTATCATCTTGCTGGCAAGCAATTGGGATCGCTGTGTCTGCCGAAATTCCTCCATCGTCATGTTGTTCTCGGCCAGCCATTGAGTGAAGGATTCCTGGCCCTGTCCCAGGGCAATGCTTTCCTGCACCGTCGCTTCCAATTCATCTTCCGACACCCCAATGCCGGCAGCGGCTGCAGCCTGCTCGATAATGACCTGCTCAATTAATCCGTTGAGAACGTTCTGTCGAACCTGGGCCAATTGCGCCTGCCCTTCGTCACCCTCCAGGATGAGGCCCTGGTCAGTGAGGGCCTGTTCGGTCTGCGCAACCTGCTTCTGGTACACGTCCAGGAGGATAGGCTGCCCATTAACCCGTGCCGCCAGGGGCTGACCATCTTGAGTCGAACCTCCCCCAGTCTCAACAGGCGATGGGGCAATGGTGGGGGTTGGCAGGGGAGGTGTATCGGCGGAGCCAGAATCTTGGACAGTTGGCACTATGATGACCGCCTCAGTGGCCGGCGCTGTCGGCTGCGAAGTTGCACACCCGACCAGCAGGGAAATCAAGGCAAAGATGAGGCCCACCAGGATCCTGCTGTCACTCCACAGCGCTGGCGTCATCACTTGTCGGCGGCTGGGCCGTCCACCCGGATGTGGTTGGTGGACGACGGTTGGAGGCTGCGTAACAGATGGCATTATCATACACCTCGGCGACGACAATAATTTACAATAACCTGAGCAATAGGGGGATTATACACCGGACAAGCGGATTCGTGCAACTGATCGCCGGCTAGGGGTATGTTCGGATTTCGGGACGAACCCTGGGACACAGCCTCAAACTTGGGAGTCGGCATGGAGAAGCCCCGCCGGTAGGCGGGGCTTCAGAAAAATGATGATCATCGCCTGAAATAAATTATGGTTACAGATTACTGACAATGTTACTGAACACGTTACCGACAACCGGGCCCAGGAGCAACAGGATGGCGATGACCACAATGGCCACGAGCACGAGAATCAAGGCGTACTCAACCAAACCCTGGCCCTTCTCACGCGGAAGGAACAACATTTCAGCGATACCTCCTTTCCTCAGAAAGTCACAAGATCAGCCTAACGTCGTCCCTTGTGCATCTCCATTCTAACATCTAACCTGGTGCCAAACCATAGGGATTTAGTACTAGTTTGGCAAAATTTACGTTACCTTTACGCAAAAGCATTTCTGGTGCATTCAGATGTTTTGCCGCCAGTCTCCCGACGCTAATTGGGGCCAAAATAAGGACTGGGCGGCACGCGAATCACCGGCGCGCTGCTGACCGCATAGCCCGAAGATGACCCATCACTAACTCTGACACACAAGTAATAGCTTGTGCCATTAGAGAATTGGTTGGTATCAGAGAAATCTAATGTATACATCGCGTTGGGTGCCCCTGTCCCGCCAGAGGAGCCTCTCATAATGAGCGGCAGGTAAACTTTGTTGGGATAAGAAGGGGGCCGTGAAAGATCTGTGGGCACCTGCGCAACCGGGCTGAAGTCTTTCCACGTGCCATTGTTAAAGCTGGTACCATCGCAAGCGGGAGAATTAGAAGGCAATTGAAGTTCTGCGACTGCCTGGTAGCGGATGGTGGAGATTATCGTTCCCCCATCAGGATCAGACACACGCCACTTGGCAGTGTATTGATAGCTATTCTTCTCGGAGGCCACAATGTCGCCGGTAAGGTAAACGTAGTCCAGATAGAAGTAGTTAGGACCACCACTGCAATTGGCCCACCGCTCGTGAGGCCACATCCCGAACGCCTTGACCCCAGCCGTGGGCCAGGGCGAAGGGTCTGAAGTGCTGCTGGCACCCTGCCAGGTGGGCCAGCCAGGATAGTTGTCGTTGCGGCTCAGGTCCATGTAGTAAATGCAGTATTGTCCAAACTGACAACCCATCGGAGCCACGTGAGGTAAGAAGGGATAGGTGTAGACCTGAGACCCCAGCCAGTTGGGCCATCTGGTTGTATAGATCACCCGGCCGTTGGTCGCGCAGCTGTCCTCGGCCTCTATTTTCAGTTGGTAAATCAGGTGATGGTATTGGCTGGAGGGCAGGGTCGTGCTGGAATTGGCATAGAAAGCAATGGCCAGATCACTCCCTTCCGGGACCCTACCGCGAACAATGCTTGAAGAATACTGGCTCAATTCGATGGTCTGTCCCGAGCTATTGGATTGTTTCCACACGATGTCACTCGTGCTGTTCATATCCCACACGTTGCCCTGGCTGGCGCCAAAATCGCCGATGGCCGCCGACGGAGCTACGATAGAGGCCGAAGGCGCTGCCTGAGCGCCGATAGGGCCATCACCGGCTGGCAGCGCTGCCCTCTCAGGCTGGCTGCTTAGCGCATCTGCCGGCGCTTCCGGCTGAGCCAAGCCCAGGCTCACCGACGTCGTCAATAATATCCCCCCTATCACGGCGAACAGTATCACCCGTTTTACCCGTTTTCTTCCCATGTTATCACCTCTCAAACCCAAGTTTAACTGCTTATCCAGTCTATCACGCAACACAGCCTACAGACAATAGGAAATTGTCACCAGAGACATCACCCTTGAACTTCTTCCCCAGTTCAGTCACTCGCTTCCCCGGCCCTGCCATAAATCTCCGTCATCTCTGCCAGCCGTCCCTTGATCTCGACCGTCAAAGCGTCCGGCAGGTAGCGCCAACTCCAATTTCCACTGGCCCTACTCGGGTAGTTCATCCTGGCTTCTGAGCCCAGGCCTAGCACGTCTTGGAGAGGGATAATGGCCGTGTCTGCGACGGAACTGAGCGCCAGACGGACGAAGTCCCAGTTGAACTCACGCCCCTCGGTGCCTAAATATTTCAGGGCAAGCTCTACTTCCGCCGCTGCGCCGGAATTTCTAAACCAGCCAAGCGCAGTGTCGTTGTCATGGGTGCCGGTATAGACCACGCAGTTTCGAGGATATTGATATGGCGCATGTAAGTTTGTCACGCCGCCACCAAAGGCAAATTGCAGAACTCTCATGCCTGGTAATTCAAACTGATCGCGCAGTCCCTCCACCTCGGGCGTGATAATACCCAAATCCTCAGCAACGATCGGCAGATTATGCGCGCTGAAGGCTACGCGCAAGGCATGAAATAGATCAGCGCCGGGTCCTTTGACCCAGTGACCGTGCATAGCCGTTTTTTCCGTCGCAGGGACCTCCCAATACGATTCGAAGCCTCGGAAGTGATCTAGCCGGACAATGTCCACGGTAGCAAGCGCAGCTTTGACGCGGTCGATCCACCAGATGTATCCCCTCTCCTTGATCACCTCCCAGCGATAGAGAGGATTGCCCCACAACTGCCCCGTCGGGCTGAAGTAGTCGGGGGGTACACCGGCCACGACCGTGGGCCTGCCTCTTTCATCAAGATAGAACAACTCGGGGTGTGCCCAGACATCTGTGCTGTCGTGAGCCACAAAGATGGGGATGTCGCCCATCAGTCTGATCCCTTGCTCATTGGCGAATTGCTTCAGGGCAGTCCACTGCTTGAAGAATTGGTATTGGAGGTATTTGTGACGCTGGATAGGCTCGGCCAGGGCCTGGGTCCAAGCTTCCATCGCTTCTGGCTGCCGTCTGGCAATATCCGGCTCCCACGCATTCCAAACCTTGCCTCCATGGGCTTCTTTTAAGGCCATAAACAGGGCAAAATCGTCCAGCCAGACGCTATTTTCCCGACAGAAGGCTACGAACTCATCCCAGATATCCTGCCGTCCTTCAGTCTTGAACTTCTCAAAGGACATCTTCAGAAGCGCCGTCTTGAATTCAATGACCGCCCCATAGTCAACACGATCTTTGGGGAACGACGGAGCTTCTTCCAGATCAGATGGCATGAGCAGGCGCTCTTCCACCAACTTATCGAGGCTGATGAGTAGAGGATTGCCGGCGAAGGCTGAGAAAGATTGGTAGGGGGAATCGCCATAACCGGTAGGACTAAGAGGTAGCACCTGCCACAGTCGCTGCTTACTCTCGACCAGAAACTCGATGAAACGATAGGCTTCAGCCCCCAAGTCCCCGCAGCCGAAACGTCCGGGCAGCGAAGTGGGGTGCATCAGGATGCCGCTCGATCTCGGAAAGCTCATAGTCACCTCCAGGTATTATATGATCAGAACGCTCAGCCATTTCCCTCCCGATTACCTGGCAGGATCATAATGCCCTCGCGGCGTAGAGAGAAGGCGACAGCAGCACCAACCTCAAGCCCCAGCGCGCGATAGGCCCTGATTGGCAGACGCGATTCAAACCCAGCCTCTTCGTCCCACTGGGCATGCTCTGTTTCCACTGCCAGCCGGACTGTCATCGACGTGCCGACTGGCACAGCGCGCAGCACACGTCCCAAGAATCGATTGTGCTGCACAGCGGCAGCCAGTGGCCGGTCAGGATAGAGGAGCTTCACATCTTCGGGGCGGATGTAAAAAGTGACACACTCTCCAGGGACGCACGGGGCTGGCGGAGCCAAGATGGTATGGCCCCGCCAGTCAATGACCAAGCCCTCGGCACTGGCCGATTGCACTTTACCCTCCAAAAGATTGCGCACGCCGGTGATCTCGGCCACGGTGCGGCTATTGGGACGATGAAACACTTCCTGGATGGGGCCTACTTGTTGCAATCGACCAGCCTGGATCACTGCCAGCCGGTCGCCCAGGGCAAAAGCATCCATGAGATTGTGCGTGATGTAGACGACCGACAGCCCCAATTCGCGCTGTAAACCGGCTAAGTCCGACTGGAGCGACTCGCGCACTGCGCCATCGAGAGCGGCCAATGGCTCGTCAAGCAGCAAGAGGGCCGGCTCGATCATCAGCGCCCGGCCCAGCGCCACCCGTTGTTGCTGTCCGCCTGAAAGCTGGTGTGGGTAACGGTTGGCTAATCCCACTAAGTGTAGCCGGGTCAGCAGCGCTTCCACCCGCGCCCGAGTGTCGCGCCGCCCACGTATGCCATAGGCCAGGTTTTGGGCCACTGTCATATGCGGGAAGAGAGCATAATTCTGGAAGACATAGCCGATACGTCGCTGGTGAAGCGGCACCTCCTGCCGACGGCGTCCATCACTCTCAAAAAGGATACGCCCATCCAGGCGAATAAAACCGCGGTCGGGGCGAGCCAGCCCGGCGATGCAACTGAGGGTCATACTCTTGCCAGCTCCCGATGGGCCAAAGAGCACCAACACCTCACGCCCCACCTGAAAGGCGACCCGTAGCGTGAAATCTTCCAGTTGTTTCTCGATGTCAACTTCAAGCATAGCGTTTTTCGCGGCCCTCGGCCCGGCGCTCCAGCCGATTGACAGCGAAGAGGAGACCAAAGGCGACCACTGTCATCAACAAGACAGCGTTGTTGGCCTGAGCCATACGATTAGCCTGCACCAAGTCATAAATCGCCAGGGGCAGTGTTTGCGTGCGTCCCGGAATATTGCCAGCGACCATCAACGTGGCACCAAATTCTCCCAGGCTGCGGGCAAAAGCCAGTACGGCACCCGCCAGGATACCACGCCGCGAGAGAGGGAGCGTCACGTCCCACACCACTTTCCAGGGTGGTGAGCCCAATGTGCCGGCGACTTTCTCCAAAGTAGGGTCTACGGCAGCGATGGCCGCACGGCTAGATTGGACCATCAGCGGCAACGCCACCACCGCCGAAGCAATCACCGCCGCCGGCCAGGTGAACACAATCCGCAGGCCCAAAAGGTAGAGAGGGCCGCTGCGGCCCAAAAAGAGGAGCAGATAATAGCCCACCACGCTGGGTGGCAGAATCATCGACAGGTTGATAAGCGTCTCCACCAGGCTTTTGCTCGGAAAGTTGGACCGGGCCAGCCACAAGGCCAGAGCCAACCCAACGACGGCAACCAATGCAGTGGCCAAGACTGCTACTCGCAGTGAAAGCAGCAACGGCTCCCAGATCACGGTGAGCTCACCTCCCCCGGCGGCACAAAACCATATTTATGCAGGATAACGCCTCCCTCCGGGCCAATGATGAAAGCGGCAAATTTGCGCGCCTGGGCTTGATGCGGACTGTCGGCCACAACCCCCAGTGCCTGATCAATGGGCGCGTGCAGGTCTTCAGGGACAAGCACCCAACGCCCTTCAGAGGTGACACTGAGCGAGAGAGGAACAATCGCCACATCCACATCGCCCGTCTCGGCAAATTGGAGCGTCTGACGTACGTTTTCGCCCAGCACCAGCTTGGGCTGGACTACGTTCCACACGCCAGCAGTTTGTAATGCCTGACGCGCGGCCACGCCATAGGGCGCGTGCTCCGGGTTAGCGATTGCCACGCGCTGGACTTCCGGCTCGAGCAAATCTTCCACTGTCTTGACCGTAATTGCCGAGTCAGCACGTGTCCAAAGGGTGAGGCGTCCTCGAGCGTAAATCTGCACCGAGTCAGGTAGTATCCGACCCTTGGCCGCCAGGTCTTCGACATACGCGACGTTAGCCGAGGCAAAGAGGTCCACCGGAGCGCCTTGATCAATTTGCTGGGCCAGTTGGCCACTGGCAGCGAAATTGAAAGTCACCGGCGTACCTGTCTCTTGCTCGTAGCGTGCGCCCAGTTCCTTGAAAGCCAAGATCAGATTCGAGGCGGCAGAGACGAGCAACGGTTCCGGGGCAGGGGGTGCGACAGGCGAAGCACACGCCGCCAGCAACAGGCCAATTGCTCCCCATTTGTAGGTCCGTTTCAGGAAAATAAGGAAACTCTTCATATCAGGCCACTAGAGCCTCAATACCTTTCAAATGATCCGAGCGCCCGACGAGGTGGTCTTATTTGAAGGGTATTGTCGCCAGCTCTGAAATACTCTCTGCCGAGACTCTACTGTGATATGGGTATAATGTCAAGGTAAGAGCAATGAAACACACCCAAATTGTTGACATTTTGCTATATGTGGCCTAAAATGGCGCTGGTTATGGAATGCAAAATGGTGATTGAAGTGGAAGACGGACCTGCATCGAGTAGTATGGGACATATGTCCCGTATCTTGCCTTCCAATCAAATAGCCTAGCCCCCCGGAAGGCAGGCTGTTCCCCTGTATGCCCCGCCTCCGGGGGAGCTTACTCCCGGAGGTGCTCCAATGGAAACTCCTATCCTGGATGACGTCCTGGTACAACTGCGTACTGTCCTGGAACGTGACGACCTGGGCGGCGCAGCAGCCATTATCGAGGCTCTGCGCCCTCCTGACCAGGCTGATCTCTTTGCCGAACTGGACGACGAACACCAGGTGGCACTTCTACCCGAACTGAATCCCGCCGACTCGGCTGACATCCTGGAGGAGATGGATGAGGAAGAGGCGGCCGAGTTGGTGTCAGGCCTGTCCACCGAGGCTGTCATCCGCATCGTGGACGAGATGGAGCCCGACGAGGCGGCTGACCTGCTGGGCGATATACGTCCAGAACAGGCACGGGCGGTGCTGGCCGGGTTAGAAGACCCGGACGAAGTGCGTCCCCTCATGCTGCATCCCGACGACAGTGCTGGAGGCCTGATGACCTCCGAGTTCCTGGCGCTGCGCCGCCTGATGACGGCAGGTGAGGCAATCCAGGCCATCCGCGAATGGAAGCCAGACGCGGAGACCATCTATTATCTGTTCGTGATAGATCGGTACGGGCGGTTATGCGGCGTGGTCAATCTCCGCCATCTCGTCGTCGCCGACCCGGATACCCCTATCGCCGAGATTATGGAAACGGAAGCCATCTCGGTTCCGGCGGGAACCGATCAAGAGGAATGCGCCCGCCTGATGGCTCGCTACGACCTGCTGGCGCTGCCCGTAGTAGACCTCAATAACATATTATTGGGCATCATCACCATTGATGACGTGATGGACGTGTTAGAAGATGAAGCCACGGAAGACATTCAACGTCTGGGTGGCGCGGAACCGTTGGATCGATCTTACCTGGATACCAACGTCTTCACCGTCACCCGCAAGCGCATCGGCTGGTTGCTGCTTCTCTTTCTCACCGCCACTCTCACCGGCTCGGTGATGCGCCTCTTCCAGGACGAATTGCAAACCGTCGTCGCGCTTGCGATCTTCGTACCATTACTCATTGGCACAGGAGGCAACGCTGGCTCACAGACCACAGCTACAATTATCCGGGCCCTGGCCACTGGCGATTTGGATCCAGGCGACGCTTTTTGGGTATGGTGGCACGAAGCGCGAATAGGGTTGGCGTTGGGATTGGGAATGGCTATGGCAGCCTACTTACGAGCCATCACATGGGAACCTGATCCAGCGTTGGCTCTCACTGTCTCAACCTCTATCCTGGGAATTGTGCTGTGGGCCACTGGCATTGGTTCACTGTTGCCGCTGCTGGCTGCCCGGCTGCGGATTGATCCGACCGTCGTCTCCGGGCCAGTGATGAGCACGCTGGTGGATGCTACCGGGTTGTTCATCTACTTCACTGTCGCGCGGGCGATTTTGGGGTTGTAGCAGGGTAGCTGAGTTGTTACGTCCTGCTAAGGCAACAGGCCGGGTGTGATAACCCGGCCTGTTGCCTTGCTGATATACTGTCCAAGAGGACTAACGAGTCGCAACTACTGGTATCGGGCGGGAGCGATGATCCTGCCCGGCGCCATCACCATTGTGTTGATGGCCGAAACGTTGGATAAAGATGTAAGCCAATACCAGCGCCCCCAGTCCCAAAGTTATGCCGATTGTCACCAATGGCGTGAGTACCTGGTTGACCTCAGGCCACAGCAAACTCAATCCCCAAATAACGATGCCCAGTCCAACTAATCTCAACACTTTCATTTCGCCACCTCCCACTTTTCTCCAATACCCAGAAGGCACGACATCTCCGGTTTACCAATCTCTAATCTCCGACCGGCTTGCTACGCTGCGGCCTGGGTGCGGCCTGGCACCCACTCCGTCCGACCTACCAACGCCAGTCCGGCCAAGGCAACCGTCAGAACCAGGATTAGGACTTGCACACCTGTAGGATTAGCCAGCGCACGCAGATCCGGCAGAGAGATGACCGGCGAAGTCACAGTCGGTTCTCCATAGCGGGCCAGACCGCTGGTCGTGGCGGCGTAGACGACGCCCCGGTTGAGGGTGAGATTCATCACGACGCCATCCGCCTCCCCCAGCTTGATCCAGTCGAGCCCGGCGTTAGTGCTCTCATAGATGCCTCCCGGAGCAATCCGGCTGCCCACCCCATAAGCAGTGGCTGCAACTACGTGATTGGGATCCTGCTCATCCGCCGTCAGCGCGGTGACGCGCAGGGCAACTCCCGGGATCATATCTAATCCTGTACTGATCTGTTCCCAGCTCTGGCCGCCATCTGTTGCCCGATAGGCACCGGTTGAGGCACTTCCCGCGTAAAGTGTTTGTGGAGCACCAGGAGCCACGGCCAGGCTGACCGCCAGTTCAGGCAGCGACTCAAGCTTCTCCCAGGCAAAGCCATCACTTACGAAGAGGCCGTCGCTGGTCAGGGCGTACACCCGGCCGTCGGGGCCAATGACCAGACCATTGACGTGAGCATTGTACAGCGAAACACCGCCGATCAACTCATAGCTATGTCGCGCTTCGTCGAAGCGATACACTCCCTGTCCATCGGTCCCCACGTAGAGCACCTCTGGCTGATTAGGATCTACAGCCAGCGCCGTGACGGTGGGGATCATTCCATAAGCATCAGCCGGTAGGCCCAGAGTAAAGCTATGCCACGTCTGACCGCCATTGACGCTTCGCCACAGATTGTAAGTCGTGGCGGCCGCGCCACCCGAGGTACCGGCATAAAGCACTTCATCGTTAGCAGGATGCACGGCCAGGGCGTTGACCGCTACACCTGGCCCTGAGCTGACCATTTGCCAGGTACGGCCGTCGTCGTCACTGCGATAGATGCCAGTTGGCTGTGGGCCGCCGACCAGGCCGGCATACAATACCTCGCCTTGAGCATCCGTGGCCACGGCCCGGACCGACGAGTTCGACAGGTCGGCCAGAGCCAATCCCTGGGTCTCGCCCGTCACCAGCGCGGCCATGGTACCCAGGCTAAGAATCAGCATAAATAGACCTATCCTCACAATCAGATTCAAAACATGGACCTTCTTCATGGCGATCAACCTTTCTATGCCTTCGCTACACTTCTATTATATCGTTTCGGGCTGCCTTTGACATCGGGCTATTGGCTATAAGGGATGTCAGCACATGACGTATTTGTAGCTTTGCCCCTATCCGCCAAATTGCCTAGTCATTGTGTCAATCACGATTTCGCCTACAAGGGCGAATCATGTATAATCGAGAGTGCAAAAAATCTGTAAAAACATGTCTGAAAAGTAGAGCAGACCCATTGATGGGCGTGGCGGCAGCCCGTGGGTTTGGAGTGGGAGTGGCGCCGGCCAAATCTGGGAGAGGGCGATGGCAATATTGACTGTTGCCGAAAATCGACAGCATGTGCTCGATCTGAACGGACAATCTTTTTTCGTATTGGGCGTGAATTACGAAGGGCACTTTGACCGCACCCACCGTATGTGGGAGGACTCTCTCTTCGACACGGAACTGATCGCCCGCGATATGCGTAAGGCCCAAAGCAGTGGGTTTAATGCCGTTCGCATATTTGTACGGCGACCGCTGGACGATGAACTCCAGAGAGGCAATTTTGATAAGCTCGACCGTGTCCTGGACGAGATTGAGCGGGCCAACCTGGCTGTGCTGCTGGTGCTGAATGATGTCCACAGCCTGAACCTGGCCGCGGTCGCTGATCTGAATGCTGCTATTGCCGATCACCTGCGAGACTCGCCGATATTGCTCGGTTACGAACTGGAAAATAAGCCGGTCTTCTACGATATTGTTGCGGCTCGCTACCCGGAGGAAATCCACGCCCCGGTTCAGACCGATTCCCTCATCCAACACTATGGCCAACGCGTCAGCCGGAGCGAGACCGAACTAATGCAGCGAGCGCGTCGCATTCCTCCCCATTTGCCCTCTGACCTGGCCTATTATTACGCCAACGCATTGCACCTCTTTTTGGAGTTCGATCAAGCAGCCACCAATTGGGGCAACCAGGGGAACGGGAATTTACTGCGTTACATTACCTCGCCCGACGCTGCCCAATGGCGGCACTTCATCCACGTAATGGATGCTACTCTGGCCGCCCGGCTGACGGCCTGGCTGGACCCGTTGCGCTCCGCTGACTCCCGGCACATGGTCACGGTTGGCTGGAATTGGCCTCACTTTGCAGGGCTGCCAGCCAACCGCGCTCTCGATTTTCAACAATTCCACCACTATGGCGCACGCAGTCTCACTGGCATACGCGACACCTTAGATTATCTGCAAGGACTGCGGCGTATCTTCCCCGACCACCCCATTGTCCTGGGAGAATTTGGCTACTCCAATGCCAGCAGTCCTAACCCTGAACTATCACAGCCAGTAGACCCAGCCCTGACTGCCCTCTATGAGGCGGCACTGCTTTGTGGTTTGCAAGCGACTGGATTGGCCGGGAGCTTCAAGTGGGTGCTGAATGACGTGGCCGATGCCGACCATAATCCACAGGAATCGAACTTCGGCGTTTTTCGATTAGGGGATCAGCCCAAACCAGTGCGAGATCTGATCTTGTGTCTGTCTGAATTTTGGAGTGACTCGCCCACACCAGGCACCATTCGCATGAGCCGGGATGCCCACACTGGCCTGGCTTATCGCTATACGCTGCCGAGGAACGTGGTGGCCGGCGGTGGATCTTACCAGGACGAAGCACTTGTATGGCAGAGCCAGAACAAGCGGCCAGTGCATATCTTTGTGCGCTGGAAGGGCCAGGAGATCTTTCTCGACGCAACGGGCCAGGGATACGTGACACTGGGGCCGGATGAACTGGTCCCTGGTTGGGATCGCTCACGCGAAGCGGTGCTCTATCAGCGGCGAGCTAACAGCCGTCTGGAACTGAAGCGATTTGCCGCAGGGCAAGACCCAAGCTGGCATGTCCTCTCAGGCGTAACCTACGTGGTGACGCCTGGCGCGACCAATCCCATCTCCACGCTACTCGACGACGTCGAACAGCCTCAACCCGGCCCTGGCGAGCACGTGCTGGTCTTGCCCGACTCTGACCAGCACCTGGATGCGGCCTTCGCCTACATCCGACGCTTCGCTCCTGACTTGACGTTTGCCCCCGACGAGGTGAATGGCCGTTGGCCCTACGTCACCGTGGTGGGAGGGCCAGAAGGCGTGAGCGACGCCCAGTTGGAGATCATCCAGGCCCAGGGCGCGCACCTGGCAGAGCGAGTCGCCGGAGATAACGTGGCTGCTACCAAACAATTGCTCAACGATATGGCGGCTCAGGGGCGCCGCTTCCTGGTCACCCCGCCGGAAGCTCCCCAACCTCCGGCCAACGAGACGTATACTGTCCAGCCGGGCGACACCCTTAGTGGCATTTCTCTGAAAGTTTACGGTGACTGGCGCTATTGGCGCGTCATCTTCGAAGCTAACCGTGATCTGCTGGAGGACCCGGGGCGCATCCATCCAGGGCAGGTGTTGCGTATTCCTTCTAACAACGGATAATCTTTTGACAATCCCCCTTGAATCAACTAGAATACGATGTCACGGTTGCGCGTATACAATACCCGTATACGGAATTTCCGAGGAGAGTGAGTGACAAGTTATCCTCACAACTCGGAATTTTTCCTCAGCGGGGAGGTACACCCAGATGCATTGGGTATAACCACGTGTGCCTTATATTGCGACGTTTTGCTTGTTTAAGGAGGAATGGATGACCACTGTCTACTCAACCGACAAATTACGCAACGTGGTGCTCCTGGGTCACGGCAGTTCGGGCAAAACTTCATTGGCCGAAGCGATGTTGTTCAACACGGGTGCCATCAACCGTATGGGAAAAGTGGAAGACGGAACTACTGTCTCAGACTTCGACGAAGAGGAGATTCGTCGTCACATCTCGCTGAACCTGACGTTGATCCCATGCGAGTGGGAGAACCATAAGATCAACGTGCTCGACACTCCCGGCTACCTGGACTTTGTGGGAGAAGTTATCAGTGCTATTCGCGTGGCCGAGGCCGGCATTGTGCTGGTGGACGCTGTAGCCGGAGTTGAGGTCGGCACCGAGTTAGCCTGGCAGCATGCCGACCATCAGCATCTGCCGCGCTTCGTCTTTATCAATAAGATGGACCGGGACAATGCCAACTTTCAGCGTACCCTTGACATGTTGCGCGAGAAGTTCGAGGGCAATTTTGTGCCGATCCACCTTCCTATCGGCGAACAGGCCGATTTTAAAGGCGTAATAGATTTGATTGAGATGAAAGCCTACCTCGGTGAGCAGAGCCAATCGGGCAGCGTGCCGGACGATCTGACCGACGCTGCCGAAGACGCCCGCTTGGTGCTCATCGAAGCTGCCGCCGAGGGCGACGACGAACTGATTGTGAAATATTTGGATGGTGAAGAACTGACCAATGCTGAAATCGCCAGCGGATTGGCGGCGGGCATTGCTGCCGGCACGGTGATCCCGGTGCTTTGCGGATCGGCGTCGCACAATATCGGGGTGCGGGCATTGCTGCACGCCATTGTGCGCAATCTGCCCGGCCCATCCGGCGAGGTGACAGCCACTAACCCGGCCACGTCCGAAGAAGAGCACCTCGTCTTTGACTCAGCCGGTCCGCTGGCAGCTTTTGTCTTCAAGACAGCCGCTGACCCCTACGTGGGCAAGTTGACTTATCTCCGCGTTTACTCAGGGACCCTGAAATCCAATGCGCATGCCTTCAACAGCCGCACCCACACAGAGGAACGGTTAGGACAGATATTCCTATTGCGTGGCAAGGAACAACTCCCGGTTGACGAGCTCCGCGCAGGCGATATCGGCGTAGTGGCCAAACTAGGTGAGACTCTCACCGCCGACACCCTGTGTGACAAGGGCCATCCGCTGGTTCTGCCCGGCATTGCATTTCCCACGCCTCTCTTCGCCGTGGCTGTTGCGCCCAAGACCAAAGCCGACTCGGCCAAAATGGGGCCGAGCCTGACCCGTATCGTCGAAGAGGACCCCACCCTGCACTGGCGTAACGAAGAAAGCACTCGGCAGGTTATCCTGGAAGGTATGGGCGATGCCCACGTTGACACTGCCGTCCGCCGCCTGGAGCAGAAATTTGGCCTCAGCCTCGAGATGTCGGTGCCCAAGGTGCCATATAAGGAGACAGTTACCAAGGTTGGCAGCTCTGCGTACCGACACAAGAAACAAACGGGAGGTGCAGGCCAATTTGCCGAAGTTCACATGCGGGTGGAGCCCATGCCCCGCGATGCCGGCTTTGAGTTCGACTGGGAAGTCTTTGGAGGTGCTATCTCCTCCTCGTTCCGGCCTTCTATCCAGAAGGGCATCAACCAGGTGATGGACAATGGGCCAGTGGCTGGGTACCCGGTCGTTGACGTGAAGGCTGTGGTCTTCGACGGTAAAGAGCATCCGGTCGACTCTAAGGATATCGCCTTTCAAATCGCCGGTCGTGAGGTATTTAAGCTAGCCTTCAAGGAAGGCAACCCGGTATTGTTAGAACCAATTATGGATATGACCATCACCGTGCCCGAGGAATTTATGGGCGACGTGATGGGTGATCTGACCACACGCCGAGGTCGCGTGCAGGGCACCGACCAGGAGCGGGGCAACGCCATCGTCCACGCTCAAGTACCTCTGGCCGAAATCCAACGCTATGCCACAGATTTGCGCTCCTTCACCCAGGGACGGGGCATCTACACCATGACCTTCTCCCATTACGAGCAAGTGCCAGCTCACCTGCAATCCGAGATTATTGCTCAGGCGGAGCGAGAAAAGCAAGAGGCGGAATAAGGCTTCAAAAGACAGCAGTAAGGTGACCACACCGCATTTGCAGAGAGCCACCCTTTGGCGGGGGTGGCTCTTTTTTGCGTCTAGTCTAGCCCCTTGATTTTAACCATTTTAACCCACTCTTTAACTGCTTTCCTAGAAAGCTCAAACCCGATTCTTAGGAAACTCAAACCCGATTCAAACCCGGGTTTGATAGAGTGAGGGATGTGGTTGCTCTTTACCAGAGAGAAGATACGAGGTAGACTCATGAAAGCTCTCCAGGTTCTGGTGTGTGGTGGCGATAGCCTGGCCCTGCAACGGGTGGCGCAAGGGCTGTGCGACGAAGGCGTGCAAGTGGAAACCAGTACCCGGGTGACCGATCGCCTTTGTCGCCCCAATCAGGAATGGGATCTTCTCCTTATAGACCTCGACGGGCTGACCAGCTTTTTGCGGGGCTTGTTGCCGGCAGTCCGCCTCCAATTCCCTAATCTAAGCATCGTTGGCCTCTCGACTGGCTCTACTCCAGACATTAACTTCCTGGCTCACGACCTTGAGTTGGACGGCTATCTGCTTAGCCTACCAAAACCTGAAGACATCATTGTACGTCTTCCTCGCCTGGCGGCCAACTATCTGTGCGACACCAGCACGTTTAAGGCCTTTGGCAGTCAGGCTCTGGCTGCCTGAAGCAGTGGAAATCCATCTTTGAACACGCTGTGAAAAGCCAGGGGGCATCTTTACGTTAAATTTACTAACTCTTTACGCAATCTTTACTGCAAAACTCTTGTTTTTGTGATAAGATATTATCGCCACGGTTCACATACGTCTTTATACAGGGGACAACGTCCAATAAACTCTCCTCCCAAGTGAGCCCCAATAGAAGAGCCCAAACTCGTAACCCCCTCCTTCAATGAGGGCCGTGGCCTAAGAAAGGGCCCAAGGCGTTATCCAAGCTCAATCATCACCACCAAAGCCTTGGGTCCAGGTAACCGCCTGTGACGCCCACACAGGCGGTTATCCTTTTTCCCCTCCTTCTGCCTTGGGTGTGTGCCAAATTCATGGGAGGCTCTAAGGGCTTCGGAAAATCCTTGGAGTCTTACAGCTAAAATTTAGGACGGACCCCTCTGCCTCTGGCAGCTTTTTTGTTTAACATAGTTGTGGTATACTTGACCTGAAATTTCATCGCAAAAGGACAAGATGAGGGTCATGACGAAAGATTTCATCAGTATAGCTGACTTGACGGCAGACCAAATTTGGGGAATACTAAGCCGGGCCAGGGAGCTCAAAGACGAGTGGCACAAAGAAGGTAACCAGCCGCTTCTCAAAGGCAAAGTGCTGGGCATGATCTTCCAGAAGCCATCGTTGCGCACGCGGGTCTCTTTCGACGTGGCTATGCTGCACCTGGGTGGTCATGCGCTCTACCTCTCTCCCAACGAAATTGGCCTGGGCCAGCGGGAGAGCATAGCAGACGTGGCGCAGGTCCTCTCAGGTTACGTAGACGGGATTATGGCCCGCGTGTTTGACCACGATCACGTCTTGCAGTTGGCCAGGTACTCACGGGTGCCCGTTATCAACGGTTTGAGCGATTATAACCATCCCTGCCAGGGAATGGCTGACATCCTCACTATCTGGGAAAAAAAGGGTGATCTTAAAGGATTGAAGCTGGCCTACGTGGGCGACGGCAACAACGTGACCGTTTCGTTGCTCTTTGCGGCTACGAAACTTGGCATGCACATCGCCATTGGCTGCCCGCCTGACTACGAATCGCCGGCCGAGGCTGTTGAGTTGGGACGACAATTCGCACAAGAGAGCGGCAGCCAGGTCCTGATCACCCACGACCCGGTGGAGGCGGTGACCGGGGCCGACGTCGTATATACCGATACCTGGACGAGTATGGGGCAGGAAGAAGAGGCGGCCCGGCGTGCCACGATCTTCCCCCCTTACCAGGTGAACAGCGACCTGTTGGCTCACGCTCAGCCCGAAGCCATTGTGATGCACTGTCTTCCTGCTCACCGGGGACAAGAACTCACTGACGAAGTAGCCGATGGCCCTCAGTCTGTTATCTTCGACCAGGCAGAGAATCGACTGCACGCCCAGAAGGGCATCCTGGCCACTTTGATGGCCGGATGATACTCAAATATCAAGGCAAGGTATGGTCGCCAAAAGAATTAACATTTAACATTTGACATTTCTGGAGAATTTTGGATGGCTGGCAACCGAGACATCTATGAGCAAGCCATGCGCGCCGCCTTCGACCGTAGCTGGAACCGTAATTGGAAGGCAGCCATTGAGGCCTATAAGCAAGCCCTGGCGGAATTTCCACAGGACCTGCCGGCAACGCTGGGCCTGGGCGGCGCATTCTTGGAACTGGGACACCCACAGGTTGCGCTTAAAGTCTTTGAACGAGCTGTGCAACTTGCCCCAGAGGACGTCAATGCTTTGACCAATCTGGCCGACGTGCAGGAACGTCTGGGCATGCTCGAAGAAGCAGCCGCCACCCATACCCGAAGCGGCCATGCCTTCGCCCGGCAAGACAAACCGGAAGAAGCTGCCGACGCCTGGACACGAGCCTCTCGTTTGGCTCCCAATCAGGTGGAAGCCTATCTCAATTTGGCCCAGGTGTTGGAACAGCTTGGCCGGTCAGATCAGGCAGCAGCCGAATACGCTACCCTGGCGACTATCGCGCAACGCCAAGGGGACGAAGACCTGGGCATTGAATATTGCCAGGAGGCGCTCCGTCTGGACCCTGATAATAGCAAGGCGCAAACTGTGTTCAAGTCACTGCAAGGCGCCCGCCCGCCGACGACAATGGACCTGGATTTCTGGGGCGAGCCAGAGTCCGAATCCGTTCGCCCGGAGCCGACAGGCGAAGACATTCTTAGCTTCGAAAGTCTGGCAGCCGAAGTCGAAGAAGAGACAAACGGCCAGAATCCAATGGAGAGGGCACAAAGGCGGGCGCTGCAAGAGTTGGCCAATATGCTCTTTGAAACCGACGCAGAGCATGGCCCCGATCCGGGAACAGTGGCCCTTATTGGCCAGGTCATAGATCAACAGACCCGTGGCCTGCTGGATGATGCCATCGAAAATTATCGCAAAATCCTCAATACCGGCCTGACGCGCACGGCGGTCTTCTTTAACCTGGGCATGCTCTACTATGAACGTATGCTCTATGACGACGCGGTTGGGGCTTTTCGGCGTTCGATGCGCGACGAAGCGTATACGCTCGGCTCTCACTACGCGCTGGGCCTTACCTACCGCGCGGCAGGTAATATGGACCGATCCCTGGAACATTTTATCGAGGTCGTGAAAACGGTTGACCTGCAAAGCATTCGCCCCGACCAGGTCAAGGATCTGACCGTGAAGTACCAACAACTAACCGATAGCTATATTGCCGAGGGCGACACGGCACAAGCGAACATCTTCATCCAAACCCTGCTAAAATTCTTCTCGGAGCGGAATTGGGAACAAAAGACTCGCGAGGCCCGGCGTCGTATGGACGCCGTATCGGAGAATAACGGGCTGATGACCCTGGCTGAGTATCTGGAGACACCCGAAACCGAGGTTGTCATTACGGTGATGGCCCTGACAGGTGAGTATATCCGACGCAACATGCTGATGACTGCAACCGAGGAATGTTTCCGCGCCATCCAAAAGGCACCTGGGTACCTGCCCCTACACGTTCGGCTGGCCGACATTTTCTTGAAGCAGGAACACACGCCAGAAGCTATCACCAAGTATTTGGTGGTCGCCGGCGTTTACCAGATTCGTGGCGAATCTCAGCAGGCCATTAATATCTATCAGAAGATACTCCGCCTGGCCCCTATGGACGTGAAGGTTCGGGTCAAACTGATTGACCTGCTCATCACGCAGGGCGAGATCGACCAGGCCCTTGAGCAACATTTGATCCTGGCCGATGTCCATTACCAGTTGGCTCAGGTAGACCAGGCACTGAAAAAATATAACGAAGCTTTGCGCCTGGTCCCCAGATCTTCCAACGAAACCTCGTGGAAAGTGGACATCTTGCACCGCATGGGTGATATCTACAACCAACGCGTGGATTGGGCACATGCCACCAAAGCATATGAATCCATTGTGGCCGTAGTTTCGAACGACGAACGGGCACAATTGGCGCTGGTGGATCTTTATTATAAGCAAGGTCAAAACGATGGCGCGTTGCAAGCACTCGACACGCTGCTGGGCATCTACCAGAAAGCAGGCAAAACCCAGAAGATTTTGGCCGTGCTGCGAGAGGCAGTGCAAACGCGCCCAGAGGAGATGGGATTGCGCGCGAGACTGGCGGCTGCCTATGCCCGGCAGGGGGCGACCAAGCAAGCTATCGCTGAATACGATGCCCTGGGCGAAATGCAACTGGAAGCGGGACTCCGGGAAGAGGCCGCTCGTACCATTCAAACCATCATCAATCTGGGCCCTGACGACGTAGAGGGATATCGCCGCCTGTTTTCACAGATAAAGGGCGGCAACTTGTAGCCGATAAATCAGCAAATCAATCAATTTGCAAACTGAGGATGATCTCCCCCTGACATACTGCCCCAAACCGACCGGCAAGCTATGGGGGCACCGGAGCAACCTCGCGCCGATTGGAATTGGGAGAACTCCCAACTTGCTGATTGGCTGGGTTTGCTGATTTATTACATTGGAGATACTTCCTTGACAGACATCCTGTCCATCCTTTTACGCCTTGATTGGAAGAGCGTAATTGACATCCTACTCGTTTCGTTTATTTTCTATTGGCTGCTTAGACTTATCCAGGGGACTCAAGCAGTTCAACTGCTGCGCGGCATCGTCATCATCGTCGTCGTCACCGTTGTCATCACCCACGTTTTCCAACTGACCGCCTTTAGCTGGTTGATTCGCAATTCACTGCCGGCTTTGCTGGTCGCCATCCCGGTCGTGTTCCAGCCGGAATTGCGCCGGCTCCTGGAGCGATTGGGGCGCAGCACCGGGGGCTTTCTCAACCTGCATTCCCAGGAGACCGCTTTGCGCCGGGTGATCGAAATCATCGCTCAGAGTTGCAGCCAACTCTCCCTCAACCGCCACGGAGCGCTCATTGTGCTGGAACGTGAGACCGGTTTGCAAGACATCAATGAAACCGGCGTACACCTCGATGCTGAGGTGTCCCGGGAACTGCTCCTGGCCCTCTTCTACCCTAATAGCGCTCTCCACGACGGTGCGGTTATCGTCCGGGAAGACCGCATCGTGGCAGCAGGCTGTGTACTCCCGCTCAGCACCGTTAACGGCGGCGACCGGCAATTAGGCACCCGGCACCGGGCCGCCCTGGGCGTGACAGAAGGAACCGACGCCATCGCCGTCGTCGTTTCCGAAGAAACCGGCATTATCTCCATTGCCCATAACGGGCGTATGATTCGTCGCCTGGACGAGAAGCGGCTGGCCCGGGTCTTGATCGCCTTTTACCGGACCCAATTCGAAGAATCCTTGCCCGGGTGGCTGCAACGCGTGAGACGAGGACTAAGCGGCGGGTAACCAGGAACGTATAATGAGGTCTGGACGTGTTACATAAAATATTGCAAAGTTTGAGCACGATTATCCTCTCGATTTTGCTGGGGACTATGGTCTGGTTTGTGGCCGTGAGAGAGGAAAATCCGCCGATTGAAGATGAATATGGGGAACCCATCACTCTGGAAGTTATAAACCTTCCCCCCGGCACCATCATTTATGGGGAGGTGCCCGGCCGGGTGACCCTGCGCCTGCGCGCCCCCCAATCCAGTTGGGACACGCTCACGCCGTCCAAATTTCGGGCATGGATTGACCTGGCCGGCCTGACCCCAGGGCTGCACGATGTGCCGGTGCAGGTAGAGGTGTCAGACCCCGCCGTCGACATCGTCCAGGCACGGCCCAGTACCGTCAATGTCCGGCTGGAATCTTTGGTCGAGGCCCAGTTTCCGGTCCAGGTAGAAGTCGTGGATACTGCCCCATTGGGCTATATCGCTCGTACGCCAGTCGTCGATCCCATCACAGCCACCGTCAGCGGGCCGGCTTCTATTGTCAACCAAGTCAACCAGGTGTGGGCCGAAGTGTTTTTGCGAGGCGCCAAAGAGACGGTGGAACGCTCGGTTGACCTGTCGGCGCGCAACATCAACGGGGACATACTTACGCGGGTAACCATCAATCCGTCCAAAGCCCACGTCACGGTTCCGATTGAACAGCGGTTCGGCTATCGGGACGTATCGGTCAGCGTGGTGATCACAGGGGAGGTAGCCTCGGGCTACTGGATCAGCAACATCGTGGTGGAACCGTCTACGGTAACGGTGGTGGGCGGGCCCTCGGCTCTCAACAGCCTTCCCGGCTACGCCGAGACTTCTGAAGTAGACGTGAGCGGCGCCACCGAAGACGTCACCGAGCGGGTAGCACTCAACCTGCCGCCCGGTGTGTCGGTGGTGCAACCGGAGGCTCAGGGAACGGGCGGCGCCAGTAGCGTATTGGTGACAGTGGATGTGGCTGCCATCGAAGGCGGGCAAACGGTCCAACGCCCGGTGACGTTCCAGGGATTGAATGCCACCTGGTGGGCCATCGCCAGCCCGCCCCAGGTCGATGTGATTCTCTCTGGCCCCCTGCCCCGGTTGCAGTCGTTGACGATTCGGGACGTGAAGGTGATCGTCGATCTCTTTAGCCTGCCTCCCGGCACGCATAAGGTCAAGCCGACGGTGGTAGTGCCCGAGGGGTTACGCGTAGAAAACGTGCTACCGGAAACGGTCGAAGTCGAGATAGGAATTGGGCACCGCCCCACCCCCACACCTACATCCACACCGACTATCACCAGCACGGCCACCCTCACCACTACACCCACCCTCACCGGCACCACGACACCATAAAAGGGTATTGGATCTAAATCTACCCCATGCGAAGGTTGCGAACCTTCGCATGGGGTAGTTGAGTAGTTACCAGGAGGGAAATTATGTGTGGTATTGTAGGTTACGTTGGTCCGCAAGATGCCCCGATGCTTGTGCTCGAGGGTCTCAAACGATTGGAATATCGGGGGTACGATTCAGCAGGCATCGCTACCATTCAAGAGGGGCATGTCGCCATTCGACGCGATGAAGGCAAGCTGGCTAACCTGGAACGGTTGTTGGTAGAGCAGCCCCTCAGCGGGCATATCGCAATTGGGCACACGCGCTGGGCTACCCATGGCGCTCCCAGCCAGCGCAACGCCCACCCCCATACCGATTGCAACGGCAACATCGCCGTCATCCAAAATGGCATCGTCGAGAACTTCCTCAGCTTGCGCCAAGACTTGCAAGCCGAAGGCCACGTTTTTGCCTCGGAGACCGACACCGAAGTTATCGTCCACCTGGTCGAAAAATACGTGGCTCAGGGGTGTAGCCTGGCCGAGGCGGGGCGGCGCGCGTTTGCCCAGATCAAGGGAGCGCACGCTATCGTGTTGCTGGACAGCCGCGAGCCGGATACGATGGTCGCTGCCCGGTTGGGCAACGCGGGCGGCGTGACTGTTGGCCTGGGCGAGGGGGAGACCTTTCTGGCCAGCGACATCCCGGCCATTCTGGAACATACGCGGCGTATGGTCTTCCTCGAAGACCAGGAGATAGCGGTTGTTACCCCGGATGGCGCGCGTTTTTTCACGCTCGACGGGCAAGCGGTGGAGAAAACAGCCATTGAAATCCCCTGGGACCCGGTCAGCGCAGCCAAAGAGCCCTATCGGCACTTTATGCAGAAAGAGATCTACGAGCAGGCGCGCTCCATCACCGACACGCTGCGCGGGCGGATTGACTTCGAAACGGGGGCAGTGACCCTCAAGGACCTCAAGCTGCCGGACGAGGCAGCCCGGAGAATCCAGAAGATCATCACGGTCGCATGTGGCACGTCGGCCTATTCGGGGCTGGTGGGCAAGTTTATGATCGAGACTCTGGCCCGGCTGCCGGTGGAGGTGGACTACGGCAGCGAGTTCCGCTATCGAGACCCGATCATCAAGGGGGATACTCTGGTGCTGGCTATCACCCAGTCGGGAGAGACGGTGGATACACTGGCGGCCATGGAAGAAGCGCGCCAGAAGGGAGCGCGGCTGGTGAGCATCGTCAACGTCATCGGCAGTATGGCGCAGCGTATCAGCGATGGGGCGATTCTGATGCAGGCCGGCCCGGAGATTGGCGTGGCCTCGACCAAGGCCTTCACCTCATCATTGGTGGACCAACTCCTGCTGGGGGCTTACCTGGGGCAGGCGCGGGGAGCATTAACGGCCGAGGAGAGCCGGGCACTGGCCCAGGCCCTGGCCGAGCTGCCCGACCTGGCCGGGCACGTGCTGGAAGAGGGGTATAACGATTATGAGACTCTGGCCCAGGAGTTTTACAACCGGGAGCACTTCCTCTTCCTGGGGCGGGGCATCAATTATCCCATCGCCCTGGAGGGGGCGCTGAAGCTGAAGGAGATCAGCTACATCCACGCCGAAGGCTACCCGGCGGGCGAGATGAAGCACGGCCCCATCGCCCTGATCGACGAGAGCATGCCGGTGGTGACTATCGCCGTGCAGGACAACGTGTACGACAAGATGATCAGCCAGATCGAGCAGGTGAAGGCACGCGGGGGGATCGTCATTGCGGTGTGCAACGAGGGGGACCAGGCCATTCGAGACAAGGCGGACTACGTGCTGAGCATCCCCCGCTCGCACCCGCTGATCACGCCCATCCTGGCGGTGCTGCCGCTGCAACTGCTGGCCTATCATCTGGCGGTGCGCCGGGGCTGCGACGTGGACCAGCCGCGCAACCTGGCCAAGAGCGTGACGGTGGAGTGACGGGTCAGATACTGCGCTATAATTTTGTAGGGACTGGACACTGGCGATTGCGGTGGACTTTGCTTTTGGCTCACGGATTTAGGGATGGTTCATAAGGCGCGGAAATCAACTTTACACTTTTGACGAAGGACGAACGACGGACGACGAATTTCTTGCCAAAATCCCTTCGTCATTCGTCCGAATACAAAAGTGTCAACCTATTTATGAATCATCCCTAGATTTACACGGATGAACACGGATTCTTTTTTTCTTTTTT
Source organism: uncultured Anaerolineales bacterium (assembly GCA_964439175.1). GTDB lineage: Bacteria > Chloroflexota > Anaerolineae > 4572-78 > NAK82 > CAYTNQ01. The sequence goes on along the minus strand of CAYTNQ010000040.1, from coordinate 196 downwards.
ATCTGAGTTCATCCGTGTTCATCCGTGAGCTATTCATGTTTGCCGAGCAGCGACGGGGAGTTGGGCTCGTGCCGGTCATAGTTGGCCCTGGCGCGCTCGAAGCTGGTGGTGGCATAGCAGTACTGGCAGCCAAAGAGGCAAGTCTCGTACATGCCGATGTCCCGGCTGACGACGCAGCCGCAGGCCTCGCGCTGAG
>CAYTNQ010000039.1:0-29230 GCA_964439175.1 uncultured Anaerolineales bacterium | reverse complement strand
ATTGACTGCCATATTCAAAGGTATCTACCACCAGCCGCATGCTGGGTTTGGGCGGAAAGATATACTCCTTTTGGGCAATGTATTCTTTCAGGATGTCGTTTTGGATGGTACCTCCCAATTGCTCTTTGGCGATGCCTCGCCGCTCGGCAGCAGCGACGTACATAGCCCAGATGACGGCCGCCGGGCTATTGATGGTCATGCTGGTGGTGATGCGATCCAGAGGCAGGCCCTCAAGCAAAGTTTCCATGTCGGCCAGGGACGAGACGGCCACGCCACATTTGCCAAATTCACCCAGCGCTTCGGGAGCATCGGTATCATAGCCATAAAGGGTTGGCAAATCAAAAGCGATCGACAGGCCCGTTTGTCCCTGCGCCAGCAGGAATCGGAAGCGCTGGTTGGTCTCTTCAGCCGTGCCAAAGCCGGCAAACATACGCATAGTCCACAGCCTGCCCCGATGTCCGGTGGCATGGATGCCCCGCGTATAAGGATACTCGCCCGGGAATCCCAGATCACGCATATAGTCGAAGTCGGAGAGGTCGGCCGGGGTGTAGAGGCGATCCACCGATTCGCCAGAGATGGTAGTAAACTCATCGGATCGCTCCGGTCGTCGAGTTATCGTCTGATGAAGCGTCGTCTCTTGCCACTTTTCTCTGGCTCGACGTATCTCGTCTAACTTGTTCTGGTCAAACATAAGTCCTCCTCATGTCAGTCCAGCAGCTCCTCCACCTTGTTCATCAGTTGCAAGGGGCTAAATGGTTTGGTGAAGTAGTCGTCGGCTCCAACCTGCCTGCCCAACTCCTGATCTGCCTCTTGCCCCCGCGCTGTCAACATGACGACGTAGATGTCTCGAGTCGTCGGATCGGACTTGATGCGTCGGCACACTTCAAAGCCGTCAACCGAGCTGTTGGGCATCATCACATCCAGCAAGATCAAATCGGGACGCTCAGCGCGAGCAATGGCTAGCGCCTGATCACCGCTGACGGCCTGTAATATCGTATAATCTCCGATGCGAAGCGTCACGTCTACTAACTCTCGCACCTCTGGCTGATCATCCACAATCAGAATCTTTTTCATACGGTCTTGTCTCCTGGCGATGCCTGGCACATATTATCAGGAAGCAGGTGTCAGATAACTAGGAATTGCCTGCTGCTGCCTGCTGGCTGCAATCTTGAGCGCACGACGGACGCGGCTAAGTAACTCCTCGTATTCAAATGGTTTCGTCAGAAAGTCTACCGCCCCCAGCATATAACTTTCCTCAATAGTTTGCCAGCTTGAACGAGCAGAGACGACCAGTACCGGGATGTGCTGAGTGGCTGGATTGGACTTGAGAGCATGCAGCACATCTCGCCCCGACATACCGGGCATCACTAAATCCAGCAGAATCAGATCAGGGCGTCGGGACTGAGCTATCTCAAGAGCTTGCTGACCGTTGCTAGCCAGCAAGGTGGCGATGCCATTGCTGGCGAGGATGCGATGCTCGATCTCTCGCACCCCCCCCTCATCCTCGGCAATGAGCACTGTCGTCCGGCGCTCCAGCAAGGGTAGAGTGAAATGCGCCACTGTTCCCTCGCCTTTGATGCTCTCGACCCAAACATGCCCGCCGTGCTGCTCTACAATGTGCTTGACAATGACCAGCCCCAGGCCGGTACCTTCGACTGCTGTAGACGAAGCATTGGCGCGCCAGAACTTCTCAAAGATATGGGGCAACTCTTCGTCGGTCATACCAATGCCTTCGTCAGCGACGGTTACCTCCATGTATCCGCCTACCGGGGTTGCGCTCACGGTGATGGTGCCAGGGGCGGGCGAATATTTGGTAGCGTTAGAAAGTAAGTTGCGCACCACCTGGCGGATGCGGTCTTCGTCGGCATGGACCGGGGGCCATTCATGGCTGCCGAACACTTGATAGTTATGGTCTGGATGGGTTTCTTGCCAGGATCGTATCTCTTGCTCAAAAAGGGAGTGAAGCTCTAGCGGCTCCAACTTAACCAGGAAGCTGACCCCCGACTCGATGCGCGATATGTCAAGCAGATCATCAACGAGTTGTTTGAGATGGACAGCATGATCATTGATATATTTCAGGAAGCGTGTCCTCTCTTCGTCCGACAGATCCATGCGAAGCAGTAGCAGTTCGCTGAAGCCCAATATGGAGGTGAGCGGACTGCGCAGTTCGTGGGCGGCCGTGCTCAGGAATTCGCTTTTGATGCGGTCCAACTCCTTGTATTGGGTTACATCTCGATAGATGATAACCAGGTTGGCCAATTCTATGGCATCATCAAAAACAGGGGTGACGGTGAGATCCACAACGTAAGTAGTGCCATCCGGCCGCTGGCCAACTGATTCTCTGCGCCATATGCGCTGGCGCTGCGTGGTGCCACGCACGGCAGCAAATTCATCCGCATCTGCAGTGATGGGGTCAGTGTGGGTCTCCTGCTCCTCCCCATAGCCCTCCTTTACCTTAGGGGGATCTATAGGCAGTGAAAAATCAGGGAAGGTTTCATCCTCGAGAACGCGCATCTTATGTCGCATGGCCTGGGCAGCGTCATGACCGGTGAGTTCCTCCCAGGCCGGGTTGGCATATTCCATGAAGCCGTCAGCATCCGTGATGACAATCGCCTCGCCAGCGTTCTCTAACACGGCCAGCAACTGTTCACGTTCGCGGTTGACTTCAGCCGTGCGGGCCTCGACGCGGGCTTCCAGTTCGGTCGCGTAATTCTGCAATGCCTGGTGCAGCCGGGCATTTTGCACAGCCATTCCCATTTCGTCGCCGATAGCCACCAGTAATTTCAGATCCTGGGGCGAAAATCGGCGTGTCTGGTGGCTGATGCCGAAGAATGTCCCCAGGATGCGATCTTGAGCCCGCAAAGGTACCGCGACTGCCGTTTGATAGCCAGCTTCCGTTACTGTCGGTTGGATAAGCAAGGGGGAGACGGATAGATCTTCGACGACGATTGGCTCACCCGCCTGAATGACCCGTCCCGACAGACCATCACCCACCTTAAGCCGGTCAACTCCAACCACCACATCCTGGGGCAGGTTGTGGCAGATACGCAAGGTCAACGTGTTTCCAGTCTCGTCCAGCAAATAGACGCCGCCTGACTCCATGTCAATGGTTTCCAGCGCCTGGGCCAACGTTTCCCGTAGCACGACGTTGGTATCTAGAGAGGAACTGACGGCGGCGGCCACCGCGTGCAGCGCGGCCAACTCTCGATTACGCCGTTCCATTTCGGCCAGGCGTTCGCGCTCTGTTTCATACAGCCGGGCGTTTTCGATGGCGATGGCCGCCTGGGCGGCATAGGCCATGGCGGCTCGGGCGTGGGCTTCCGTATAGAAACCAGGCTGGCATTTGTCCAGAGCCAGCATGCCAATGATCTCGTCGCCGATGAGCAACGGCACTCCCAACCAGGCGCGGATGTCGGAAGCAGCATGAGGCTCACGACCGAAGGCCGCATAATGCGGTCTCACGTCCTCAATAATGACCGGCTCCTGTGAATCCAGCACCAGGGCATTGGGGTTGTCACCTCGGGCGGGGAAAGAGACCCCCAGCAATTCGGAGAGATTGGGAAAGCCACGCCCGCCGATGATTTCGAGTCGATCTCCTTTCAACAGTTGCACCGACGCACTGTCGTAGGGTACTACATTCTGTAGCTCGGTCAGGATGCGCTCAAACACCCGGTCCAGGGCTATGGTCGAAGTCAGGGTCAAGGCTGCCCGGCGTAAGGCTTCGGCCTCCCGGTAGCGAGCCCGTTCGGCCTCATACAACCGGGCATTTTCGATGGCAATCGCTGCCTGCGTGGCAAAAGCACTGGCGATGGTCGCGTGTTCCCCGGCATAAAAGCCTGGCTGGCAGCTATCTACGGTTAATATGCCAATAACCTGGCCACGTACCAGCAGCGGCACGCCCATCCAGCCCCGGATATGTTCGGTGCCTGGCACGCGGACCCAGCCTGGATCGGCCTTTACATCGGCAACGACCAGGGATTGCCGGCTCTTAAAAACCCGCACCGCCGGGTCATCGCTGGAGAGAGGGATACGCTGTCCGATAATCGCATCGGACTTAGGAAAGCCCAACCCACCGGAGAAGAGGAGATCATCACCGTCCTCCAGCAATACGCCGGCGCTGTCGTATTCAACGACTCGTCTCAGTTGCTCCATAATTCTGGTCAGCACGGTATCCAAGTCCAGGCTGGCATTTAAGACAGAGGACACCTCGCGTAGACTTTCGGCTATCTCTCGTTGGTGTTGCTCACCCGCGAACAATTGGGCATTCTCGATGGCAATGGCCGCCTGGCTGGCAAAGGCTTCCAGCGACCAGATTGTATGGAGGTCGGGGAGCAGGCCATCCACTGGCTCATCCATCGAGAGCACCCCCAGTAGCTCACCGGGGATGCCCCACAACGGCACCAGGAGCAGATTCTCAGGAAGCCAGTAACCAGAACTGCGCTCCTGCTCCTCCAGCCTGGGAGTGACTACGACACCCTGGAAATCTCTTTCTAGATCCACTTCTCCCTGGCGGATCAGATAGGAGCGACTAATCTGGAAACGCTCTTGCATGAGTGTCTGAAAATCGGACCAGCGGTAGGTAGCGCCCATAAGCTCTTGGCTCTTTGTTCCCTCCAGACCAGCCGTAGCCTGCACTTTCACTAGAGCGTCTTCTGGCTGATAAACATTGATCACCGCCCGGCGGAAGCCCAGGCCGACCGCGCCCTGGGCAATTTGCCCCAACACCTGCTCCAATTCCAGGCCACGGTGTAAGGTCTCACTGACCGCCAATGTCTGGGCCAGGCGCTCTGATTGCCGCCGTGTCAGTTCAAACAGCCGGGCGTTTTCAATAGCGATGGCAGCCTGCTGGGCGAAGGTGAAGACCAACTCGGCGTCACCTTCATCGTAATAATCAGGCTGGCGCTTGTCTACAGAAAGCTGGCCGATGACACGATCTCGCACTACCAGAGGCACGCCAATATATGAGCGGACTGGCTCTGAGCCAGGCCAGTGAACGTAACGGCCATCATTCTTAACGTCAGGGATGAGAATAGGGCGACGCGATGCAAGCATTTCCTGGAAGAGAGGGTTATTCGCAATCTCATAGGCAATATCCAGTACCTGGTCCGGCTCTTCAAACCCCCGAATGGCCCGCATGGTCAGCCAGTCGTTCTCCACCAGCATCAGGGAGGTGCTATCGTAGTTTACAACTTGAGCTAATTGCTCCAAGATGCGATCCAGCACGGTGTCCAGGTCCAGGCTGGCGTTGATGAGAAGGGCGACACGGCGCAAGGTTTCGGCCACTTCATGTTGATGATATTCGGCCTGGGCCAATTGCACCGCCTGGGCGTAAGCCTGGGCACGAGCGATCGCTGTTTCGATCAACGCAGCAGTGGTCGCCAGCAATTCGGCGTCAGCTTGAGTGAAGGTGCCGGGTAAGGCGCTGACGATCTGGATCACACCTAGCGGTTCGTCGTCAGCGAAGAGGGGAGCAGTCAGCAAGGAGCGGCCTACGATGCCCGTGCGGCGGGCAATTTCGGCGCGATGATCAGACGACGGGTCCACCGTATTGACCACCTGCACTCTGTGTTCGCGAATGGCCTGGCCAGCGATACTGCCGTTGACAGGAAAGGTGATGCGCTGGGATACGTCAATGTTGGGATCCGTTGTCGCCCGGAAGACAAAGGTCTCTCCCCCCTCATCCAGGAATGACACCGAGCAGGCCGTAGCCTGGTGCAACATTTGCAGGCGGCGCACCGCGATGTTGAGTACCTGATCCACGTCCAGGGTCGAGTTGACCGTCACTACCAGGTCCCGCAGCATCTCGGCCACTTCACGCTGGTGGCGCTCGGCCTGGATAAGCCGTGCGTTTTCGATAGCTGCTGAGGCCTGGTCGGCAAAGGCGGTGATAGCCGGGATGTCTTCAGGCATCAGATCCTCTCTGGAGACAACGAGAACGCCGATGCTTTGCTCATCGATCTTTAGAGGAGCTGCAATACCATAATCAAGGCCAGCGCGATGGACGATACGCGGCGCTAGATGGGCGAAAGGCTCCGGCAATAGCTGGCCAAAATGTTCGGCCCCTAACCGGACGTACTCTGGCTGACGTTCCTCGATGACTCGGCGATAGAAATCAAATCGACTAACGGGGAACTGATAACCTACCAGCGTTAAACCTGTCAATCGCTCAAGGGCACGCACTAACCTGGGCAGCGGCGTGGCAGCCGATATGACAGTCAAGGCTTGATCCCGAGGCTCAGCGCTAAGGGTTGGGTCATCCGCGTCAGGGGCAATAACAACGGCTGAAAATCCCAGGCTACTCAAGGTCCGAGTGATAGCGTCGTATACGTCTTGTTGGCTGCGCGCATTGCCGACGGCTACCGCCGCCTGGTTCAGGCTGTGCCAGCGTTCTGCTTCCCTGCGCAGACGGTGCGCGTCTCGCTGGGCGCGGCGGTAGAGTTGCGCATTGTCAACGGCTATGCCGATATATTGACTGACAGTTTTCAGCAGACGAGATTGCTGTGGAGTGAGTTCCTTGATCAGGATGCTCATCAGCCCCTGGAATTGATCGCGGGCCAGCATAGGAAAACAGACCCATGCCCCAGGTATGTTTCCTTTGGTGTCTGGCTCATCGCCCGCAGAGAGTCCCATGGCCGATGTCCTACACCGGGTGGAGATCATCGCCTCCCCTGACTCTATGATACGTTGCACCTCGGGGTCATCGCGGGGTATTACTTGGTAACATTGGGCAAAATCAGTTGGCAGGCCAGCCTGGGCGCGGAGCCGTAATTCGCCGGCTCCTGATTCAGCGGGCAAGTGAATGCATCCTACCTGACTCTCCATCACACGCAATGTAGTTTCGAGAGCCAGATCAAGCACGCGGTCCAGGTCCAGCGATTGGCTTAAGGTCCAACTGATGGCTTGCACGACAGCCAGGTCATGTTGAAGCTGAGTCTCTTCGGAGTGCTTCGAGGACATTGTAAGTGATACTCTCTGTGTATACGCCTGATTTACTCAGGCCGCTCGTAGAGTTCAATGAGGACGCCATGCGTGGTTCTGGGATGAATGAAGACGTATTTTTGCCCTTGGTTCCCCAAACGTGGTTTTTCCTCCAAAATTTGGAGACCGCTGGCAGACACCTCCGCCATCGCGGTTTGGATGTCGTCTACTTCCAGGCAGATGTGATGCATGCCTTCGCCACGCTTGGCCAGGTAGCGAGCGATACCGGTGCCCTCAGTAATGGGCTGCACGAGTTCAATCTCGCTGTGCCCTTCGGGCAAGGGCAAGAAGGCGATCTTCACCTCCTCGGCAGGCACCTCTTCTACACGCGCCAGCGAGAGGCCAAGAATATCGCAGTACACTTTCAGCGCAGAATCCAGATCTTGCACAACAATGGCGATGTGATCAATTCGTCTCCCCACAGGGGACCCAGGGGTAAGCATAGGCTTTGTCCTATATCGCTTGTGGATACCTAAACGTCGGTGGCTGGTTGATACTCACCGAAGACACAGCGCAGCGCATTGCATATCTCCCCGGTGGTAGCATAGGCTTCCACAGCCTGGAGGATGAAGGGCATCAAGTTCTCGTCCCCTCGGGCTGCGTCTTCTACAGCGACCAGCGCGCGTTGCACAGCGTCGTTGTCACGCGCGGCACGCAGGTGGCGCAGCCGCTCGATCTGTCCCGCTCGCACCGATTCGTCCACGCGCAACAGATGGGGCCGATGATCCTCGGCTACCTGGAAACGATTCACCCCGACGACGACCTGCTCCCGCGTCTCCATCGCTTTCTGATATTGATAAGCACTCCTTTGGATCTCACGTTGAATGTAGCCAGTCTCAATGGCTGCCAGCGCCCCACCTAGGTCGTCAATGCGGGCCAGGTAGTCTCGGACACGAGCTTCGATCTCGTCGGTGAGGCTTTCAACGACGTAGCTCCCGGCCAGTGGGTCAATCATATCGGCGACGCCGCTTTCGTAGGCGATGATTTGCTGGGTGCGCAGGGCAACCTGCACCGCTTCCTCGGTGGGCAATGCGAGCGCCTCGTCCATACTGTTGGTATGCAGGCTTTGAGTGCCGCCCAGTACAGCGGCCAACGCCTGGATGGTTACGCGCACGATATTGTTCATCGGCTGCTGGGCGGTGAGAGCCACGCCGGCTGTTTGGGTATGGAAGCGGAGCATCATACTCTTAGGATTTTGTGCACCAAAGCGGTCGCGCATGAGACTGGCCCACAGGCGACGCGCTGCCCGGAATTTGGCCACCTCTTCCAGCAGGTTGTTTTGTGCTGCGAAGAAGAAAGCGAGTTGGGGTGCGAAATCATCAATGCGCAGTCCAGAGCGGAGAGCCGCCTCGACGTAGGCAATAGCATTGGCAAAGGTGAAAGCCACTTCCTGCACAGCAGTAGCCCCGGCCTCCCGGATATGATAGCCGCTGATGCTAATGGTATTCCAATGAGGTAGGTGCTCTTTGCAATAGGCAAAGATATCGGTGATGAGCCGCATCGAAGGCTGCGGAGGGAAGATGTAGGTACCCCGGGCGATATATTCTTTTAAGATATCATTCTGAATCGTGCCACGCAGTTTCTCCGCCGGTACGCCTTGTTTTTTGCCGACAGCGAGGTACATAGCCAGCAGCACCGCCGCCGGCGCATTGATGGTCATACTGGTAGAAACCTGATCCAGTGGAATACCATCAAAGAGTCGCTGCATATCGGCCAGGGATGAGATGGAGACCCCAACCTTGCCCACCTCGCCAGCGGCAATGGGATCGTCAGCGTCGTAGCCAATTTGGGTTGGCAGGTCAAAGGCCACGCTCAGGCCAGTCTGTCCGTTTTCCAGCAAGAACTTGTAACGGGCATTGGTCTCTTCAGCACTGGCGTAACCGGCATATTGGCGCATGGTCCACAACCGCCCCCGGTACATGCTGGGGTAGATACCCCGGGTGAAAGGATACTGGCCGGGGAAGCCTGCCTTTTGCGCGTATTCGTCGGCAAACTCCGGCCCCACTGTCTCGGGTGGCAGGTAAAGAGGCTCCACCGAGATATGGGAGAGGGTTTCAAAATGATCACGTCGCTCCCGCGCTCGACTGAGAAAAGGTTGGAGAGTGTTTTGTTCCCAATCACTTTTGAGATGCTTCAGGTCGGTACTCATAGCAATACCTTATGGATACACCCGCCCCAAAGTTCGGGGGAAGGGCTCTGCCTCCCGGACATGATGGATGCCAGCGATCCAGGCCACCGTCCGTTCAACGCCCAGGCCGAAGCCGCTGTGAGGCACACTCCCGTAACGGCGCAGCTCAATATACCAACGAAAGGCTTCTTCGGGCAACTCGTCGTGGTGGATACGCTCCAATAACAGGTCCGGTGTGGAGATGCGCTCACTGCCACCGGTAATCTCACCATAACCTTCAGGAGCTAGCAGGTCCACGCTTTTGCACACTTCGGGTCGGCCGGGCCAGGGTTCCATATAAAAGGCTTTGCAGGCGGTGGGGAACCCATAGACGAAGACAGGTTTGTCAAATTGCCTGGTCAACTCCGTCTCGTGCGGACTGCCGAAATCAATGCCCCACTCGATGGCAAGCGCTTCTTTCAATTCGGGGTCCTCAGTTGCAGCGCGAACAGCCGCCAGCCGGTCCAGCGCTTCGTCATAGCTGATGCGAGGGAAGGGAGGCACCACCTGTTCCAGCGCGTGAGTATCACGCTCCAGCACTTTCAATTCCTCTGTCCGCTCACGCAATGTCACTTGCACGATGTGGCTGACGAATTGTTCCTCAATTTCCATCAACTGATCCAGGTCACAAAAGGCAATTTCCGGCTCCACCATCCAGAACTCGGTCAGGTGGCGGCGGGTTTTGCTCTTCTCAGCACGGAAGGTAGGGCCAAAGCAATAAACTTTGCCAAAGGCATAAATGTTGGCCTCATTGTAGAGTTGGCCGGTCTGGGCCAGGTAAACTGGCTGGCCGAAGTAATCCACCTCGAAAAGGGTGGTCGTTCCTTCGCCGGCAGCAGGAGTGAGGATAGGCGTGGATATTTCCTGGTAACCATTGGAATCGAGCCAGTCACGGATGGCGCGCATTATAGTGGCACGGACGCGCAGCAACGCCCACTGTTTCTTGCTGCGAATCCATAAGTGACGGTTATCCATCAAAAACTCGATCCCATGCTCTTTGGGCGTGATGGGATATTCCTCGGCGGTCTGCACGATCTCCAGTCCGGTCACGTCCAGTTCGTACCCGCCGGGTACACCTGGGGCACGCTCGTCGGCCTTCACCCGGCCGGAGACGACGAGAGACGACTCCTGCGTGAGTCCTTTGATCGCGTCAAACACCTCCTCAGGCAAGTTAGGCTTAAAAGCCACCGCCTGGACAATCCCGGTGCCGTCGCGCACCTGTAAGAATTGCAGCTTACCCTTGCCGGTTTTAGCATAGAGCCAACCATAGATGGTCACCTCTTCGCCAACGTAGTTGGCGATGTTTTCGATGCGGACGGGTCTGGTCAAGAGAATGCCTCCTCAATATCATTGCGTATTGCGCGCTTCGCGTGCGTATTCCGTACTGCGTATTGCGTACGTTGAGCAATTTGATTTTACCACAAAAGTAGCGCCAAACCAACCGTTACTTTAGGGCGGGTGCATTTCACTTCGGTTGTAGGGGCACCCCTTGCGGGTGTCCAGGGTGGGTGCGAGACCCACCCCTACAACCCATACCGTTCAAATAAGCCCTCTTGTAGGGGTAGGGCTTGCCCCTACCCTAGGTCAGGCAACCGCAAGGGTTGCCGCTACGCGCCTGGTATTGGGTTATTTGAAAAGTATTGCCCCTACAACCCATTTTGAATGCGCCCAACTGAAATACGCCCTTTAGGGCGATGTTTTTCCAGCGAGGAGGATGTCAACGTCCGGCCACGCCGAGGCGCAGCCGCGCCCGCAGCCGGTCCAACGGGATGAGCTGCCATACAAGCGCCATGTCAGGCTGTTTGAAGCCGCCGACCAGAGTCAAGACCACGAAATATATTAAGCCGGCCACTGCTACCAGGGCCAGTGCATTGATGCCTCGCAACAGCCATAGAACCCCGCCCATCACTCCCGAAGCCAGTGCTGGTCGCCAGGTCACGCTGACCCAGGGCACGTGGCACAAATTCTTGCGCACTGAATAATAGAAGGGAATGAGCAATGCCCACTCGCTGAATATGGTGGTGATGGCTGCCGCCTGGTAACCATAGCGCGGAATGAGGATCAGATTCACGCCCACGTTAAACGCCACACCGATGAGAAAGGCTTTGGTCAAAAAACGTTGCTGGTCAATGGCGATAAGTACATACTGGGTCACCTGGTTGACGAAGCTAAAGGGCAGGAACCAGATGAGCAATTGCAGCGCAATCATCGAATCAGGCAGGTACTGGCCACCTCCCAGGATGAGGATCAATTCACGGGCAATGAAAGGAGTACCCACTGCCACCGGCAGCGCGATCATTAACAGTAAGCGAAGCGACAAAATATAGGCACGGGCTAACGAATCGCGGGCAGTTTTGGCATAGCGACTCATCAAGGGAAAGATGGCCAGGGTGAAGTAGGAAGGGATGATGTTGATGCCATCAATGTACTTGTAGGCTGCGCCGTAGAAGCCGACCGCCCGGTCGCCCCAGGTTGGCTGTAGGATAAACACGTCAATACGAAAGAAGAGTGTCGCCAGCAGATGGTTGATCATCAAGGGGAAGGATTCGCCCAACATAGGCTGCCACAGGGCAGGGTCGCTATCATAAGAGGGGCGGAAGATTTTCTGCAATAGCAGGTAGCCCAATACCATGACTGAAGTGACGTTGGCCACCACCGACACTGCTGCCAGCCCGATCACTCCGCCCCCAAGCAGCAGGGCTAATGCTCCCAGGCTGACGCGGGTGACGGTGGTGACGGTGGAGATAGCAGCCGGATACTCTGCTTTTTCATAGGCATAAAAGAGGGACGTCAGCGCGTCGGAGATGTTGCTGAAGAAGAGACCGATAGCGAAAAGCCCTATAGCAATCACCGTCTCCAGAGCCAAGCCGCCGAAGACGACGTACAGCCACAGGGCCACGCCCATCAGCGGTAACGACATCAACCACAGCAGCAAGCGTAGAACGGTCACATTTGACAGGTACTTATTGCCTCGAACGTGATCGCGGGCCACCTCGCGCGTCAGCAGTGTGCCCAATCCAAAGCGGGTGAGAATCTCCACGTAGCCAATGAAGACCACGGCGAATTGATAACGGCCGGCTCCCTCGGGCGCCAGGATGCGTAGCATCAGCAGCGCGAAGGCAAAATCCACCAGACGGTTCATCAGTGCCATCGCCATGGGAGCCAGACTGTTTTTCGCAACGCGCTTCACCGGCGCATCGTCCGCCGATTCGCGGTATAGCTTTCCCCATCCCCACCAGCCAAGCAGTAACAACGCGATGATTCCAGCCAAAAAACTGCCATACAATCCCAGTTTGAAACTCATCGGCGTGTATTTGAAGCGGATGGTCCAATCGCCCGGCTCCAGATATACCGCCCGAAAGTTCCCGTCGGCCCGGTAGATACTCAACTCGACTTCAGGCTGGAGAGCGGAGATTGGAGATTGGAGGCTGGGGGCTGGGGGCTGGGGGCTGATTGGAGATTGCAGGCTGCTGACGGCTGACGGCTGACTGTTGACTGTTGACTGTTGACTGTTGACTGACGACTGATGACTGATGACTGATGACTGATGGCTGATGACTGATGACTGATGACTGACTTGCCTGTATGCTTTCCAGCCGGGGAAGTAGCTATCGGCCAGCACCAGCCAACCTGGCTCATCCAGCGATGCCTGGACAAAGACTTCGTTGGGAGTATAGCTTGTGATCGTAGCCGGTTGAAGATTGCAGTCACCAGCTTCCACACCCTCAGTCTCCAAACTCTGATACCCAGAAGGCAAGATGTCTCCAACCTCCAACAGCACCTTCTGGCGCGGATTGAGGCTGCGCAGGGCGTAGTCCATCTCCTCGGGCGATACCTGTTCCGCGCAGGGGACGACGAAAGCGCGGGGTAGCGCATCCAGGTTTTCGTACACCCGTACTTCGCCGTCGTAGACCAGCCGGTAGCCGTCGTTGGGGATGTCTTGAGTGGTCAACGCGTAGCGGACGCCCAGCAGGTCCAGCAACGCCGAATCGAGGGCGTGGTAGCCAGGCGCGTAGATAGGCGCTATACGGTTGTAGAGCAAGTCTCCCTGCTCCTGGATAAGATCCATGTAATGGGCGTATTGGGCAGGGATGATGGAGTCGTACCCTCGCACATCCTCCAGGTCCCAATACATGCCGGTGTTGGCGATGAAGGTGCGCGGTTCACCGGGAGCATTGAAGCTGGTGATGCGGAAATGGGGGTCCTCGGCCCGACGTGCCAACAGCCAATCAACGACCGGTGGGCGGAAGGTGAGCAACGACGGGTCAGCCGCCGGGTTGAATCCGTAACCTGCCCCGAATAAGTCCAGGGCGATAATGACCACAGCCAACGGCTTCCAGATGATCAGCCCTCCCAGCCAGCGGGGCAAGTAGATCGGACAGCGGCTGATACGCAAGACAACCCCAGCCGCCAGCGTAAACAAGAAGAACTTGAAAAAGTTAGGCCACTGGTAGCCCAGGAATTGCCGCCCATCGGCGAAGGCGTTTTGGGCCAACCCAGAGCGGTCCAGCATCATTTGTGCCAACCGGATGAACGGACCGGGGAAGGCCAGGACAGCCAGCATCACCACCACACCAACCAGCCCCCCCAAAAAAGCCAACCAGCCGATGCGTAGACTGATATGGTAGAGCGATCCAGGTACCGCGCTACTCCGCTTTGCGGCGGCGTCAGCCACATCACGCGGACTGACCATCCGCGCCAGATAGGTCGCACCCAGCCCAGCCAGTACAGCAATGCTCAATGTGAAAGGATAAATCCAGCGGAAAGGGGAGTGTAGTTGATTCCAGAAAGGGAGGCCATAATACAACAGCGCATAAAAGGGGGTACCAAAGGCAAAAAGCAGCGACAAAATGGCCAACAGAGTGAAAATCCACACTTGAGGCAGCGGATATAACAATGGATAAGCGGATGAAGAACGGGGCGACGCAGTCACCCCCTTAACAAAAGAGTTCTGGCCTGACTGCCCCTTTATCCGCTTATCTGCTATCCACCCGCTGACGGCTATCACGGACAACAGCAACGGCAGAATTCCCACGTAGGCTCCGGCCTCCACGCTGGTCTTTGTGTCCCAGCCGGTGCAATAGGGGCAAAGGGGGTTGATTTGTCCATAAGCATTGAGGCCAACCGGTAGCCAGCGGCGAGTGATCACGTCGAAGTACGTATGATGACTGGGGTTGCCAAAAAAGTCGGGGATCAGGAAGGAAATGATCCGGCGGCCGGGCAATGCCCAACTGACTACGTCGGCGAAGGTGACCGAGCCCACACGGAAATTTCGGCTGGCTACCTCGTAGAGTGGGATAAACTGGACCGTCCCCAGTCCCAACCCCAGTATTATCATCCCCAGCAGCCAGCCCCCCATGCGCAACGCCGGCCCCCAGACGTGTTGGCGCCGCCAGAGAATAATCAAGCGGCAGAGAGCATAGAACCCGCTGACCAGAAGCACGTAATAGGTGACCTCGATATGTCCGGCCAGGATTTGAATCCCCAGGACAAGTGAGCCAGCGACAATATAGGGGACGGGATAATAAACGACTGGTCCCTTCTCTTCCTGCTTGCGGATCACGATCTCGATCATCGTCAGCAACAATGGCAGCCAGACGGCGGCAGCAATGATCATGGTGAAAACCACGCTGACGACGAAAAATCCGCTCAACTGATAGGTGATGCCGCCGATGAGTCCACCCAGCCGGCTGGCCCCCAGCACTCTCAGAAAGATATAGGTAAACAGTCCCGCCAGCCAGAATTGAAGCACGGTAAACCAGCCGTAGGCTCTGGTCAATGGCATTACGTAAAAAATAAAGCTCAAGGGATACAGCGCTGAGTGCTGGCCGTTGGCCAGGAAGGGATGGCCGGCGAAAAGGTAGGGGTCCCATAAAGGGATGGACCGAGTCTGGATACTCTGAACAATGAATCGTTTCCAGACGTAATTTTCCAGGATCAAGTCAGAGAGGAGAGCGTTGTGGGGACGGCTCACGGCGAACTCGTCAGCAAAAGAGGCCCATGGTTCGCCAGCAAACAAATTATCCGTGGGGAGGAGCGTGCGACTCCCTAGCGTAACTGGCCCAAACAGCAAAAGCGGCAGGATAAAGAATGTGAGCGTGATCAGCACATCCTGCCTGGCGATGCGCAGCCGCAATGCACAGACTCCTAGGCTTTGGCCTCAATTGCGCGGGAAACTGACTGGACATTGCGATGACGCCAGCGAATTTCGAGGACGCGCACTGCTGCCTCGAATTTCACCGGCACCGTCATCTTACTTTGACCAATGCGACGGTCTTCAAAATAGATAGGGGTCTCCAAAATGCGTAAGCCGATTTTTTCGGAGACGTAAGCCATTTCTACCTGGAAGACATAGCCATTGGACCGGATACGCTCCAGGCCAATCTGTTCCAGCGCGCCGCGCTGCCAACACTTGAAGCCAGCGGTCGCATCTTTGGTGCGCACGCCTAGAATGAGCCGAGTCCAGACAGAATTGGCCCACCAACTCAAAAACCAGCGCCAGAGACTCCATCGCTCATCAAGCTGCCCTCCCTCTACATAGCGTGAACCGACTACTACATCGTAATCCTTGATGAGGTCAAGGAATTTGGGGATGTAGGTAGGAGAGTGAGAAAAGTCGGCATCCATCTGAATGACGAAGTCGGCGCCATGTTCCAGGGCCCAGGTGAAGCCTTGTATGTACGCAGTGCCCAGGCCCAGTTTTCCCCGACGATGCATTATGTGGAACGTGCCCGAATAGCGTTGGGCCAAGTCGTCGGCGACTTTCCCAGTGCCGTCAGGTGATGCATCGTCTACAATCAGGACTTCCAGGCCATCAATGCCTAACGCCAGGAGTTCAGCCGTAAGGGTTGGTAGGTTATCGGCTTCGTTGTAAGTGGGAATGACCACAACAGTTTTCATAGAAGGTATCTATCGTAAGTGCGTCGTAATAAAATTAGAGTCCCCAGATAATGGGGAAAGCGAGCTACTCCCACCCGTAAAATAAAATGAGGGGCAATCGCTCGACGCCCCAAACGACCCCAGTTGCCTACACCAGCGGCGATATGCCTAACATCGTGACGCCGATTATACTACGAGGCCCAATAAAGGTCAATTTAGCTCTAAATTTAGGCCGACTTACCATTGACAGGCTATGAGCCGAGTGTTATACTTGGAGTGTCTAAAGTTTGGAACTTTGACAGGCAAGAATTATGGCATCAGAACACCGGATGCAGGCCAGTTCGAGAATTCTGCAGAAGGGCTGAAGTGCGTAATCAGGATAGGATAGGGAAACGAAAAGGCAATGTACAAATACAATTGCCGAAAATGTCCCATCCGGAACCGTTGCATTGATGAGAGCGCCAACTCCCCCACCATCAAAGAGATCATCCGGCGAGCTTTCGCTGCGCGTACCGATACGTTGGAGACATGGGGATTATTGCAACCCAACTGCTTGCTTTTGAAAGCCGAAGAAGAGCGCGCAAGGCTCGCTCCCCGCGAGTCGATGCTAAGCCGTCGCTTGCGCCAGGCACGCGAGGCCCGGGACCAGGCGGCTAAAGCCATTTCCGCGTCACCCGACCAGCAAAGAGATTATCTTCAGCCTGTCTCACCAGCTTCTCACAAAACCCAGTCCTCCTCAAGGGAAGCACAGCCTGATACCATTGGGACACAGGACATTCGTTTAGAAGCTCCCTCGCTTGAGAGCCCATCTACCCGCGAACATTCATTACCCTGCTGGTTGACCATCGTTGCCAGCGGGCGGCACATCGCGCTGCCCGCTAACGGAGAATTGGTACTGGGGCGATTTGATCCGAACTTTGGTATTCCGCCAGATATTGACCTGACCTACGAAGACCAGGATGCCCACACTGTTTCGCGCCGACATGCCAAAATTGTTGGGGCAGTTGGACGGCATACCATCGAGGACTTGGGCAGCCGCCATGGGGTGTTCATCAATGAAGAACGAGTAAGATCCGAACCGCCCCGCCAACTTCAAGTCGGTGATCGCGTCGGCTTGGGGAGCATCCAAGTGCTCTACGATATAATGCCCGCCTATTTGTTAGACCCTCCTTTCGCTGCTGACGTACGTCATTTCCTTATTGTCACTCCTACGGGGCACAAGCTGACCATTGCTCCACCCAACGACATCCTTATCGGCCGCTCCGACCGCTATGTGAACTTTGTGCCTGATATCGACCTTGGCCGCGAAGGGGGAGATGTAGCGATCCGCGTCTCACGTCGCCATGCTATCATCACCTGGCACCATCACACCCCTTATCTAGAAGATCTAGGGAGCGGCTTTGGAACTCGGCTTAACGGAGAAATGTTGCTCATCGGCCAAGCTGTCCCCCTCAAGCCAGGAGATCATGTCTGGCTAGGCGGTTGCGTGCTGGCTTACGACGTTGAAATGTGACCTGTGGCAAAAGAAGGGGCCAGTATCCGGGGTGAATAGGTTTACAGTGTGAACCACGAGGTGGCTGGAGCCGAACTGGGAGATCTACAAATAAATCCAGACACAGGCTCCAACCTTCAAGCTGACCAACGAGGTATGGAATGATGGCGCAAGACTCTCCAACTGCGACCGACGAAATGGCAAAGTCTATCATCGTCTGGCCTGAAGATGGGAAAGACATGGTGTTTATTCCTGGTGGCACTTTTCTCATGGGGAGTAATGACGGCAATCTTAAGCACCAACCGGAACACCAGGTGCATGTTGCTGACTTTTATATAGATCGCTGGCCAGTAACAAACGCTGAATACAAGAAATTTGTGGATGCCACCGATCATCCTGTCCCCAACTATCATGTCAGTTGGTGCGATACCCGGAGCTACAATTGGGATACGCAGACCCGTATGTATCCTGAAGGCAAAGCCGATCATCCGGTAGTTCTTGTTACCTGGGAAGATGCTATGGCTTACGCTGCCTGGGCTCACAAACGCCTGCCCACCGAAGCTGAATGGGAACGAGCTGCTCGCGACCTGAACGGGCGGCGATACCCGTGGGGGGATCAATTTGTGCCAGAACGCTGTAATTGTAAAGAGACCGGGCTGGGGGGGACCAGCCCCATCGGCCATTTCTCCCCGGATGGGGACACGCCGGAAGGTTTGGTAGATATGCTAGGCAACGTGTGGGAATGGACCAACAGTTTATTTCGGCCCTATCCTTATGATCCCAACGATGGGCGCGAAAGCCGCCAGGCAAGCGGGTTCCGCGTATTGCGGGGCGCTTCATGGATCAATGACGCGAATGTAGTTCACTGCATGTCACGGTTAGATGGGGACTTTCTGTTTTATAACAACGTTGGTTTCCGCTGCGCTGTCTCACCTGAGTAACAACTCACAGTACCAACCCTCGCACAATTGCTGCGCTTGTCACAGAGAAGGCTCTGCCCCTACCCGCCAAGTCTTGCGTAACAGCGTACTCAGTTACGTCAGGGTTTACAGGAATTGGAGTTATGAAGGCAATGCATCGTATTGTTTTTATGGGCACCCCTCAATTTGCTCTGCCTATTCTGCAGTTGTTGATTGATGAGTATTCCCAGAGGAAGGCCCACTTGTACCAATCTGCCCCCACAGCCCAACCGCCGGGGCAGGGTGGAACCGCCGGAGGGGAACCTATGGGAGGAGGGATTGTGGGGGTAGTTACCCAGCCTGATCGCCCCCGTGGGCGTGGGCGCCAGCTCCAGCCCCCGCCTGTGAAGATACTCGCCCAAAAGTATGGGATACCTGTGCTGCAGCCGGTATCACTGCGCAACCCCGAGGCAGTGGCAGAATTGCGAACTTTGCAGCCTGAAGTGGTTGTAGTGGCTGCCTTCGGGCAAATTCTTCCCACCACAGTACTCGACCTGCCGCCCTTCGGGTGCATTAACGTCCATGCCTCGCTGCTGCCACGCTGGCGGGGGGCGGCTCCGGTGGCGGCCGCCATCCTGGCTGGCGATGATACCACTGGCGTCACGATCATGAAAATGGATGCGGGGCTAGACACCGGCCCCATTTTGAGCCAGCGGTCTCTTGCCATCACCCCTGACGACACTCGAGAGTCACTCACTGCCCGGCTTGCGCAACTGGGTGCTGATCTGCTGCACGACACGCTGCCCAACTGGTTGGCTGGCAACATTGAGCCCCACCCCCAAGACGAGTCGCGGGTGACCCATGCTCCACAAATCAAAAAAGCTCAGGGACGCATCAACTGGAATGAGACAGCAGACGACATAGCCCGCAAGGTGCGGGCATTTTATCCCTGGCCTGGCGCTTTCACCCATTGGCAAGGTAAACCGCTAAAAATCTTACGCGCGGCTGCTTCGGAGTATTGGCAAGACGAGGCCAGTCCATCGGAGCCGCGCCGTGTCGGCCGGGGCAGCGGCCTACGGCCCGGAACCGTCATCGCCGGACCTTCGGGTCTGGCGGTGGTAACTGGTCGGGGCATGCTTCACCTATACGAAGTGCAGCCAGCAGGAAAACGGCCGATGTCGGCCGATGATTTTGTCCGTGGTGCTCGGGGCTTTGTCGGTGCTAGCCTGGAGTAAGCCAACCATTTTGCCCAACCGACCTTTTGCCATCTGTTGGCGCGTCGTGTATAATGGTAATGAATATAAAGTAATAGGTAACAGGAAGTATGTAGCAGGTAACAGGTAGCGAACTGCAAGCAACTGACTACTTGTTACCTGCTACATGCTACCTGCTACTTGTTACCTGGCGAGATTATGATGGACAACGCGGTCTATTTTTCTAATAGAGTCTATAAGCGGTGTCGGACGTTGACTGAAGCGGATGTGGCATTTCTCAAAGCTGTCGAACACCAAATGCCGATCGTCGCCGACGTCAGCCGGGCTGACATCTTGCTGTATGGCTGGTTGGAAAGGGAACGAGCAATTGTACTTGCCCACGCCCAGCCCCATTCGATCTCGCCCATTTACCAGCATCTACTGATTGGTCAAGAAGTTAGCGGGGACCAAGAACCTCTGATCATCCGCGCACTAGTGGAAGGACGTCCGCAGCAAGGAGGACAACGGCTGATCACCGATGGTGCGCCGGTAATGAAGCAGGCCTATCCCGTACGGCGACCGGGCGAGAAGAAGATAATTGCCGCCTTTAGCGTTGAGACCAATTTGTTGGAACACGAGCGGCACCGCCGGCGCAGCCACGTTTTCCAGCGAGCGCTTCTCCAATTGCAGATGATGGCTCAACACGCACAATTAGTTGGAGTCACGGATTTGAGCCCGTTCGAGGAGCATGACGGCATCATAGTGGCTGACCGCGAACGGGTGATTCGCTACGCCAGCGGCATAGCCACCAATCTCTATCGTCGCATTGGCTATCCAGGAGGGCTGTTAGGCCGTCGTCTGAGTGATCTGGACACCGGAGATGACGATCTGGCGCGGTTGGCCTTGCGGCAATTACGTTGCCTGGAACAAGAAGAGGAAACTGGCGGTCGTTATTGGGTGAAAAAGGCTATCCCGCTCCTAGATTTACTCCGCCCACGCCTCTTAGCGTGGATAAAGTGGGAAAGAGAGGTCCCAGAACCAAGCCACGTGATGTTGATGGTACGCGACTCGACTGAAAGCCGTCGCCGAGAGCAGGAGCTCCGGGTAAAGACGGCTATGATTCAGGAAGTACACCATCGGGTGAAAAACAATTTACAGACTATTGCAGCTTTGCTGCGCCTGCAGGCACGCCGGATGCGTGACAAAGAGGCACGATTGGCGGTGGAGGAAGCTATCGCACGCATTCTGAGTGTGGCTGTTATCCATGAATTTCTTTCACACCAGGATTCGCGAGCCATTAACATCAAAGACGTAAGTAATCACATTATTATCCAGATGCGCCAGGGAGTACTTGGCCCCGACAAGAATATTTGGCTTGAACTGGAGGGCCCCCCGATCTATTTACCAGCGCGCCAGGCGACTGCCTGCGCTTTGGTCATTAACGAACTGTTACAAAATGCTGTGGAGCACGGGTTCAAGGAACGAAACGTCGGGCACGTACGTCTTACATTGCAGGACGAGGGAGATACCGTCATTGTCCGCGTTCGTGACGATGGCAGTGGGCTCCCAGAAGATTTTAGCATAGAAAATGCTGAGAGTTTGGGCTTACAAATCGTGCAAACCCTGGTTCAGGAAGACCTGAAGGGTACGATTGAAATGCGAAATGGCGATGGCGCCGAAGCCATTGTGATTTTTCCGAAAGGCATACTTGGAGGTGAAGAAGGTTGGACCGCACACGTATAATCATTGCTGACGACGAATCACTTATCCGCATGGACCTGCGGGAGATGCTAGCTAACTTGGGCTACCTGGTGGTGGGTGAAGTAGGTGACGGGCGCAGCGCCGTGAACCTAGCCCGCGAACTCAGACCCGATGTCGTAATTATGGATATCAAAATGCCTGATCTGGATGGCATTGACGCCGCAAAAATCCTCACCGAAGAACGTATCGCGCCAGTCATCTTGCTCACAGCCTATAGCCAGAAAGATCTAGTAGAGCGGGCGAAAGAGGCAGGCGTTGTCGGCTACATGGTTAAGCCCTTCCGTGAAGCCGACCTGGTACCAGCCATCGAAGTGGCGTTGGCTCGCTTCAAAGAATTCGAGGCGCTGCACAAAGAGGTGAATGACCTTCAGCTTGCCCTTGAAACTCGAAAGCTTGTAGATCGGGCCAAAGGCATCCTGATGGACACTCAAAGCCTGAGCGAATCTGATGCTTTCCGCAAGATCCAAAAAATGAGCATGAACACACGCAAGCCGATGAAGGAAGTTGCCGAGGCGATTATTCTGGCACATCAGGCGGGCGAAGGGTAACCGATAATGTGTTGCAGATAGCTGATGGTTGATATCAGAGGCTCGCTACCAGTCATCAGTTTTAGCTCC
This sequence comes from uncultured Anaerolineales bacterium, assembly GCA_964439175.1. Taxonomy (GTDB): domain Bacteria; phylum Chloroflexota; class Anaerolineae; order 4572-78; family NAK82; genus CAYTNQ01. The sequence continues at coordinate 7,244 of CAYTNQ010000039.1, read as the reverse complement.
GGGCCGGGTGCCAGTTGGAGGGTTTTGCATGCGTCGTCTGCGGATTGGATTGGCTCAGATCAATACCACGGTTGGCGATTTGCGAGGCAATACAGATCGCGTCGTTGAGGAGCTTCAAAGCGCCCGCGATCACCAGGTTGATTTGGTGGTCTTTCCCGAACTTACCATCCCTGGTTACCCCCCAGAGGACCTGCTGCTGAAGCCGAGCTTCATTGAGACCAACCGGGCCTGCCTGGATGAGTTGTTACCTCACACCCTGGGACTCACCGCCGTCGTTGGTTTCGTAGACGTGGACTCTGATATCTATAACGCCGCTGCCGTGTTGCACGATGGGCGCCTGGCGGGGGTATACCACAAGTCGCTGCTGCCCAACTACGCCGTTTTCGACGAAGTTCGCTACTTTAAGGCGGGTGAGGGATTTTCGTTGTTTGAGTTGGATGGGATCGTCTTCGGGGTCAGTGTATGCGAAGATATTTGGTATCCAACCGGCCCGCCAGAAGAACAAGCTGCCGTGGGCGCCGAGTTGCTGGTCAACATATCGGCTTCTCCCTACCATATGGGCAAGATTCGAGACCGAGAACGGATGCTTGCCACCCGTGCCACCGACAACGTGGCCGTGGTGGCCTTTTGCAATCAGGTGGGGGGACAGGACGAATTGATCTTTGACGGCAGCAGTGTGATCATCAATGAGCGCGGGCAGGTGGTAGCACGAGGCCGGGCCTTTGCCGAGGACTTTGTGGTGGCTGACCTGGATATGCGGAGCGTCTTTCGCCAGCGCCTCCACGACCCCCGCCGGCGCAAGGGCGAGTTGGCACATCGTTACCGGCCCGACAACGTCCAGCGGGTGCTTCTGCCCTATACTGCATCTTCAACCAGCCGTCTTCCAGTGACTCTTACCGTATCGTCTTTGCCCGGCCGGCTGGAGGAAATCTACCGGGCATTACTGCTGGGGACACGCGACTACGTGCAGAAGAATGGGTTTCAAAGGGTGGTCATCGGCCTGTCGGGAGGCGTGGACTCGTCGCTGGTGGCAACTATCGCAGCCGATGCCCTGGGACGGGAGAACGTGGTTGGTGTCTCTATGCCCTCTCGCTACTCGTCAGACCACAGCCTGGAAGATGCCGAGGAACTGGCCGAGGCATTGGGCATTCGCTATATGCGCATCGGCATCGGACCAGCCTTTCAGGCCTACCTGGAGATGCTCAGCGAGGCGTTTGGCGGCACCGAGCCCGGCGTGGCCGAGGAGAACTTGCAGGCCCGCGCTCGCGGCAATGTGTTGATGGCGCTCAGCAACAAATTCGGCTGGCTGGTGCTGACCACCGGCAACAAGAGTGAGATGGCCGTTGGCTATGCTACCCTCTACGGTGATATGGCGGGGGGGTTCGCCGTCATCAAAGATGTGCCCAAGACCCTGGTGTACGAGTTGGCAGCGTATCGCAATCACACATTAGGGCCGGCGATCCCCGAACGCGTGTTGACCAAAGCTCCTTCGGCCGAACTGCGCCCCAACCAAAAGGATAGCGACTCCCTGCCCGAGTATGCTGACCTGGACCCCATCCTCCACGCGTACGTAGAGGAGGATCGGAGCCTGCGCGAGATGGCGGCTATGGGCTTCGACGAGGCGACGGTGTGCCAGGTGGTTCGTATGGTAGACCGCAACGAATACAAACGGCGACAGTCACCACCCGGCGTGCGTATCACTGCCCGGGCCTTTGGCAAGGATAGAAGACTGCCGATCACGAATAAGTATCAGATGACGAATGACGAGTGATGGGCATAGGAGACGAAGATGGCGACAATCTCATTACGCCCCGATTTACTGGAAGCGCTGGATCAGACGGCCAGGCAAGAGGACGTGGATGTGGAGGAGTTGGTCAATATAGCAGTTAGTCAATACTTGACACAGATCAGGCGGCAGAGAATTGAAGCCGAATCCCATGCTTTTGAGGCGATGAAAGCTGATCTGCTGGCAAAGTATCCCGGGGAGTATGTGGCTGTGTACAGCGGTAAGGTAATAGATCACGACCCGGACCTCAGAACGCTTCATTTGCGCGTCTACGAAAAGTATGGGCGGATTCCGGTTTTACTCAAGCAGGTCTTCGCCGGCCCGGAGCGAGAACTTGTGATTCGAAGTCCACACCTGGAGCGATGACTGATGACCTTCCCCTACGATGCAACTTATTTCCCTCCGTTTCCGACATTGGAAGTGACTTTGAGCACGCCAGCCGAAGGATTGACCGTTGGTCCTTTGTCTGCTCTTGTGGACACTGGCTCCGATGCGACATTTGTGCCGGTGGAGCACTTGAGCCGGATCAGTGCGGTAGAAACAGTTGAGATGTGGGCGCGAAGCTATTGGGGTGAACGACGACGTGTGCTCCTCTATCTGATAGACATTCGCGTGGGCCATCTTATGTTGCCCGGCATTGAAGTTGTGAGTGATGACCTCGGAAACGAAATCTTGTTGGGGCGAGATGTACTCAACCGTTTGCAAGTATTGCTCGACGGTCCGGCGGAGATGAGCAAGTTGATAGACGAATCTCCGAATCTTTGACATCCTTTTATACCAGCGTTATAGCAGCGGGATTAGTTGAACAATATCTTGAAGACCAGTGTGACGGACAACACAACCTCAACGTTTCAGCACCAACTTGCCCAAAAGACGGCCCAACTGGCCGCCGTACGCGAAATCAGCCGGGCCATCGCCGAAGCCTGGGACCTGTCCACGACTTTGGACCTTATCACTCGCCGCACGACTGAGGTGATGGGGGCAGATTCATGTTCCATCTATCTACGCAATCCACGCACGGACCGGCTGGTGTTGCAGGCAACTACCGGCCTCAACCGGGAGACGGTGGGACAAGTGTGGCTGACGATGGGTGAAGGCTTGACCGGCTGGGCAGCTCAACATCGCCAGGCCGTTGCTATCACGGCCGCCGCTGCCGACCCCCGCTTCAAGCATCTGCCGGGCACTGGCGAGTCTCGCTTTCCCTCGCTGATGGCGATGCCTCTCATCAGTCACGACCGGGTCATCGGCGCAGCCAACGTTCAGACGGTAGAGCCTCATACCTTCACCGAGGATGAGCTGGAGCTGTTTGCCATCATTGCCGACCTGGCGGCTACGGCGTTGGATAAAGCGCAAACGGTCCGGGCGGCCGTAGTGCAAGAGATGCACCACCGGGTGAAGAACAACCTGCAAACCGTTGCCATGCTGCTGCGGCTGCAACTTGCTCAGGCAGACCTCTCGCCACACGATATTCTGCACGAGACCATCAACCGCGTACTCAGCATCGCCGCCGTGCACGACATCCTGTCGCAGGAGGGGGTAGGCCTGGTCAGCCTGCGCCAGCTCATCGAGCAGGTAACTCACAGTGTGGCCATGAACATGACCGTGGCCGGCGTGCCGGTTGAGGTGACCGTAAAGGGTGATGATCTACAATTGGGCTCGCAGCCGGCTACCAGTCTGGCCCTGATTACCAACGAGTTGCTGCAAAATGCAATGGAGCACGGCCTGCCTCCCACAGGCGGCACGATTGCCATTTACCTGCGCGACGAAGGGTCACAACTTTGCCTTGAGGTGCTCGACAACGGTATGGGCCTTCCCGATGATTTTGACCCATTACAGGCTGGAGGCCTGGGTCTGGAGATTGTGCGCACGATGGTAACAGAAGACCTGGGGGGTACCTTCAATCTTGTTCCAATTGAAGGCGGCACCCTGGGCCACGTGGTGGTGCCGCGAGCCAAGTTGGAGTGAACTATGGCCAACGACCAGCCCCTGAGTCCCGATCACCAGTCTTCACTCTCTACAGATCAGCCTCTTCGCATTGTGATTGCTGACGATGAGGCAGTTATCCGGTTAGGGCTAAAAGCAATGCTGGAGGCACTGGGGCATCAAGTGGTGGGGATGGCAGCCGACGGCGAGCGTGCCCTGGCATTGATCACAAGCCACAAGCCCGATCTGGCTATTCTGGATATTAAAATGCCGGGGTTGGATGGATTGACCGTCGCTGAACAATTGGCCCAGGAGAGTCCGCTACCGGTGGTGATACTCACAGCTTATAGTCAACAAGCCTTGGTAGAGCGAGCAGTAGGGGCGTCGGTGATGGGCTACTTGGTGAAGCCAGTGCGAGAGGAGTTTCTTAGGCCGACTGTCGAGCTGGCAGTGGCCCGGTTCCAGGCGATGGAAGCGATTCGGGTTGAGGTGACTAATCTGCGCGAACGGTTGACCGCCCGCCAGGCAGTGGACGAAGCCAAACGCCTGCTGATGGCATATGCCGGTTGGAGCGAGGCAGAAGCCTACCGCCGACTGCAAACAACCGGTCGCCAGACTCGACGCTCAATGCAGGCCGTGGCCGAGGCAGTCATCGCGGCTGGTGGTAACCCATCCAGCTTATCGTATTGACAGACAACCAACCTTAAAATTTTCCGTAGAGGGGTTGACATCTACAGCCAAATCTGGTATAGTGTAGCGCGTTAGCTTATATAATTGCATTCAAGGGCATGATGCAATGCCCTGCGAGTGGCCACGAAGCCCTCAGTTGCGAGTCAGAAACTGATTCGCGCCTGAGGGCTTCGTGATTTTTGTATTACTAATCCGAACCTAACAAACCAAGCAAATCTTGCAACCTTATGGAGCGTTCCGGGAAGCTTAGATAGTGATGTTCGGATCAGTCATAACTTATGGCTCAGCTTTGGAAAAACTTTTGGGTTTGAAAGGAGACTCAATCATGGCACTTACCCCTGAGAAGAAGGACATGTTCGCAAAGGCCAAGTCGGATGGCGTGAAGTTCATCAATCTTCAATTCACCGACATTCACGGGATGACTAAGAGCGTGGACATCCCCATCCAGCGGCTGGAAGAGGCGCTGGAGAAGGGAGTCTGGTTCGACGGATCTTCGATTCAGGGCTTTGCACGTATTCACGAGAGCGACATGGTTCTGCAACTGGACCCAGTCACTTATCGCGTCCTGCCCTGGAAGTCGCCGGAGCGCCCCACCGCCCGCATCATTTGCGACATTTACCGTCCCGACGGCCAGCCATTTCCCGGTGATCCACGCTACGTCTTGCGGCGGGCTATCGGCAAGGCAAAGGAGATGGGCCTTACCTACAACTGTGGGCCAGAACTGGAATTCTTCCTCTTACGCAAGAACGGGGAACGACTACGCCCGGCTCCCCACGACGTAGCCGGTTATTTTGATTTCTCCCCCCGGGATCTGGCGGCTGCTGTCCGTTCTGATATTGTGGACGCACTGCACGCGATGAACATTGAGGTCGAGATGGACCACCATGAAGTAGCGACGGGCCAGCACGAAATTGACTTTCGCTACGCGGAAGCGTTACACGCCGCCGACAACGCCATCACCTTCAAGTATACTGTTAAGGCTATCGCCGCCGCCTACGATCTATACGCCAGTTTTATGCCTAAGCCCTTCTTTGGCCGCAATGGCAGTGGCATGCATACTCACCAAAGCCTTTTGAAGAATGGGACCAACGCCTTCTACGATCCAGATGACGAGTATAAACTATCGAAAACTGCTTACAGTTTCATCGCTGGTCAGTTGTCTCACGCCCGCGCCCTGAGCGCCGTGGTTGCGCCGACTGTCAACAGCTACAAGCGGCTGGTGCCTGGTTACGAAGCCCCGGTCTATATCTGCTGGGCGCGCATCAACCGGGCGGCTCTCATCCGCATCCCGCAGTATTCGGCAGGACGTGAGCAATCCACTCGTGCCGAACTGCGCTTCCCCGATCCAAGCTGTAATCCGTACCTGGCTTTCGCTGTGATGTTGATGGCCGGATTGGACGGTATCAGCCAGGGAATGAAACCGCCGGCGCCTGTGGAGGAGGACGTATATCACTTCGACGATGCCAGGCTGGCGGAGTTGAGCATTGGCCAGTTGCCGGGCTCCTTAAGAGAAGCAATTGAGGAACTCGAGGGCGACAAGGTGCTAATGGACGCTCTGGGCGAGCACACTGGACCGGGTTTTGTGGAGGCCAAGCGCACGGAATGGGATGAATACCGCACCCAGGTGACAGAATGGGAACTGGAACGGTATCTAGAGACGCTCTAACCTGCTCCTCAGACAAGACAGGCATATAGGATAAGGCTCCCCGCTGATGGGGAGCCTTGTAATTTTTGGCTATGGCACGTACAATGGTTGCAGCGGTTAAGATTGTTAGTCCTCTTGTAGAGGCAACATCGACGAAATTCGTCGATGTTGCCTCTACAAGAAGTTTAGAAGTCGCAGCCGAATATAAAGCCACCGCTATCACAAGAAATGAAAAGTATGGTAGAATATAGGCAGCGATTATACCCAACTCACGGGGGGGTAACACCCAGGTGCGGGTATTATTAAGCACTTGTCCAGAAATAACTTGGTACTTTTGCCATCAGTTTACGCTTGATCTGCCGATTAAAATGGGAAGTTATTAGTGGACAAGTACTAAGGAGGAATGTCGTAATGAATAATGAAACCGGGAATACCCATAAAGAGGGTGGGGAAGAGCAAGTAGGGAGCAATTTAGGCGACGTAACCGCTCAGATTCTTTCTATTCGGATGGGAAGTGCTCGCGATGTGAATGCCGAGTCAGTGGACATTACCCAGGGAGGCGCCCGCAACGTGAAAGGGGGCACCGTCACCTTACGCCAGGCAGGCGCGCAGTCTGTCACAGCCGAAAACCTGGTCATTCGCCAGGGGGGGGCGTTAAAGGCGCGGGCAGATCATCTGGAGATGACCCAGGGAGGGGTCGGTCTGGCCCAGACGCAGGCGGCTACTCTCACCGCATCGCAGGTGGGGGCTGTCCTCTCTAGAGGCGACGTGACGATGGACCAGGCAGGGGCACGAATCTTGCTGACCCTCGGCGACGTGACGATGGACCAGGCAGGAACAGGAATCATGGCCGCCCGAAATATTAAAGCCAAGAATTGTGGCACGTTCCTGCTACTCGCCAGCCACGTAGAAGGAGAAGTAAGTGCGGCCTTTGGCCCGCGCGAATCGGCTGTCTTTGGTGCAGTGGCCGGAGCCGTGGCCGGGCTGGTACTTCTACTGGGCCGGCTGGTGCGGCGCCGGCGGCGTTGAAAGCTAATCTCTCTTTCCGGCAGAAATGCCGCACCGAGCGTGTCTTTGGATAGGGGGTCTGTCCAGGATTTTGGGTACTTGGTAGGGGCAGGTCTGAGACCTGCCCCTACCAAAAATTCTGGACGCACCCTTGGATAGGGTGTAGTTCAGTTTTGGGGCAAACCCCTCCCC
>CAYTNQ010000038.1:0-31003 GCA_964439175.1 uncultured Anaerolineales bacterium | reverse complement strand
TCCGGTCTTTGATGCACCAGTATCCAAGCATGTCGGACCGGGTGATTCAGATGTTGGTAGAGAAGCTGGCTGCTGCGGGAGGTTGACCAACTGATGCGGATCGGCATTATGTGTCTGGCGAGTTTTGGGGGAAGTGCGCGCATCGCTACCCAACTTGCGGTACAACTGGCTGAGCGGGGACATAGGGTCCATCTATTTGCTCGAACTATTCCCTTTGAGGATAAGCACTACGTCAAGGGTGTGGCATTGCATACGGTAACACCGGACCGGGAGGCCGACATCCACCCGGCGCAGCTACACACCGATTGGTCAGCCGAGGATTTTCAGGCATATGTGTCCCGTGTGCTGGACGTGGTTGCGAGCGAGGGATTGGATATCCTCCACTTCCACTATGCTGTGCCATTTGCTTCTGTAGCGCTCGAGGTGAAGCGCAGCTTAGAATGGGCGGCGCCCCTGGTCATCGGTACCCTACACGGTACAGATGTTAGTATATACGGTCGAGATCCTGTCGCCGGCCCTCGATTGGCTCAAACGCTGCGCTATATGGATGCGTTGACTACCGTCTCTAGCAGTCACGCCACTTTGGCTGTCAAAGTGCTTGGTCTGTCTTCCCGGCCCATGGTAATACCCAATTTTGTGGACCTGTCCACATTTCGACCGCGGAACGTATCTTCTGAATATCCTGGGGTAGGGGCAGGTCTTGCACCTGCCCAGGCGGGCAACCGCAAGGGTTTGCCCTTACCCCAGGATATTCAGAAGATACCCCGGGACCTCCTCCCAACTTCTTCCCGCGAGGTGGGAGAGAAGCCGACTATCCGCCCCAAGCTGAAGATTGCCCATGTCTCCAACTTCAGACCGGTGAAAGATGCTCAAAGTATGGCTCGCGTTTTTCTGGGTATTCGGGAACAGATGGAGGCAGAGCTGTGGCTTATCGGCGAGGGACCGGAAATGGACAGCGTAAGATCCATTTTGCAGCAGAGCGAGTTTGAGAAGGATGTTCGTTATTGGGGGTTGAATCGCGATGTGGCTCCGCTTCTGGCCCAGACTGATCTTTTGCTGATGACAAGTTTGTCCGAAAGCTTCTGCCTGGCTGCGTTGGAAGCCATGGCCTGCGGTGTGCCGGTTCTCGCCACAAGAGTGGGCGGCTTGCCCGAAGTGGTCGTCCACGGAAAAACCGGATTTCTGTATCCGGCCGGTGACAGCCGGACAGCCGTGCGCCTGGCAGTGGAGCTGCTGTCTGACCAGGCCGGGCACCAGGCAATGCGCGAAGCTGCTGCCCGGCATGCCTGTCGATTCGGATGTGAGCAGATTGTTCCAATGTATGAAGATGTGTATCAACGCGTGCTTGAACGCGTGCTTGCGCGTCGTTTCAATGAAACCCCGCACTTTATGGTTAGGGTGGCGCAGAAAGCCTATGTGTAGACGCGACTCGTGAGTAGGAGAGTGAACCGGCTTACTATGCAGACTTTGATGGATGTGTTGAATTCGGCCGGCGGCGTAAGCTTCTTGGAGTCAAAAGGCGTTTTTGTAGATCCGCAGGACTTCAAGGATCAGTTGAAAATGCCGGCCAAACCCAATTTAGCGGATGATATTGGTGCAGCAAATGCCAAACTGGTGTGTTCAGGTCAGCAGATCTATGTTGATTATCGGCATTCAGTCTTGAGCAAGATTGTGACCTTACAGACTATGGAGCAAGATGAGGATCTCTTTCCCTTTTTCTTATGGGTTGATACAGACAGGTCTGGCTCCGATAATCTGATCACCAAGTTTGCCTGGCCAAATTCCAGCAAGAAAGGCCCTATAAGCATTTTGCCGCCCGGAACGAGAGATATTGAGTCGAGATTTGTCACCCTGGACACTTGCCAATTGTTGAGGGCCATCGACAAGTTGGAAACGCATCTGCGCCAGTCCGGTCAAAGAAGAAAGGGAGCAAAACAGAAGTACCAGCAGCTCAGGGAAATTTTTGCTAACGAGAATCCTGGAACTTTGAGTGAATTTAACCTGCGGGTGACTGATTTTCTGTTGACCAATGTTTTTGAATATATCCCACGTTCAGTCGTCCTTTCCGATCTACTTGATATCCCGGTGTTGCTGGATGAAATCAATTCATTCATAAACGGCATCGACGGCGTCGTGCAAGTATTTAACCAGGCAATACAGGCGTTAGCTCAAAAGGGTATTGATCCGCAAGTGAAGCCCCTGCCTGGGAACTATCTGCCCCTTTTCTTCTCGTGTGAAGTTGATGATAAGAGGCTCCGCCTCTATCACCATATTGATGGCAACGATCACTTCGCTGTCAGTGCTTGTAAGTGTGGTCAAGAGTACAAGTTTCACCTGGGCCATGAAGCTTTATCCGTAGCGGAAATCGTACAGACTGATCGATGGAGTCCAGACGTTTGCTTTCCCATCTTTTTTAATGATCTGGTGAGTGGCTTTGTGGCCGGCAAGAGCTCGGCCATATACTTGATGGTTATGAACGAAGTACTCCGCAAAGTCCTGGACAAAACGCCGGTTCCCATTCTAGTTCCGCCAAGTTTAAGGAATGCGGAAAGCGATCCCATTCAAGTCGATAGCTTGATTTACCGCTACTTTGCCGGATGATGAGCGAGCTTGTGGACATTTTGGCTTTTTCTCCCCATCCAGACGATGCCGAACTGGGCTGTGGCGGCAGCCTGATATTGGCTGCGGACCAGGGGCTGCAAGTAGCCATTGCTGATCTGAGTGCCGGTGAGATGTCTAGTCGGGGTACCCCGGTGCAGCGCCAACGGGAAAAAGAACATGCTGCGGAGATACTCGGTCTCTGCGCGCGACCGTTGGTTGGCCTGCCGGATAGCGAAATTGGAACCGATCCAGCCCATCGCCTGCCCATTATCCAACTGATCCGAGATATGAGGCCGCGCATCGTTTTGGCTCCCTATGGGGAAGATCGACACCCTGACCATGGGGCTGCCAGCAAGCTGGTACGAGACGCCTGTTTTCTGGCCGGGGTGAGCAAGATCGGAACTGGCCAACCCCACCGGCCGGAACGCCTCTATTATTATATGATCCATCACCCTTTTGTGCCTTCCTTCGTGGTCGATATATCAACTGTCTGGGACCGAAAAATGGCGGCTATGGCCGCCTACCAGAGTCAGTTCCAATCGGATGGGAGTGGGTTGGAAACGGCTATTAGCCGGCCTCATTTCCTGCGTTTTCTCGAAGCTCGGGCTATCTGGTTTGGGGCTATGGTCGGCGCGATGTACGGCGAAGCGTTCTTTCTGCCAGGCCCTTTGCCTCTAGGCGAACTTCCGGGCTCAACCGGTACGTCTCTGCCGCCGGGCAAGTTGCCTGCTTACAGCATGTATTAGGTTCTGTTGACATTTGTCATGAGATGTCAACAGAACCTAGACATCTTCATAAGACGAGTCTTGAACAAATGAGACAAGAATTTAGCTCACGCCTGCACCTGCGGCGCAAGCGCAGGCGGATGAACACGGATTTCACGGATAAAAAATTGGAAAAATCTGTGTTCATCTGTGTTAATCCGTGAGCCATTTCTCTTGGCGGTTTGAGGCGCAGCTTCGCTAGCGATTGTGTCAGGAAATAGGATCGGCTCTCCTGATTCGATAAAATCGGATCGGTCCAGGCGCGTTAATCCGGAAAGGCGGAAGAACTATGGATCACATCATCCAACTCTATCCCTTGCCCAGCCAGGAGCGGCCCTTGAAGGGGACGTATCTGGCCCACCAGCTCAGGCAATACAGCGGGGCGAGCGGTAAGGCGTTTGTGTACAGCAATTTTATCACCAGCTTGGACGGCCGGATTGCCATCCCGCATCCCACCCGGCCCGGGCTGATGGTCCCCAGGGATACTGCCAACGATCGTGACTGGCGACTCTTTCAGGAACTGGCCGCCCAGGCAGACCTGATCATCAGTAGTGGGCGCTATTTGCGCGATTGGGCCGACGGCCGCGCCCAGGAGATATTGCGCGTGGATGATCCTGACTTTGCTGATCTGAAAGAATGGCGGCTGGCACAGGGCTTGTCGCCTCAGCCCGACATCGCCGTCATCAGCGGTAGTTTGCGCTTCCCCATTCCCGACGTCTTGACCGCAGGTGACCGGAAGGTGGTCGTTTTCACCACGGCCGATCCCGACATGGAGCGCGTCAAAGAAATCGAAGCCAAAGCGGGACAGGTCATCGTCGCCGGTGACAACAGTGTGGCCGGTGACCAGATGCTGCAGCACCTGACCGACCTGGGTTATCAGACCATCTACTCTGCCGCCGGGCCTAAAGTGCTGCACCTGCTTCTGGCGGGTGGTGTCCTGGATCGGCTGTATCTCACCTGCGCCAACCGTCTCCTGGGTGGCCAGTCCTTTTCGAGCATCGTCGAAGGTGATCTGTTTGCACCTGCCGTCGATATGACCCTCAATTCAGTTTATTTCGACCCCCATGCACTAAACGGTTTAGGGCAACTCTTTGTGACGTATTATCGAGCCTAAAAGCGGCCCCTTTTCTCCTCAAAGTGGACAAGATACGGTTCAGCCTGCCCGGATGCTTCTAATGTGGTATCTTCTCAAAAAGTAGGGGCAAACCCTTGCGGTTGCCCGCCTGGGCAGGCGCAAGGCCTGCCCTTACCCCAAGATATTGAGAAGATACCTAATATGAATCCCTAAATATAGGCCCCGTCCATTGGATGGGGTTCTTGCTTTTGGCGCGGAACATGCCAGAATTCAGCACAAAGAATGCTTGAAGATACCGGGTAAATGTGTTATATTGAGTGCAAGGAGGGCGTAATCACCTATGCGCGCAACGCATAAAATTGGCCTCGACGCCAACAGGCCGATTTTCGTGGATGGACCCAATCAGGGGGGCCTCGCGCCGACCGTGGCCGACCCGGAGGTGATCGCCAGTACTGGTGCGGCCTGGGTGCGTCTCAACTTTGTCCTGGGTCCCTGGTCGGGACCCAACGACCAAATCCGGCATCAGGGCCGCACCTGGGCCGAAACGTACGCCACGATTGTCGACCGGTTTCGGGAGAGAGGCTTAAACATCTATGCCCTGGTCGGGCACGAAATAATGAAATCCTCGCCCGACTTCTTCCGCGCCCCAGGGGGAGAAATGTCATCGCAGGGGGTCGCCTGGGCCCAGCGCTGGGTGGACGAATATGCTGGTAATTTTCTGGAGGTGGTCACGTTATTCTATCCTCAGGTGAAGTTCTTCGAGTCCTTCAACGAGCCTGACGACTGGCACGGTCAGCAGCGTCCCTGGATCCATCCCACCTGGTTTGCCACGATGCTTCAGGCCATCTACCGCAAAGTGAAACTGGAGATGGGCATCCAGGACGTGATGCTCGTTTCGGGTCCCCTGCAGGGTTTGGAGATAAACGGCAACGTTGCGCCGACCACGTACTTGCGTCAGGTCTATCAATATGGCAAACAGGAGTTTGATTGGGGCCAGCCCGACCGGCCCTATCCCTTTGACGGTGTGGGTTACCACCTGTACATCAAAGAGGGTTTCAACCCAGACTGGGACCTCCAGGAACGAGAAGTGCGGGAGACCTATCGCAGGTATGTGGATCAAATGCTGGGGGTGATACGCCAGGCGGAAGGCGCGGATACCCCCAAGCAGTTGTATATCTCTGAGATCGGCTGGCCGAGTAACCGCGATACCCAGGAGGAAAAGGAGTTCCAGGCGCGGAACCTGAGCCTGGCTCTGGAACTCCTGGCCAGCGATCCCGCGGTGGCCCTGGGCATCTGGTTCTGCACCGAGGACTTTGACCCCGGCCGCAAGTTTTATGGGCTGTACCAGATGGGACAGGTTACCCCTGAGGGTCGCAAGCCAGCCTTCGCCGCGTACAGAGCCCTGGCCGACCGCCTGCGCGAACCGGAAGCCGCCCCAGCACCTCGCCCTCAGCCAGCTCCTACCGGCCTAAGCAGAGGACGGCAGATCGGGCTGGCCTTCTTGGCCCCCTTTCGGGGGCTGGCCCGACTTTATCGACGGGTGGCGGGCAGAGGGAACCATTGAGAGGAGGATCGCATGCGTATCGTAATGGATCGAAACACTTGCACCACTGTACTGCCTGCTTGTGAAGAATGTTTCGCCACGTTCGTGCTGCACGATTGTGTTCCCGACAGGGGCTGCATCATGGACGTGGAGGATGACGGCCGGGAGGAGGCCACGCTGGTGCTTTGTTACAACGACAACCAGGCGCAGATTGTGGTCACCGACGAGAATCGCGAGTTCCTGGCGTACGATGGATGGACCGAATACGTGGACGTCATCCCGGACTTCTTCTCGGCAGGCAAGAGGGGTATAAGTGTCGCGGCAGGCAGCGACTAGATTTCCTTGAAACCGGTAGCAAGAGGCGGTTCAGTCTGCATAGTTTTCTTGATCAATCCCGAACAAATACGCCTCGCCGGTCACCCGCGCTGCCTGCTACATCATTTTCACATCGCTGCGGCTCGTGTCGCGTAGGGTCTCGTTGTAGAAATAGTCAAAGTTCACCGCCGAAAGTTTCTCCGTTCTTTGGTGGCACATTCTTCTGGTTAACGATTTATCACAGACAGCGCGTCTCCAGCCAATGAGATATATGCTGGCGCCGGAGACCACGCGAAGCGATGATCGAGTGCGGGGAAAATCAGCAATGCGACAACACCTAAATTTCAACTGGCCGTCTTACGCATGGTCGCTATCTCGCAGCGCAGTCACCCACACTTGGATCCGGTCCAGGTGAACACCGAAGTCAACGTCAGTGCTGACTTCGCCGATCCAGGCGTGCTTGACACCCATACCGCAGTCTGGGATTGGGGTGACGATAACACTTCGCCAGGCACAGTCGAAGAAGTAAACGGCTCTGGCCCGGTTACTGGATACCATTCCTACGCCACGCCGGGCGTCTACATCGTCAGGCTGACGGTTACCGACAAAGATGGCGACTCAGGCGAGTCGGAGTTCCGATATGTCGTCGTCTACGACCCGGAGGGTGGGTTCGTCACCGGCGGTGGCTGGATCTGGTCCGAAGCCGGCTACTGCAAGCTTACCAGCGCTTGTGAAGACGCCGAGGGCAAGGCCAACTTCGGCTTCGTCTCCAAGTACCAGAAGGGAGCCAACGTCCCGACCGGCGAAACCGAGTTCCAGTTCAAAGCTGGTAACCTGAATTTCCACTCTGATGCATACGAGTGGTTGGTCGTTGCAGGTTCACGCGCCCAGTACAAGGGCACGGGCACCATCAACGGTGCCGGGCAGTACGGCTTCATGCTCACTGCGATTGATGAGGCACTCACCCCTAGCACTGACGTGGATCTGTTCCGCATCGAGATCTGGGACAAGGACAACGGTGATACCATCGTCTACGACAACCAAATGGATGCCGAGGACGATGCCAATCTCACCACTGCCATTGGCGGCGGCAACATCGTGATACACAAGAAGAATTAAGTGACACCAATCGCGGCGGGAGCCGTAGCACACGCCACACGAACCGGGGCATGTCGCGTTCAGCCATCGGGTACTTCTCACTTTCAGCACGGGAACCGACATCCGCCCGATCCCATCGACCTGGCAGATAGAGTAGTAGGTGCTTGCGGGTGTCGGTGCCTATGCTCCTGCGAAATGCTCGACTAACTGCACCCCGGTCCTAACACCATCCTCGGCGCGTATCCTCTGGCCGAGCTCCTCCGCGTGCTGGATCATGGCCGGGTCGTCAACAGCCTGCTGAATTGCAGCGGCCAGTTTCCCGGCGGTGAGCTTCTTGCGCGGGATCCACTTCGGCCCAACACCCAGCTCACGCACACGCCAAGCCCAGAAAGGCTGGTCGGCAAAGAAAGGGACGACCACGGTCGGGACCCCGGCGCGTAGTCCGGCAGCCGTCGTGCCGGCCCCGCCATGGTGAACGACGGCTGCCACGCGCGGGAATAGCCAGTCGTGGGGTACGAAGTCGACGCGCAGGATGAAATCCGGCATATCAGCCGATCCCAGCCCGCTCCAGCCGCCGAGGAGGATGGCGCGCTGCCCGGCCTGTCCCAGCGCCTCGACGACCAGGCGCGTCATCTCCTCCCGCTCGTGATCGACCATGCTGCCGAAGCCGACGTAGACCGGAGGCGGGCCGGACTCGAGGAAGTCGGCCAGCTCGGCCGGCGCTTCGTAATTCTGCGCTCCATCGAGGAACCAGTAGCCTGTGATCTGCTGGTAGTCCCCCCAATCCGGCGGCCTGGGGATGACAAACGGACTAAAACCGTATATCATGGGCACTGTCGCCGAGGGGGAGTCCACCTGCCAGTAGTAAGCGGCGCTCAGCGGCGGGAGATCCAACACTTCCCTCCGGCAGGCATTAACTGGGGGGCGCAGCATATAGAAAAAAGATTGATTGGAAAGCTTGGTGGACAGGATATTGTAGAGGCCCTTGAAGGGCAGCCAGGAGGGCGGCGCGGGAGCCGAAATGTTATGAAACGCACGCGTTGGCATCGCCGGCTGCAAGTAGGCGCCAATCGACGGGATGCCCAGTTTCTCCGCCACGTGCCATCCGGCGAAGGACAGGGCTGAGTTCAAGAGCAGGTCGGCGCCCTGAGCGGCATCAAGTGTCGCGTGAAAGACTTCCTTCAACGCCGGTCTGAAGTTCTCGGCAATCCAGCGGTTGACGCGAAATGGGTTGTTCCCGAGCTCGGCCACAGCCTGCGTGAGCAGCACCTGTCGGGGATCACCCTCCATCGGGAAGAAGTCCAGATGATGCTCCAGCACAAGCGCTTCAAAGATGCGGTGCGTGGAGAGACGGACGTCATGACCGGCCTCCTTTAGGCCCTTGCCAAGCGCCACGTAGGGCTGCACGTCACCGCGCGAACCGAATGCGTTTATCGTGATTCTCATAATACCAACCCCCATATTATCAATGAAAATCCCGTTGAAACAGATGACATTCGCATCTATCTAAGGATCCATAAAAGAATAAGTTATAGATAATTATCGATGCGTCTATATAATACACCAATTCGCGTTATTCGGCAAGAGGGTTTTTGTTAGATAGGGGCATCACCAGGCCACCCAGGCAGCAATAAATGTGGTACAATTAAGTGGCCGATGGAGGCGCTAGGGAATGATGTCCCCAATCGGTGACACTTCCCAAAAGCTAATTCATCTCCCCCGATTCTTGTGGTATAATGTGAACACTAAAAGCCCCGGCTTTTGTGCCCACGTGCGGGTGTTGTACTATCACCCTCTCATTCTCATTACCATCATCGAGGAAATCCATGCTAGCCAAAGTCACCTCTTGTGCCGTGGTGGGGCTCGACGCCGCCCTCATCGAAGTCGAAGTAGATATGGGGCGTGGCCTGCCCTCCATCACCATCGTCGGCCTGCCCGACGCGGCGGTACAGGAAAGCCGCGAGCGCGTGCGAGCCGCCGTCCGCAACTCAGGCCTCTCCTTCCCCCAAAGCCGGCTCACGATTAACCTGGCACCGGCCGACCTGCGTAAAGAAGGACCCGCCTATGACCTGCCCATCGCTATCGGCATCCTGCTGGCCTCGGAGCAGATATTCGCTGATCTGGATGGGGCCATCATCATGGGCGAGCTCTCGCTGGATGGGGGTGTGCGCCACGTCTCGGGCGTACTGCCCATGGCGCACGCAGCCCACGAGCAGGGCTATAAAACCCTTTACGTGCCGGCCGAAGACGCGGCCGAGGCCAGCCTGATTGATGGGCTGGACGTATATCCCATCCCCAATCTGCTGGCCCTGATAGACCATCTCACCGGTCACGCCCGCCTGGCGCCTTTCCAGTGTGACTACTCGCTGGAGGATGCAGAGGACCTGCCTCCCTACGCGGCCGATCTGGCAGAGATCAAAGGACAAGAGCACGTGAAACGCGCCCTGGAAGTGGCCGCCGCCGGGTCGCATAATATGATGATGGTCGGCCCGCCCGGGGCCGGCAAAACCCTCATCGCCCGCTCCATGCCCTCCATCTTGCCCCGGCTGACCGTAGACGAAGCCCTGGACATCACCCGCGTCTATTCGGTGGCCGACGCGCTGCCATCGGATGAGCCGCTCATCCGCCATCGCCCTTTTCGCGCGCCGCATCACACCATCAGCTATGCCGGGCTCATCGGAGGCGGGCGCTGGCCCAAGCCGGGGGAGATCAGCCTGGCGCACCGGGGTGTCCTCTTCCTGGACGAGCTACCTGAGTTCGGCACCCGCATGCTGGAGATGCTGCGCCAACCTCTGGAGGATAAGATCGTGGCCATCAGCCGCTCGTCCGGTTCGCTCACCTATCCCGCCAACTTCACCCTGATCGCGGCCATGAACCCTTGCCCATGCGGTTATTGGGGGGACTCGGAGAAGGAATGCACCTGCTCCATGACCATGGTCTCCCGTTACCAGAAGCGCATCTCAGGGCCGTTGCTGGACCGCATCGACATCCACGTGGAAGTCCCCCGCGTGGACTACGAGAAGCTGAGCAGCGACCGGCTGGGCGAGCCGAGCGCCGCCGTGCGCAAACGGGTCGAAGCGGCGCGCGAGCGGCAGCGGGCTCGCTTTGCGGAGACAAGCCTGGTGACCAATGCCGACATGGGCCCGGCCGAGATCCGGCAGTTCTGCCGGGTGGACGACGCCGGCAAGGCCCTGCTCAAGGCGGCCATGCAGCAGATGCACCTCAGCGCGCGGGCGTATCACCGGGTGCTCAAGCTGGGACGCACCATCGCCGACCTGGCCGGCAGCGATCACATCCAGACGACACACATCGCCGAGGCGATTCAGTACCGGCCAAGACGGATGGTGTAATTTCAACCTGGAGTGGGTTTAGCCTACCGCCCAGTCCACGGTTCGCTCGCAGGCAAAAGGAGGCACGGATCTCAATATGTGAACGCGCTTTCGTCCAGCAATTTCGTTCTCCTATACATCTTGGCTACTATCTCTTTGCTCATCACGAGAGTACAAGGTCTCGATACCATCGTTATCGCCCTTGGAGCTCTTTACCTGTTCTATCCCTATTTAGTTGCACTGAAAACGATTCACCGCATCACCAACTGGCGTCTTGTTGTGGGATTCATCCTACCTGTTCGAGATGATTTTACCACATTTCACTGCT
Organism: uncultured Anaerolineales bacterium; assembly: GCA_964439175.1. Taxonomy (GTDB): domain Bacteria; phylum Chloroflexota; class Anaerolineae; order 4572-78; family NAK82; genus CAYTNQ01. The sequence continues at coordinate 19,950 of CAYTNQ010000038.1, read as the reverse complement.
TCGTAATTTCACTATCACTAAAGATCAGCAGAAGAGCACAATTGATACCCGGAAGATAATCAGCTCTTCAGAACCAATCCAGGCAGTTGCGATTCACCCGAATGGCAATGTCCTATTTTTCGTGACTGATGGTCAGATATATGTGATAGAACGGGACTCGTTGAAAGTAGTTGACACATTACAACTCGGTGGGAAATTGAGAGACTTGGCTGTTAGTCCTGATGGCCAAACACTTTACGTTGCAGATGCCCTGTGGCGCCGCATACGAATTGTTTCACTACCAAGAACGGTAGCACAGCCAGACTCATAGCGATGCGTTTGTCAGTTATGCCTGCTATAGGAAACCCTGTTCATCATGGCCCACGAAGGAAGCCCGAAGCTGTAGACTTCCTGGAAACCTACAGGCCGGGCGACACCGAGGAGTTGGCCAGTTTTGCCAAGTGCGCGCTGGCAAGAGGCGCTATTTCGCCGACGTGCCGCACAACTAGGAAGAGGCACTACTATGATGCAACGCGAGGTCCTGAGCCGGTAGTACGAGCGGATGAGCCATGCGTATGGCAAGATCGAGGAACTCGAAGCCGAATAAGACCAAGTGCCTACTTCAGACCGACCACCTCGACCGCAAACGTCCGTTCGAGGTTGGAAATGACCTAAAACGACAACAAAAGCCGACTTTTGTTTGAACCCCTGCCCGTATGGTCTCGCGCCACCAGAAAGGCATTTCCGGCCCGCTTCTGGACCGGATTAATATTCACGTGGAGGTCCCCCGCGTGGACTACGAGAAGCTGAGCAGCGACCGGCTGGGGGAGACGAGCGCCGCCGTGCGCAAACGGGTGGAAGCCGCCCGCGAGCGGCAGCGGGCTCGCTTTGCGGAGACAAGCCTGGTGGCCAATGCCGACAGTGTACAGCCTCCCCGTCAAGGGGATGGGCCCGGCCGAGATCCCCCAGCGAAGCGCCCTTTGGGTATTCTGCCAGGTAGATGAGGCCGCGAAGAGCCTGCTCGAGGCGGCCACTCCTGCACTTGGACCGCAGGTGCAAGTGTGCAGCAGATGCACCTCAGCGCGCGGGCGTATCACCGCGTGCTTAAGCGAAGCACCCAGCGGGCAAGCTGGGACGCACCATCGCCGATTTGGCGGGCAGCGATCACATCCAGACGGCGCACATCGCCGAGGCGATTCAGTACCGGCCGCGGCGACAAGTCTGATTTAAAGGGAGCATCATCAAGGTGGAGAACAACATAAACAACGAATGGCTGGACGAGATGCGGCGACGCATCCAGGAATCGCTTAGCCAGGCAAAAAGAGACACGTTGCGCAACCAGTATGGTCTGGCGTTTGAGTACACAGATCCCAGGCTTTCGCCTGAGCTAGAAAGTGAATGGCTGGATTACATTCTCGAATTTGAACGGCAATTCGAGCAGGCAGAGCGCGTCACTATCCGCCAGCGGATCGGCGATCCCCCCACCCCGTCCCTGAGTGACCTACCTCTGCACGCAGTCGGCGAAGCAGTAACAGCCTTGCTCGATTTACTGGCAGCCCACGGCATTGCCGTTGATTTTCTCGGGGATGTGGACGAGCTAGAAGCGTACCGCTACCTCACTCAGGAACTACTCGACCAGGAGATGGACGATATCCGCGTCGAAGGAATGATGACCCATTTCACGTACAGCACCCCTGAATATGACGTGCAAATGTGGGTAGAGCACTTTGTGCTTGATGTGTTCACCCAGGAAAAGGAGTATTTCCTGCCCGGCCTGGCCAAACAGCCGCTGTTCAACGCGCAAGGAGAGCTGATCACAGCCGAACAGTTCCAACAGAGGATTGAGGCCGTTTGGGAACGCCTGCCGCCCACCAATCGGGTTGCAGTAAAGCCCGTCACGGTCCAGGTGGAGGGGGATGAGGCAGAAGTATTCGCCGTCGTTGCCTGGAATGACACAGCGCAGAGGAGTAAAGGGCAGGTGGAGGCATATTTCCGCTTGCAGCCCAGTCCTTATACCGGCTGGGACGTGGTGCAGACGACACTCCTGAATGATTTGCTGTCTTAAGTCGCTTACATCCTTTTCTAACTGTTCAGAATTACATCCGCGATGATCCCAACCTGGCTTATATTTAAAATGGAAAAGGCGCGTTCAAAATGGGTTGGTAGGGGCAGGTCTTCCCCAGAGGGGACCTGCGGGTGCACCTGCCCTGGACACCCGCAAGGGGTGTCCCTACAACCCATTTTGAATGCACCCATATGATTTGGCCACGGGAGACAAGGAACATGGGTATAGCTGCCAACCACACTGCGGTGCCTATCAACGTGTAGGTCTTCTTGACATCCTTCAGAGAGAGATAGAGTCCCAGGACCCCGGGCATCAGAAGAAACTCTCCGAGTGCAGCTAAGCTGAAGAGAATGACCGGGGGCATGGAGTTCTCAAGGACTGCCTGTGGAGTGAGTGGAAGAGGTACTTGCATGATGAATACGGATAGAAGGAATATTACGATGATGGCTCCCCCTGCGAACAAGGAGAGTCCGCTCGCCTGATAAACTCCCTTCCAAGATGGATCCATGTTAAATCTATTTTCTTTAGTCATGGTTTTACTCCTCGGATGATAGGTACTGGTTGGAGGTACACCTGCCTCCTGTATCATTAATTGCCACTTACACTTGCAGCATAACCGCAAGGTGGTATTAGTGTCATACCCCGAACGTGTTATTCAGGGGGTTAATTGTGGATTCGAGAGGGTAAAAAATACGGGCCAGCAAAATGAAGCGTCAGGTGTAAACGGATTTGTGAACGATGATGGGAGAAGCTACAATGAAAATTCTGGTAGTTGGCGCAACCGGTGTTTTGGGGAGGAACGTTGTTCCTCGCCTTGTTGAACGTGGGCATACCGTCAGGGCGATTGTTCGCCGTCCCGAACAGGCGCGGTTCCTGGAACACGTAGGCGTCGAGCCAATGATCGGCGATATCTTTGACAGGGACAGTCTTAATCGTGCGGCACGCGGCCGTGAGGCCGCCCTCCACCTGGCCACAGCCATTCCAAAATCTGGGGGCCAGGACTGGAGCCTCAATGATCGCATCCGGCGCGAGGGGACGCGCAATTTCATAGCCTCGGCGTCTAATAACGGCGTGAAACGCTACATTCAGCAGAGTATCACGCTGCTCTACGGCGACCAGGGACAGGCGATAGTGGACGAGTCGGCGCCGTTACAGCCTACACCGGTGAGCCAATCGGCAGCGGACATGGAGGATTTGGTGCGTGCCTCGGCGCTCGACTGGTGTATCTTACGCGGCGGCCTATTCTATGGCCCCGGCACGGGCCGTGAGGATGAGTGGCGACAGGCTGCGTGGCAAAGTCGCCTGGCGTTACCCGGCGATGGCAGCGACTTGATCTCGTTGGTTCACGTCGTTGACATGGCCCGCGCAGTCGTTGCCGCGACGGAGCACGCTCCGCCGGGAAGCGTGTACAACATCGTTGACGATGAGCCGGTCAGTTATAAGCGCCTGTTCACTTACATTGCCGCCCAGCTTGACATGGCTGCACCGCAAGCAGGTGGACCGAAATTTCTTCCGTCTTTGGGGTGCAGTAACGCCAAGGTCAAGCAGGAGCTATCGTGGCAGCCGTCATATCCAGGCTATCGGTCAGGATTGGCCTGATGTGCGACCTGGGTTCTGGAACAGGCCAAACCCGGTGAGGTGCTGCTCTCCAGCACGGTGAGGGACCTGGTACACTAAGGCGTAAATAAACCCACAGTTATTTTGCGCCAGCCGGGTGCACCCGCCCTGGGCACCCGCAAGGGGCGCCTCTACAACCCATTTTGAATGCATCCGTATACGTATAATATTGGGTCATGAGAGCGCCTCCTGCTTGGTTGAGACATAGTAGTAATTTATGATATCGTGAGGCAGTTGATGCACTTCGGTATGGCTGAAACCGGCCTCGGCCAGCATCTCCAGCGCCTTCTCTTTGCCCCACATCGTCCCTAATCCCTGGCCGCTATACGCCAACGAGACAGCCATGCAGTGCATGGTAGAGACGGTGTATAGCAGCGGGGCCAGCGGGTGGTCAAGATTGTGGTGAAGGTGGCTGGAGACGGCGTGGTCAACCGCCCGCTGCCACGCCGCCCGGACGTTTCCTGCTGTAGATTCAAGACCTGTCGCGAGGTGACCAGCAATTTAACCGCCGGGGCTGCGACCAGGATGTCCACCAGCAGGCCGGTGCATTCCAGCAGGTGTTCCAGGTTGTCCAGCAATAAAAGCAGGTTCTTGTCGTGCAGGTAATGGAGCAACTGGTGGGCGGGATCGGTTTGCCGGGAAAGAGGAAGCTGCAGGGCGTCGGCAATGGCCGTGACCACGGCGCTGGGGATGCGCACCGACTGCAAGGGCACGAAGTAAACGTCGTCACGAAAATTGGTCGCCTGGCGGGCCGCTGCTTCAATAGCCAGGCGGGTCTTGCCTACGCCGCCCGGTCCCACCAGGGTCAACAGCCGGCAGCCGGACTCGGCCAGGCGCGCGCCAATATCGGCCAGTTCTTGCCCTCGCCCAATGAAGGAGGTAGGTTAGAAGGGGGAGAACTGCCTCCCTCCCCGGCGCGGGGAGGGGCTGGGGGCATATGCGCTAACTTAAGCGTGTAAAGGGGACCTCACCCCATCCCCCCGGCCCCCTTCCCCTCTCCGACTCGGAGAGGGGAAGGGGGTGCAGGGGGTAGGGGAGAGGTCCGAGGCGTCACCCCGCGCCCGGAAAAGGCTTAAGTTAGCGCATATGGGGGCTGGGGGTGGGGTCCGCCCAAAAACCTTCTTCCACGTGATCTTGAAGGCGACAGCCCAACCCGCAATCGAAATCAAAATTACAAGGAATATCCACCACCCATAGTTTATCGTGCCGGGCGGGTTAAGAAGCCAGGCTTCCAGCCAAAGCAAGAGGCTGAGTATCGTGGCAAGGGTAACGAGATGTCTGGCAGAGTTGTGAGGAGATGGCAATTGTGCTATATTGGGCATAAGCAAAGTTTATGCCTCTTATCTCATCCATGACGTGACGGATCTGGATGAGGATGAGTGACTCTGTGCGAGACGGGGGAGCTATGGTCGTCGTCAGCGGTGAGACTATGTCCACAGACTTAAAGTTGCTTTTGAAGGAACTCGTCGCCTGGGCACAGGCACAGCAGGAGATCGTGGCGTTATATCTTTACGGTTCGCAAGCCACAGGCAGCGCCAATGTCCTCAGCGACGTGGACGTAGCCATCCTGGCCCGGGAGGATCTGTCCCGACAGCAACTGTGGCGGCTGGAAGATCTCTGTGCCACTCGTTGGCCCGAGATGGTGGAGATGCGTGTGTTGAATCTGGCACCGCTCCCTTTCCGCTACGAGGTGACGGCCCACGGCCGGCGGTTGTGGGCGGCTGACCCGGCCGCTGTGGCCGACCTTGAATCGCTGATCTGGCGTCAATACTGGGATGTACGTCCCCGCCTGGAGCGAGCCTGGGAGCACTACGTCCAACAGGTCATGGAGCAGCAAAGTGAAACTGAACGTCGGCAGTATCAGGCAGCGCTTGCAAAAGTTAGAGCAGTACATAACCGAGTTAGAGAAGCAGCAGTCGCTTACGCTGGAGACATTCAAGAATGACTTGACGCGGCAACTGGCGGTAGAACGCGCCTTTCAGGCCGCTATCGAGAGCTGCATAGACATCGCAGCCCACATCGTTTCGGTCTATCAACTGGGCCATCCTCAGGAAAGCCGCGATGTGTTCCGTTTTCTGGTTGAGGCTGGCTACCTTGACGACTCATTTGGCGAAGCGATGATGGGGATGGTGAGATTGCGCAATCGGATTGTGCATCTTTACTGGGATATGGATGTGGAGAGGCTGTACCAGTATCTCCAGGAAGATGTTGCTCTGTTGCGTCAATTTCGCGACTTTACGCTCCAAATCCTTACAGCGGAACAGGACTCTCTGAAGGACGACGATTTGCAATAAGACTGCCTCCTATCCGGGCCGCCATTGGCCCGGCTCGGTCGACGTACATGCGGGAAACCGGCCCGGAGATACCCTCTGGCTCGGTTTCTTGCACCAGCGAATATCGCACTGCCTGAGTATCTAGTACCCCTTCACAGGGATTGTGATATACTGTGGCCAGACCCATGGCGCTGAATCTGATCTATCAAGATCACTTTGATGGGACACTAGTCATCCCCATTTATGATAGTCTCCCTTGCAACATCTCTACGATACTTTTTTCCCAAAAACCTTCTTCCACGTGATCTTGAAGGCGACAGCCCAGCCCGCAATCGAAATTGCGAAGAATATCCACCACCCATAGTCTATCGTGCCGGGCGGGTTAAGAAGCCAGGCTTCCAACCAAAGCAAGAGGCTGAGTATCGTCGCTGCATACCAGAAGTGGAGCGTGCCTGCGTGTTCGCGAATGGCGTCGCTTTTGTGAGACCACCGCTCGGAAGCCTCTGTAATTTCAGTAATGCCAGCCATCATTTGGATGGAATGTAGGATGCGTCTGGTGGTCATGGATCGGCGCAGATTCCCGTGGAGATAATAGGTGAATGTGGTCCAAAGCGTAAGGAGAGCAGCCGTTAGAAAAACAAGGCTACCTGGCTTAATGCTTCCTGCATTCTGGGTATTCCAGGCCAAGGCCCCAACTAAGGCAGTGGCAAATATGGTGAAAGACCACTGCTCCGCTGTGCGCCACCACCTGATTTCTGCATATAACTCAGGTAGAAGGGCTTTGCGTATCTCTGATGCTTCGTTGTCCATTTTCAAGTCCTTGCGGATGCATTTGGTCCCCGCTCACCTCTGGCCCCGCAACGGATAGGCGGCCGATCAAGGGATGATGCGGGTGAGAACCCTGCTCTACCAACTACACCGGCCGGCACGCTTGGGCCTAGCGTTGGCGGGACTGGGTGGGAGTGGAATGGCAGGTTAACTGCCTGCTTTGCTTTAGCTGTGGCGGTTGTAGCGGATGATCATCGCTGGCCCAATCCATTACCAACACGAGTTACCTGTGAAGTGAGTGCTAGGTGGGTCACTCCCTTTATTGAGGAAATTCACACAACTTAAAATCAATGTGATAATACCTGAGCTCGATATTTTGAGCTGCTTTCACTGCATAGTAAAGCCGGTCGTCGAGGTCTCGACAGATTATTATGCCTTTCACCCTTTGCCCGCCTTTACAGAGTTCTTCGCTTATCCATCCTATGTAACGCAAAGCTTGACCGATAACCCTATCCGACGCGCGCCCCTTCTTAAGTTCTATCACCACAAATGAGTCGGTTTCTTGTTCGATTGCCAAAATGTCAATGTTTCCAACGTCGGTTCTATATTGTTGCCCAATGACATTACCTTGTGGGTCCCTTAATATCGCAAGTTTGCCGCCAAAAATGCTATCGAAGTTTTCTACAATAAACTGTTCAAGGTACTTTTCCATAAAAAACTGTGGGCGGTCCTCAATACCCTCTTCAGCTTCTTCAATATCAATAGGTTTCTCTCCGTCTTCAATTAGCCATTTACACTCAGCCTCGTCAATTTCGTAGAGCGTTTGAATACCAAAGACGATACGGTTATTGTACTCTTTGTCTCTTGGTGAATCGTGCCATTGAACGTCTAAAAAGTTGGTATGAAAATTGTCTGGACACTCAACAGCTAACTCTGTATTCTTCGTTTGGCTGAAATAAGCACTCCCTTTGACTGTGCCAATGGCTGCAAGTTTCTTTGTCCCTCTGCGAGCAACGACCATATCGCCATCTTTTATCTCATGGAAGAAATTCCAAAGCATATTGACGATCTTGGTTACAGTACCAGGATTCGCACCACCGTACTTCTCTTCACAGGTGGCTCTTATTTGATCCTTGTCGAACGAGGAAATGTCACCTAACTCGTGCCACCCTATGGAAATGACCCCGTTTGTTAGGTCGAACTGCCAAACTTTTTCAAACGTTGTGGGAACAGTCGCCTCGTATGGAGCAATTACCCAGTATCGCGTCATCTTCTATTCTCCTTAGCTCTCTGGGGCATACAACAATCCGCCAACTAATCCGCTTCAGCCGCGCCGGTTGCAGCGGTGGCCTGCCGCTGATCGTGACCATTGCTGACACAGGTTACCTCAAAACGCGCCCAGCGGTAAGCCTCGGGTGCGACCGCTGGTTAGGCGCAGCTTTAGTAGACCTAAACCCTAATGATATGTTGCAACTAATCGCGGTGCAACTCATCAGTAAGCGCAGGAGGAGATAACACACTGCACTCAGTCCGGCCCTGAAGGCTTCTCGAAAGCCTTTATAAGTGGTGCTAGAGCTTCAACTATGCCCTGAACAGTTTTGAGCTTGTCCTCGGTCAGTTCTTCCTGGTGGCCTACGATTCGCTGCAAAGCATCAACACTTACCATGCCAGCAGAAATCGATACTTGTAGCTTGGCGTATTGGGTCGCAATGTCCCTGAGTAAGGTAGCACTTCTAAACAGTGACGCTAGGATGCCAGCAATACCTGACAGCACGAAACTGGCAATAGAGATAGGCTCCGTTGGTTTAGAGAATGCCAAAATCAAGGCGACGATTAGGAGAACCAATCCAGCTAGGAAGGTGACAACCGTGAAGCATTTCGAAAGCTTAAACAGATCCGATAATTCCGACCTTGATGGTTTGATCAACATTTGATAGACAGGATTTTCAAACCAGTTGCGGATATGGGGCGGAACATCTTGAGTTGGCTCATAGTTCTCTTTGCCCTGCTGTTTGGCAAGTTCGCGAAGTTTCTCTCGGCGCTTTCGATACCTCTCGATCACCTGCGAGAAGTCCTGATCATTCCACATGTCAAAAGAATAGTCCTCGTCTTTGATTTTCTGTAGTGTGTCAGACATTGATGACCTCTCTCTCAACTAATACCAATTGCGTTCTCAAAGACCGTGTATTTTCAGCTTTCATGGAGGGGCTTGTAGAACATGGTGTTTCATCAGGCAATTGGTATAACATCAGCAGCTATTGGCGGGCCTAATAGCGCAGCGGCTGATACGACGCACCCAACAACCTCCGAACCGACCGCAAACGAAGAACCTCTCTTGAAAGACCCTCGATAGCCGCGCCCGCTGTAGCGACTTGCTAGCTGCCTTCAAGTGACCTCATAAACTCTGCCGCCCGTGTTACACAAGCCGGATTTACCCAACGTGTTGGACTGCGTTGAAAGCTGATTTTTCCGTCGAAGTCTCCGAATACCTTTTGCATTTCAGGCGATAGAACTTTCAGTGGCCTACCTGAGCGATCTTGACCCATTGTGCTGATGCATACGGCTTTGTTCAAGATGCGGCTTTTGGAAGAACCTCTTACCAAAACCAGATCCCTCTTCTGCTGCTCATAAACGTCACGATGCCTCACGTGGTAATTCTCACTAAAAAGGCTTTGTAACTTGCTCGCTGAGAAATCACTTGACCTACTGGCCGCCAATACTTCAAAATACCCCATCAGGTACAAGGCCGGTGGCGACTTGAAATCTCCCCACCCTTCCAGCCCGCAATAGAAAATCAGCATATCACCTCGTTGTAAATGTCGCAGTCCAGCTTTGGGCCTAGTCGGATCGCCGTATGTAAAGGTGACAAATTCAGGGTCAAAATGGATAGCTTGATTGGCTACTTTAGCCTTACGTCCTTCTGGGAAAAAGTCTACCAGCTTTTTACCATACTTGCCGGTAGTGTTTCCATAAGTACGCTTGTCCTTTCCAAACCCGTCTGGTATAGGGATGTATTCAAATGTGCCATCTGGGAATAATGGTCCGTGTATCCCTCCTGAACCAGTATCTATTCCCACTCTGAGCATTGCTATTTTCATGCTTCCCGACCTTGCGTACCGTAGTTGAGAAGTCGCCAGTAAGTCTGCTGCCGGTCGTTGTCGATTCTGGGCGGTGGATATGGTAAGGCCTCGATATATGTTGAAGCAAATAAGTCGGCCCTTTTCGTGTTTACTTTTCGCTCGAAAACATTAATGACTTCCTCGGCAATATCAGTATCGAGAGCTGCGCGGCGGGAGCGAAATTTACTCGCAAACTTTGCTTCCCAGCTAGAGCAGTTGGCGCGTTCTATAAAACGTTGGAGTAGAGGAAAATCGCTGCTGCCGCTATTGTGGATAAGCAAGGGAGCTTTGGTATATTTGAAGGGCTTATTTACCGGGGACCATTTTGCCTCAGCAAAATCGCCATGTGGAATGACTTCAATTGAGGGCGTAAGATGCACCAATTTGAAACCTTCATACCCACCCTGTGCAAATGCTAATCTTGCTCCTCTGAGCAAATGGATTTTGCGCGGATTCATCAGGTTTCGGGTATGACATCGTGTACATCCAAAGCTGCCAAATTCCCACAGAGGGTCTGTCCTCATCTCATCAGGACAGGCCAGGTTCGGTCGCCGAAGAACAACGATAATGACCTTGGGTTCCGCCATAATTGATACTTCCTGAAACGTTATGCAATAGTGGTTTGGAGCACGAAGCCACGAAGTTGGCGAAGGACACGAAGCACGAAGGTCGCCCAGGTCGCTTCGTAACCTCTCACCCTGAGACCATCCCTTGATCCGCGCCTGGGAGGGTGATACCGGCCGGCGAGGGCGGCACCAGCCGGTTCCCCGGCCTTCACGCTCCGTGGTTTCGTGGCCACTTCGTGCCTTCGTGGTCCTGATTCCTCCTCTACACGCAACCTTCCTCATCATAATAATAAACGCAAATATTTCGTGTTTTTGCACATGGGTTTTGAATTGGGGGCCATTCGTTGTATTCTAAATTCGGTGTAGTGTCCCACGACCACCACCTGCCGATCAGTAAAATCGCTATTCATTTTGGGCGCTGCCCTACCTGGCCAGGCTCAGCGATTGTCATTGACTTCACCCCGTTTAAAGCCTTCACCGTACTCTATGTCAACGCCTTCCGGCAATACTGCCTCAGTTGCCTCGACTATCGCTCTGATCTCAGGTACTTCCAGCCCAATATTGAAGACCTGATGCCTCCGACCATCTGCCTCAACCATGATGAATGCATAGGAATGGCCAATGGCCATCCGATAGTCCCCTGTAACCTCAAAGAATTTGTTTTCTTGTATCGCTTCCCATAGCTGCCTCAGTTCATCCTCCTCCAGCTTGAACTCCCCGGCCGCCAAAACCTGATCCGCCCCGTACATGACCCCATCGTTCGCATCCCCGCGAATGACCCCGCCGGTGTCATAGCGTTCGTATTGGCCTTCCCCCTCGGCATTGATCTGGCTATTCACATTCTGGGCTGTATGCTCTTCATTATCTTCAGCGCTCTTCACATCGATCACAAAGGTGAAATCCGCCGGAACATCACCTGCATCATTGGCAGAACATGCACTTGCCACGACCAGGCACAGTGTCATGAGCATGAATAAATATTTGTATGACGGCATCGATCCCTCCTCGTGAGATCAGGGAGCACAGCAGGGCCAGGGACTTTTTGTGAGCAAAGGATGAATTCGATATAATCATACAGTTACTGACAGACCGGGTAAAGGTTACTTTATGCCCATCGTTCACTTGAGAAGATACGATTTCAGTTTTGGATTGGTTACTATCGTACCCGTGGATTTGAGGAGAGCGGTCGCACTATTCTGTTTAGTGATCTGGAGCAGCCAGGTTGAGTTGAGCCAACCGCCCGGCAGGTCAGGCATCGGCGCTTCGCCCACCCCCAAACCGTTATGCGCACACGGGTGCATTTCAGTTTGGGGGCAGACCCCTCCCCCAGCCCCTCCCCGACGCAGGGAGGGGAGCAATTCTCCCCCTTCCCTGGTAGGGAAGGGGGCCGGGGGGTTAGGTCTACCCCCAAACCGTTATGCGCACACCACCTGAATTGAGCCTGTGGCTTACTTGTGGTATACTGCTCGCTGAACTTATTCGGCGTATAAGGAGGTATCGCGATGGCTGTAAGCCAAGATCTGCTCGAAATACTCCGCTGTCCCTATTGCGTAAGCGGAGAGACTCGCAAGCCAGGCAACGACCCCGGCCGGCTGGAACTGGTTCGCGACGGCCAGTGGCTGGTTTGCCAGGAACCGGATTGCGGCCGCAAGTATCCGATCCGCGAAGATATCCCGGTAATGCTCATTGAAGAAGGGGATAAATGGATCAATACACCGGTAGAGGGACTGCCGGAGCCGGGGCCATTAGTGTAGCCCGGTCGTCTGGAAACCATAGCCAAACATAGCCTGCCTCCCCCTACCTGGTGAGGCAGAGGTTTTTTGATCGACGTATAGCGTGTAACCATGGAATGTGAGATGGTGGTCCATTTGAGGACTATTACCTATTAGTTATGCCTGGTGTGCATGCAAGGAGAGAATGATGAGGCGGTGGATTTTAGTTGTTATGTCGATTTTGAGCCTGGCGTTGCCGGCCCCCGCTGCTGCCCAAGAGCCTATTCACGTGCTGGATCAGGGGGTGGAAACTGCCTTTCGCGATTACATTACCTTCAACATCAGCCTGGAAAGCGACAGCAAGATCACCGTGGTACGTCTGCTTTATCGCGTTGCTGGCCAGTTAGCTACCGCCCGGGGCGATGCCGACTTTGAGCCAGGCACCCAGGTGAAAGCCAGCTTTACCATAGACCAAAAGCGGGAGTATCTACCTCCTGGCACCGAACTCGAATACTGGTGGAATATCACAAACGAAGCCGGGGACAACTTGAAAACTGAGCCCCAACATCTGCTTTACATGGACGAACGGCACGACTGGCAAATGTTGAGTAGTGACCGCCTGACTCTGTACTGGTATCAAGGGGATAGGGCTTTCGGTGAGGCCCTGTTCGACCAGGCCAATAAGACGCTCGACCAGATAGAGAGCGAGGCCGGCGTCAAGGTCGAGGTGCCGGTGAAGATTTTTATCTACGGTAGCTTCGATGATCTACACGATGCCATCGCCGTAGGCGCGCAGGAGTGGACCGGCGGGCAGGCGTTTACCGACCAGGGAGTGGTGGTCATCGGCGTGTCGCCTGGTGACCTGGATTACGGGCTGGTAGCTACTCCGCACGAACTTACTCACCTGGTCATCCATCAAGCCACCGACAACCCCTTTGGCGACATCCCCCGCTGGCTCGACGAAGGGCTGGCTGTGTATATGTCGGGTGAACTCGACGCTAGCTGGCGTGGTTACCGGGATATGGTGACACGCAGCGCCAGGCAAGGCAACCTGATGACACTGCAAACCCTCTCCAGCAGCTTCCCTGCCGACTCCGAGCAGGCGGGCCTGGCCTACGCTGAGAGCGGGTCGGTCGTCGAATTCATTATCAAGCATTACGGGCAAAAGGCAATGGCTCACCTGCTGGAGATCTTCTCCCAGGGGGCTCTCTACGACGACGCGCTGGAGCAGGCTTTGGGCGTCGACACCTGGGGCCTGGACAACGCCTGGCGGCAGAGTATAGGTGCCTCGCCGCTCGAGATTCCCGGATCTGCCGAAGAGGCACGCCCTGCCACTGGCGAGCCTGTTTTGGCCCCTACCGAGGCGCCTGGTGAGCAGGGGGTAGAACCTGCTAAGGCCCCTGCCCCGGCCAGCGAGGGGCAAGCCCTTCCGTGCCTGGGAAGCAGCCTGACCGGGGTAGTCGTGCTGGCGTTGTTTGTGCTGTTCCGAGCCAGAGGGGCTGGTATCGAGTAGTCCTGCCAGTTAGCGTGAGAGCCGTAAACCCTAGGAGGCTTTAAAAAGTGATACTGCCATGCAAACATGAAAAACGTGTCGTTGATCAAGTTCAGCTACGATTGATCTGTTGACGAATCTGGACACGTTTCATCCCGATGTTCTACTTGAACATGAGATTCAGCCTGCTGATTACAAGCACGGATTAGTATTTCGGTCTGCAGTAGAGAGTATTCGTGGCACGTTCATTGCTTCCTCCAAAACCGGACGGGAAGGGTTGGTCGGGGATGTGCTGGAGAATCTCAAACAACGCGAAGGCATAGCAGATTATGATGCTACTGGCAGCAGCAGGCGACATGATTTTACTGTCATGCTCGAGCGGAACCCGGACTATTTTGCAGCGATTGAGGTCAAGGGGGGGGAAGGCAACAGCATTAACATTTCCGAACGCCCCCTCTGGGCTAAAGAATTCGGTGTCTGGTGTCACCTGGATGGAGCTATCGTAAACCAACCCGCTCATGGTGCCCACTCGATCGTAAATCGCTTGACAAATGAACTAGTCAGGCGAAAGAAGCAAGTGGACGTGGCATTCTTCAAAGATGTATTATGTGGTACACCAACGAGACCCTGTCCTAAATATCCCGGCAATGAAACAAAAACTGGACTTACAACGTCGCCTGATATCTTTTTGTTTCCGCAACGTGTTCCATCGCTTGATGATCCAGAACCTCCCGTACATACGCTCGATACGTTGAAACTTCCAAAGTTAATACTGGATCTTTTTGGGGTAGCAACGAGCGATTACACAGGACATTTTTGGGAAGTTCGAGTCAAGATAGTTGAGACTGGAGAGAAGCGATTGCGTCGGGAGGTAAATGTTTGGCATCAAGGTGAGTTGGTAGACAGAAGTGTATCACGCCCCTGGCATGAGTGAGGAACAAGTAGGATGTCCGAACAGCGACTCAATGAGGCAAGACAACTGTATCTGTTTGCTGAAGAAGATTTAGAGACAATTAAGGAGTTAGATGCTCGACTGTGGCATGGCTCATTCAATAGCCGGGAGAGCACACTGCAACAGTTGTCTCCCTACGTGGGCAAGCTCAAGTCCGGAATGGTCAAAGTTCTCATTAGCCTGTATTCACAGCCTGGTGAGATCGTGTTAGACCCGTTTTGCGGTTCAGGAGTTGTGCCACTGGAGGCAGTTCTGGCTGGGCGAGGTGCTTGGGCCAACGACTTGAGTCCCTACGCCTATGTGGTGACGCGCGGGAAGTTGGAAGCTCCTGGCAGTGAAAGGATAGCTTTGGAGCGAGCAAAACAAGTAGCCGATAAAGTTGAACAAGAGGCTCCCCAGACAGACCTGTCCGAAATACCTGTGTGGGTACAAGAATTCTTTCATCCAGATACCCTTCGTGAGATCCTCGTAGCCTTCCAAATACTGCGCCAAAACGAAGATTATTTCTCGATGGCTTGTCTGCTAGGAATACTACATCACGTGCGCCCTGGGTTCCTGTCCTATCCAGCCAGCCATCTTGTCCCTTACCTACGTAAGGCCAAATACCCTCCTGATGAATATCCTAAGATGTATGCTTATCGTGACCTGCGTTCAAGATTGTTGGCGAAGGTCAAACGTGCCTATCGACATCATATGCTGCCTGTCACCTGGGAGAAGCGAGAGTATCGCGTGTGGCAGACGAACGCAATGAGTCTGCCCATTGATAATGAGACGGTAGACGCAATCATTTCCAGCCCTCCGTACTTTGGGGCGTTAGATTACGCACGCGACAATCGCTTACGCTTATGGTTTCTCGGTTGTGAAGATTGGAAGGAACTTGACGCTTCTTTGACTGCTAGCGATAAGGTCTATATGCCGCAAATGTCAGTATCTCTGCGCGAAATGGAGCGTATACTCAAATCGGGAGGCTATTGTGTCTTGGTACTGGGAGACGTTGAACGAGATGGAAAAACGCGACGCACAGCGGAGATTCTAGCAGATTTGGCTGTCGAAGTGACTAATGGAGAATTCAAAGTTGAGACAATTTACGATGATCGTATCCCTGACAGCCGACGCTCCCGGCGCAGAACTAGGACGACTAAATTTGAGCGGATTCTAGTTATGCGGAAGGTATAGTATGAACCGCCAACGAAAAACCGCTACCTACGAACGGGTGATGCAAGAGATCGAGGCCACGCTGGCGGGCGAGACAGATCTCCTGGTCGCAATGGTCACGATGGTCTGCCTGTTGCACCAGGCTTTTGATACTTACGCTTGGGCCGGCTTCTACCGGCGGGTAGGGCCAGACCGGCTGCTCATCGGACCGTACCAGGGCACGCTGGGCTGCCTGCATATCATCTTCGACCGGGGCGTGTGTGGGGCGTGCGCTCGCAGCCAGCAGACGCTCATTGTGCCTGACGTGCACCAATTCCCCGGTCACATCGCCTGCGACCCCAATTCTAAAAGCGAAATCGTGGTGCCCGTCTTCGACCGGGCAGGGCAACTCATGGCTGTCTTCGACGTGGACAGCGACCAGTACGACGCGTTCGACAAAGTAGACCAGCAATACCTGGAGCAGATTATGGCCTGGCTGGCCCGCTTCGACCCAACCCCCGTGGTGTGGACACCTGCACCACATTCAATCCGGTAAGCAGTAGCCATGGGAAAGGGTAACTGCTCGCCCTTGCCTTATTTCCTCCCTACCGTCTACCGTCTATTCTCTACTCAAGGAGCCATAAAGTGGCAGACAAAGCGCGTGAACTAACCCCCGACGAATTGACCTTCACCTGCGATCCCAACCAATTCGAATTTGAGACCACCAACGACTTGCCCGACTTGCACCAAATCATCGGGCAGGACCGGGCGGTGCGGGCCATAGAATTTGGTGTGGAGATTCCCAGCTACGGCTTCAATATTTACGCGATGGGGCCGGCAGGTACCGGCAAAACGACCACCGTGCGCCGCTTCCTCGACCGGAAGGCACAGCAAGAGCCGGTGCCGGACGATTGGTGCTACGTCAACAACTTCGTCGATCACAAGCGGCCGCGTGCCATCCAGTTGCCCGCCGGTCACGGCAAGCAGTTGTACGAGGACGTGGCGGAGTTCATCCGCGACCTTCGACGCGCCATCCCCACTGCCTTCGAAAGCGACGACTACCAGCATCAGGCGGAGGCTATTGTACGGGAGATGGAAGAGACGCGTAATGTGACGCTGAAGCAACTGGACGCCGAAGTGAGTCGCCGTGGGTTTGCCCTGATGCAAACGGCGATGGGGCTGGTGGTGGCGCCCGTGGTCGATGGTCAGGCGCTCGGCCCGGAACAGTACGCGCAGCTTCCCGACGACGTTAAGAGTAATTTTGAAGCCCACCGTCAGGATTTGCAGTATGAACTTGACCACGCGATGCGGGAGGTACGGACGCTCGAAAAGAAGGCCAAGGAAAAAATACGTGCTCTTGAGCGTGAGGTAGCGGGCTTTGTAGTAGGTGACTATTTTGACGAGCTGAAGGGAAAATATACAACCTTTAGCGAGGTGATCGAATATCTGGAGGAAGTTCGGAAAGACGTCGTCGAAAACGTGGCCGACTTTCGCCAGGAGATGGAGACGGAGGAATCAAGTCAAGCTGACCCCGCAACACCCCAATTGCCGGGTCAGCCGGATGACCCTTTTTCTCGCTATGGGGTAAACGTCATCATTGACCATAGCCGCTCCGAGGGTGCGCCGGTCGTCTACGAAACCAACCCCACCTATCGCAATCTGGTGGGGCGCATCGAGCAAGAGGTGCGCTTTGGCGTGTTAACCACCAACTTCACCCACATTCGAGCCGGCTGCTTACATCAGGCCAACGGCGGCTATCTGGTAGTGAACGCCCGTGACTTGCTTAACTATCCCTATGCCTGGGATGCTCTCAAGCGAGCCATTAAGAATGAAGAAATCAGAACGGAGATGATGGAGGAGACCTTGCCGGCCGTCGTGACCACTGCCCTGGAGCCGGAACCCATCCCTTTCCAGGCCAAAGTCATCCTAATCGGAGATGTTGGCACCTATGGCATGCTCTATAACCTTGATGAGGATTTTCGCAAGCTGTTTAAAGTGCGAGCTGATTTTGGCTACACGATGGATCGTTCATCTGAAGCAGTGCACAGTTACGCCGAGTTCATCGCCTCGCGGCTTCGGGCCGACGGCTTGTTACCTTTCGACCGGACGGCCGTGGCTCGGGTCATCGAATTCGGTGTGCGAATCGTGGAAAACAAGGAAAAGCTGGCCGCCCGCTTCGTGGATGTGGTGGAGGTGATCCAGGAGGCCAGCCACTGGGCAAGCCAGAATGGCCATCAGGTTGTTACTGGCACCGATGTAGACCAGGCACTTGAGGAACGGCAATACCGTGCCAATCACCTGGAAGAGCAACTACGGGAGCGCATCCTGGAGGGCACCATTCGCGTCCAAACTGAAGGAAAGGTAGTGGGACAGGTCAATGGACTGAGTGTACTGAGCATGGCCGATTACGAGTTTGGCATCCCATCACGTATTTCCGCCCAGACCTATATGGGGAGGGGAGGCGTCATTGCCATTGACCGCGAAGCTAACCTGGCGGGCGACATTCACAACAAAGGTGTGCTCATCTTGCAAGGCTACCTGGGGGGCAAATATGCGCAGAAGAAATCTCTGAACCTGTCGGCCAGCCTCACCTTTGAGCAAAACTATGACCGCATTGAAGGCGACAGCGCCAGTTCTACTGAGCTATACGCGCTGCTGTCGAGTTTGAGCGGATTGCCAATTCGGCAGGATCTGGCTGTTACCGGGTCAGTAGATCAACAAGGGCGCGTCCAGGCTATTGGTGGAGCCACCTTCAAAATTGAAGGCTTTTTCGATGTATGCCGTGCGCGTGGACTGACCGGCACTCAGGGGATCCTTATCCCCGCCGATAACGTGCGCCACCTGGTTCTGCGCGGTGACGTGGTGCAGGCCGTGAGAGAGGGTAAATTGCACATCTACGCTATCGAGACTATCGACCAGGGCATTGAGCTGCTGACCGGCGTGCCAGCCGGCGAAGCCGACGAAGAAGGCAACTATCTGGAGGGAACAGTCAATTACCTGGTTCAGCAGAAATTACTGGAGATGGCCGAAGAGAAAGCAGACGGGAAAGACAAAGAGGATCCTCCCTCTTCCAGGGCCAATCAAGCTGAGGAAGTACTGTCTGAGGAGGGGGAGTGAAACATCCACAAGAGCAACGGAGCTCACTCTCGAGTCAGTCAAGGGAGACAGCCGAATGATGGGGAAAATGAAAGCGGTCCTCAAGACCCACGCCGGGCCAGGATTGGAAATGGCCATGGTCGACATCCCGGCCATTGGCCCCCGTGATGTTCTGGTCAAAGTCAAAGCGGCCTCGATTTGTGGCACCGACCTGCACATTTACCGCTGGGATCCGTGGGTGCAGAGTCGTATTCGACCACCGTTAATCGTGGGACACGAGTTGTGTGGCGAGGTGGTAGAGATTGGGGAACAGGTCGCCCAGGTGAAGATCGGTGACTTTATCTCCGCCGAAAGCCACATTGTGTGCGGCACGTGCGTTTACTGCCGTACTGGACGTGGACACATTTGCCCAAATACCCAGATCCTCGGAGTAGATCGGGACGGCGCGCTTGCTGAATACGTGGCACTGCCGGAAGAGAATGTGTGGGTCAATCCTCCCAATATGCCGGTAGAGCTGGCCGTCTTGCAAGAGAACTTTGGGACTTCGGTGCACACGGCTTTTGCCACCAACCTGGGTGCGCGTAAGGTGCTGGTCACGGGTTGTGGCCCGGTGAGTTTAATGATGATTGCTACCGTCAAGGCGCTGGGGGCCCGCTCGATATACGCTACCGATATCAGCCCCTATCGGCTGGGGCTGGCCCGCACTATGGGGGCTGACGTTACGTTGAATGCAGCCAAAGAGGATATAGTCAGCGCCATCCGCCAGGCAACTGAGAGCGAAGGGGTAGACGTGTTGCTGGAAATGTCTGGGGCACCCTCGGCCATCGATGATGGCTTCCGGTTGCTCAAGGATGGCGGAGTGGCTGTTTTGCTGGGCATTCCTCCGGCTCCCTTTGAATTTGACCTGGCGAACGAGATAATCTTTAAAGGCGTCACCGTCCACGGTATCGTTGGGCGGCGACTGTGGGATACTTGGTACCAAATGCGCAGTCTGCTAAACTCGGGGGCGGTTGACTTGAAGCCAGTGGTTACCCACCGCTTCCCGCTGGATAAATTTGACGAGGCTCTGGAAACAATGGCCTCGGGCAACAGCGGCAAAGTGGTGCTATTTCCATAAAAGGGGTAACTACTCAGCCACCCTTGCGAAGCATACTATAGAGAATAAGTCAAGGAGCCT
>CAYTNQ010000037.1:0-31534 GCA_964439175.1 uncultured Anaerolineales bacterium | reverse complement strand
CGCCGAAGAGGAGCCGGGCGATGTGGGGCGCGATGAGGCCCACGAAGCCGATGATCCCCCCCGCTGCCACGGCGGCCGCCGTGACCAGGCTGGCAGCCGCGACGACCGCGCCCCGGGCATGGGCTGGTGGCAATCCCAGACTTTGAGCCGTCTCCTCGCCGGAGGCTATGGCGTCCAGAGGACGAGCCATAAGCCACAGTCCACCCAGGCCAACCAACAGGTAGGGCGCGCTGGCCCATAGATGCGGCCAGCTTCGCCCCGACAGCCCTCCCAAAAGCCATGCAAAGGTCTCGTGTAAGTTCCGGTCGTTGACGATCATCAGCAGGGAGACTATTGCCGATAACAGCATGCTTAGGGCGGCGCCAGCCAGGAGCAGCGCGATGGCAGGAGCGGTGCCTCCCATCTCAGCCACTCCGTAGACGACGACCACGGCCAGCAGCGACCCGACGAAAGCGGCCAGAGGTACAGGACCAAACCCGGCGCCGCTCCAACGCAGGCCGGCGGTGATGGCCAGCGTCGCCCCCAGCGCCGCCCCGCCCGAAGCACCCACCACAAAGGGGTCGGCCAACGGGTTGCGGAAGAGCCCCTGAAAGGCTGCCCCAGCGCCCGCCAGCCCGGCGCCGATGAGAGCAGCCAGCAACACGCGGGCCAGGCGCAGATCCCATATGATGGTGGCGTCAGTCCGGCTCACCTCTGATCCAGAGATAGGCAGCAATACACCCAGCACCCGTCCCGGCGGCAGGCCAACTGCTCCTACCCCCAGGCTGAGCAACGCGACCAGGGCCAGGAGACCTGATAAGATGATCAGCCAGATAATATATCCGCGTTTACTCATACCAGACACATCATGGTTGACCTACTACCCTCCAGGAGGCTTGGCTGAGTAGTTACCATGCCTTTTACTTGAACAGATCAGGGTAAAGGGCACGGGCTACAGCCTCCAACCCCTCGGCCAGGCGTGGGCCTGGTCGGGAGACGATGTCACCCTCAATCAGGTGAATGTGCCCCTCCCGCACAGCCTCAATCTGATCCCAGCCAGGACGTTGGATTACTTGTTCAGTCGTCAGTTTATCCCCGTGAGTGTCTGGGCCCAGGATCACAGCCGGGTTGCGTTTCACCACTTCCTCTGCGCTGACCTGGGGGTAATCCTCAGTCACATCAGCGAAGATGTTGACCCCCCCCGCCAGTTCAATTGCCTGGCCAACAAAGGTGGAGGGTCCCGCCGTCATCAGTGGTTCATCCCAAACCTCCCAAAATACAGGCAGACGCTCTTCTGGCGGAATCGCGGTGACGACGGTCGTGACCGTATCTACGCGCTTCTGCATCTCCATTACCACCTGGGTGGCTTGTTCCTGGTGGCCAGTCAGTTGTCCCACCTGTTCGATGTTGGCGTATACGTCGTCGAAGGTATTGGCCGTCAGCGCCACAACCGGGATGCCAACTTGCTCCAGTGCCTCGATCACCGGCCGCTGACTTTCGCCAATGGCGAGAACCAGGTCTGGCTCCAGGGCAACGATGGTTTCCACGCTGATGGTGTCGGCCGAGAAGCCACCCACTTGCTCCCGGGTCTGGGCTTCAGGTGGGTAGTTGCAGTATTTAGTGACACCTACGACCTGGTCGCCGGCACCGGCGGCGAAGAGAACTTCGGTGTTGGACGGGGCCAGTGAGACGATGCGCCTGGGGACAGCCTTCAGCGTGACCTCCCGCCCCAGGCCATCCCTCAGCGTGAGGGGAAAGGCGGCGAGTGTCCCTGTGGGGGAGGGCGGGGGCGGTGTGGGCGGGATAGGTGTGGCCATTGATAGCGCCGCTGCTGGCTCTGGCCTGGCAGCCGCCCCGCACGCCACAAGCGCGACGGCGGCGAGAAGTCCTATCAAGACAAGGATTACGGTCATTGCATTTAAGCGTTGCATTAGAGGAAACCTCCCTGTTTTTCAAAAGAAGAAACCCGACCTTGCCAGATTAGGTCGGGTAGCAAACGGAACCCCCTTGCCAATTGGTCAAGGGGGCGATTCAAGGCGCACGAATCATGCTCCCACCCCCCTTCCGCGAGGTTGTGTGGAGCCGATAGAGGCGGGCGTCCTGGCTTGGCCAAATGGCCTTACAGTTGCGGGACAGCGCCGGACTTCACTTGCACCGCATCGGCGCAGGTGTCACCGGCTTCGCCTTTAAACCTTGGCATCCGGGCCTGAAGGCACCTCTATCAGGCATATTTACTTGGTGGCTAACATTATATTGAACCCGTGCAGAAAAGCAAATCTTCTGATAGCTGCGGGTGCGTCCCGAATTCCTGGCAGACCCTACGGGTTTTCTGAGACCCGTAGGGTCTTACACCTAAAATTTGGGACAGACCCGATAGCTGCTCCGGGAAGTTAGGCAAACAGAACCTTATCCACTACTTCCACTTGACGGTGCAGCCCACCGGTGGCGTCTCAACTGTTGACGGTGTATGGGCAGCCAGTACTGCGTCGAGGGCGTCCCGCAAATAGTGATTGCGGACGGCGTTGGGGTCATCGTAGTTGTCGTCAATCGTGCCGTGATAGCGCAATGTCCCACCCTTGTCAAAGAGGAAGACTTCCGGCGTGCGCTCGGCGCCATAGGCGCGCGCTATCTCTTGCGTTTCGTCATAGAGGTAAGGGAAGTTAAAGCCTTTCTCCCGGGCGCGCTCTTTCATCTTGGGGAAGCTGTCATCTGGATATTTCCGGGCGTCGTTGGCGCTGATGGCGATGAATTGTACCCCTTTGTCGGCGTAGTCGGCCTGAATCTGGACCATGCGGTCTTCCCAGGCACGCACGTATGGGCAATGGTTGCAACTGAAGATGACAGCTACTGCTTCGTTGTCGGCGTAATCGGCCAGGGCGTGTTGTCGGTCGTCCACGCCGGGCAGGGTAAAGGGGATGGCTCGATCGCCGGGTTTGAGATTGGCCATAGTGCTGTTCCTCCCTCTGAATTGGATTTACATAATATCTCACGCTCCACGCTCCACGCTCCACCCTTCACGCTCCACGCTTCAGCGCCCGTCGGATCATGTCGGGCGAGGGCAGGGGTGAGATGCGGCCGTCCTCCAGACGGTAAGCACGGCAGGTGAGGGCGTAATAGGTGTCAGGCGGTGGGGGATCAATATCTCGCCCGTTGATAAGTATAGTCGGAGAACCAACGAAGTGCAAGCGCTGGGCCTGTTCCTCGGTCTCGACTTTGATGATCTCGACTTTGGCCTGTGCCCCCTCCTCCGTCATCACCTGGCGCAGGCGGTCGAGGGCTACGTCGTGGGAAGGACAGTCTTCGTAATAGAGGAAAGTGATTTTCACACTACCTATCTCTTTTTAGCGCGTCCAGCTTATGCGCTCTTCGGCCCAGCCGCGACTCTTATCCAGATCCTCTCCGGCCACGAATCCGTCGGGCGAGCCTTCCATCGTAAACAGTTGGCGCGTGCCGTCACCGCCGGGAGTCATGGCCCACACTGCCCAGGGGCCGCCCCGGTTGCTGACAAAGGCGATTACCTTGCCGTCGGGCGACCAGGTGGGTAGGCCATCGTTGGCGGGGTCGTCCGTCAGTTGCTTAAGCCCTGTCCCGTCGTTGTTCACCACATAGATATTCCAGTCGCCGTCGCGCTTGGACATAAAGGCAATTTGCTTCCCATTGGGCGAGATCGCCGGGGCGGTGTCCGTGTCGTCGGCTGTCAGCTCCTGGATGTCGCTCAGGTTGGCTTGTGACAGCCGCAGCCCGACGCCGGTGTCCTCCCAGCCCTTGAAAGCCAGCCTGCCCTCTGGTCCCCAGGTGGGGTACTCCCCGTGGCCGATGAACTGCGCTTCGCCGCCGGCGGATGGCACACTGAATAGCTCCGAAGCTCGTTGGCCGCTGCGCCGGGATAGGAAAATGATCGTTGCCCCATCGGGCGACCACGTGGGTAACTGATCTTCCAGGTTGCCGGCCACGATGTGTTCGTTGCCGCCGCTTACGTCTAAGGTGATGAGACCTCGCTTGTCGGTCTGCCATGAGTGATAAGCGATGCGGCTGCCATCAGGGCTGAATTGAGGTTGGCTGGCGCTGTTTAGGAAGAACCGTGTGCCAGAGCCATCCGGGTTGCCGAAGTACAGATCGTAAGTGGTGCCGTTGAAGACCGGGTAAGCGATGGTCCCCACCAGCGACGAGGCGGGCACTCTCTGGGGTGCCGGCAGGGCCGGAGGCCGGGTAGCAGTGGGCGTGGGAGCGGTAGTTGGGGTGGTGGCGGCCTCTGCCATAGCGACTGGAGTCTCCTCGGCTACCGGAGTGCCCAGGGCCAGAGCGACCTCGCGCCCCGCGTCCATCGTGCCCAGGTCGAGCATGATAGGCTCCAGCCCGGACGCCTGGTAGCGCAAAAAGAGCTGGTAAGGTCGAGCCTCGCCAGCAAAGAGCAGACTCTCGGGCACGCTGCCGCCAGGGCCCAGGCGCAAATCCGTGTAGCGGTCGGCCAGTCCCAGCTTACGCAGGCCGTTCTCGCTGTAGGTGCCCCCCACCTCGTTCAGGACCGTCCCCGAAGCGTCGAGCAATTGAAATTGATCGGGCGATACAATAAAGTCAGTCGTCCCCTGATTCTCGACCCGCACCCGCACGATAATGAAAGCTTTGGTCGGATCAGGTAGAGCTCCCAGGATGATAGGCTCCGCCCGTACTTCTTCTACGTTGACGACAGGATACGGGATGAGCGGCATTTCGGTAGTGCCAGCGTCGCCCGGAGGCGCACCGGGCGTCTGGACGGCCAGATCGGAACCGGCCGGCGGGGTGGCAGATGTGGGCGAGGCGGGTGTCTCCCGGCCAGTCCATAGAATGACGCCGACGATTATCAGCAGCAGCATCGCCAGCGTCCCTGCAATACCTGCCCAGGGGTTGATCGAGGGGGTACGCGATGGTGGCGCAGAGGGAGATGGGGGAGGGGCGGCTACCGGTGCTACGGCCACTGTCGTCGCCGAGGCGATGCCCGGCTCGAATGTGAGGGCCGTATCACCCAGGTAGGCAATGGTCCCGGCGTGCAACGGCTGCCAGACGTTGGATTCGATGCGTTGGCCGCCGACGAAGGTGCCGTTGGCGCTGCCCACGTCCATAATCTCCAGCCCTGCCTCGCTCCGCCGCACCTGGGCGTGGTAGCGTGAGGCGCGTGGGTCGCTGAGCACCACGTCGTTGTCCGTTTCGCGGCCAACCCGGATGGGGGTGGTCTCTGATGAAGGAACGGGGATTTTTTCTTCCCGCCCGTCGTGATGGTTGACCACCAGGTGATCCGCCGAGCGGTTCAGTGTCTCGTCCATAAATTCCCCCTTGTGTCTGAAACGTATCCCCATTTTAGCTTGAAACGGACAAATGACAAATTTAATTTTATTTCATATGTGCCCGATGGCCCTGATTTCCGCCTCGCTGATTCCCTGACCATCTGATGCCTTCATCGTTGGCTGCCGGACCACACTGGATGCGACTTTGGCGATGGTCAGAGGGTGGAGCAGCATGTTGGCGTAGCTGGCGTTGGCCATGGGGCAGGCACATTCACCTGCGTAGATGCTCTTGCGGAGAGACGCCATACGTTCGCTGAACCAAATAGGACGGATGTCGTAGTCGTGTTCGCGCAGGTTGCCGACCGGTTCAGCCCGGATGCAGCAGCTCCAGATATCGCCATTGGGGGCGATATGGCCGCTGGCCCAGCCGGCGTAGCAGGGGATGACCTGCCGTCGCTCGTAGAGGATGCGCTTGGCAAGCTGGTAGTATTCGGCGCGGAAGGCCTGGGTGACGCGGGCGATGCCGCGCACCGGCTGCTGGTGCGCATGCTGGCTAAGAAAGTCGGCGATGGGCTCATATTCTTCGGCTGCGGGGGTGATGTTCCAGCCGATGGTATCCAGCTCGACGCGCTCTTCGGCCACTTCGGTGATGTAGCTGTCCGGCTCCAGGAATTTCAGCCCGGCGTAGATTTCAAAGAAGCGGTGCAGGTTGAATTTGCTGACGACGGTGTGGGTCGTCAGCACCAGGTTCTTGTGGCGCCCTTGCAACGCTTTCAGCGCCTCCCAGGTTTCCATTGCCTTGTTCCAATTGCCGGGGACCTTGCGGATCTCGTCGTGCTCTTCCCCGACTCCGTCCAGCGAAAGGTTGATGCCGATTTGGGTGTGGGGAGCGCCAGCGCAGATGCGCTCCACCTGGTCTATGATGCGTTTGGTTAGGATGCCGTTGGTGGGCACTGTCACCACCGCCGGCCGGCAGTGCTGGCAGGCGCTGAGCACCATCTCGGCCGTGTCCTTGCGCAGAAAAGGCTCGCCGCCGGTGAAGGTGATGTAGAGAGGGCCACGCCCCATTTTGGCAAAGACGCGGTCCCATTCTTCGACGGTCATATCATCGTTGGGTTTGCGCCACACGTCGCAGGTCTTACACTTGGAGTTGCAGCGAAAGCTGACGCTGACCACGACGCTGAAAGGCAGCATCCGCGGCCAACCCAAACGACGGAACGTCCAATAAAAAGGAAGTTTGGGTAATAGACCAAACATCGAGCCTCACTTTCTCAAGCTAACAATCGCTGTTGAATGATTTCCTCTCGTGCCATAATTAGCTGTTAGCCTCAAACGTGAAACGTTTCACGCCGCTTTTCTCTCCCCCATGCCCAGTAGCATGCTACCTGCCGTTTTCAGATAGTAAGGAAACCGTCGCCAGGTGTCGCCCCGGCCTACGATGCGGGCGATGCGTTTGGGGCGCAGGTAAAAGCGACGGTGTGCCTCGTGCCACTTGCGCTCGACGGTCTCTGTGTCCAGGTCGCCAAAGGCGAAGTGGGCTTTGTCGCTCTGAATCGCAAACTGGCTCCAGTCCATGTCGTGCGAGAAAATCTGGCCATGCTTTTCCAGAATCTCCCACATCTCGGTACCGGGGAAGGGCGCTGCCAGCATAAAGTGAGCCAGATCGGGGTCCAGCTCCAGTGCCAGGCGGATGGTTTTCTCCATCGACTCTTCCGTCTCGCCCGGCATGCCGAAGATGAAGAAGCCCATCGTCTGCAACCCGGCGTTTTTGGCCCAGCGGAAGGCCTGGCGCACCATGTCCACCGTCTGACCCTTTTTGATGACGTGGCGCAACATCCAATCGTCGCCGTTCTCTACGCCGAAGCCCACCCGTCTGCAGCCGGCAGCCTTCATCAGGTGAAAGAGTTCCTGGTCCGTGTTATTGACCTTCATGCCGTGGATGGTGACCCAGGGAACGTGGTTGAGTCGGTTGTCGATGAGGGCGCGGCACAGGTCTTTGGCTCGCTGCCGGTCCAGGTTCCAGATGTCGTCGGTGATGCCGATTTCGGTGGCGCCCAGGTCTTCCACCAGCCAGCGCCACTCGGCAATGACGTTCTCCACGCGGCGGCCACGCCAGGTGTCGCCGGTGATAGGCTTGGAGCAGTAGGTACACTTATACGGACAGCCTCGCGAGGTGACAACGGTGTAGGCGCGAGCGTTGGGGTCCAGGCCGTCGGTCAACGGGTTGAGATTGGTGTAACGCTCGATTTTGTAGAGATGGTGCGCCGGAAAGGGGATGGCTTCCAGATCGTCGGCCAGGGGACGGTCGGGATTGTGACGGATTTTCCCATCCAGGTCACGCCACGAGAGGCCGAGAATGTCTCCCCAACCAGCCGCCGGGTCGAAGAGATGGGGAGCGTGGAGCGTGGAGCGTGGAGTGTCCGTACTCAGCCCCCAGCCCCTAGCCCCCCCCGGCCCGCGCGGCGAAGCCGGGATGGGCAGCCGCTGCTCTCTCTCCAAAGCATGCATAATCTCGACGATCGTCTGCTCCGCCTCGCCGCGTACCACCAAATCAACCTGGGGTTTCTCCATCGACTCGTGGGGCATCAAGGTGAGGTGAGGTCCCCCCAATATGGTAATGGCGCCGTGCTTTTTGGCCGTGGCTGCTGCTTCCCAGGCGTTGACGATGAGCGGCGTGGGGGCCGAGATGCCCACGATGTCGTAAGGGTCGCGAGCCAGCCGTTGGTCGAGGGTCTCTAAGTCCTCTTCCACGGCTGCGTCCCAGATGTCTACGTCGTAGCCATGGGCCAACAGCGCGCCCGCCAGGTAGCCCAGGCCCATATGGATGTGCTTGCGACTATTCCAGACGCCAGATTCGGGGCTGGCAAATAATACTCTCATTGGATTTTCCCTATCCATTCCACCTGCGTAACATCGGCGGACATGACATTCTGCCCTGATCGTGGTTCGCATCATCCCAGCTCGTGGATATGCTGTCGAAGTTTTCTCTGAGAGATCTTTATGTATTGATCCTTGATAATGCTCTCCGTCTCTTCTGGCGTGAGACGCAGCTTTAAGATAGCGTAGGCGTCTTCCGGGCTGGCGCCATACGCCAGTTTCTTCTTGCCGTTCTTCATAGCGAACAGATAGAAATGATGAGGGTTATTGAAACTGCTCATGCTTTCACCAGTACGTCTTGATAAACTCCCGGCTTATCCTGGGCAGAGGCAGAGAGCCCGCGCTTGATTTCATCCTCATACTTACCGGCGAGCAGGTCATTATAGAACTGGTAGTCAATTCCCTTGACCTTCTCGTCGTTGGGATAGCGGTGATAGTTGTCCTTCGACATCAAGCTCTTGCCCTCGGCGATCAATTGGTAACCAAGCGCCGATCCCGGATAGGGGGCATAGTAAGCGATGGAGGGCATAACCCAGCGCATGCGCCTGAGCATCCGGATCGTGTCAAAAGCGTCGGCCTGGGTCTCGCCCGGGATTCCCAGCATAATATTGGCCCAGAACTTCGGGGGCTCCTTTCCCTGGCGTACGAAGTCTTCGCCAATCCTATTCAAGAGGTCAATGGTGAAGTTGTTGTCCTCCGCCGTACATTCCTTGTTAAGAATCCGTAAGACGCGGTCACTCCCGGACTCGAAACCAATGGAGATCGTATCCCAGTTGGTTTCCCGGACGAGGCCCTCGAAGAGGTCAGGCCACTGGCGAACTGTATCCGAGCGGGCAGCGGCCCAGTAAGGCCAGGGACGATGGGCCAGGCGCGGATACTTCTCCAGCCATTCCTTCAACCAGACCGGTTGTTGGAAGAACATTGAATCGTGGATGACCACAGAACCGAGCGGTCCGTAGGTATCGTCCAGGTAGTTAAGTTCCTCGATCACCATCTCCACCGGTTTGCGCCCCATATTGGGGATGTAAGAAGCCTCATTGCAAAAGACACACTGCCAGGGGCAGACCCGGCTGGTCAGTATCGTTGCGACCGGACCCGGTCCCCACCCGCACTCCGGCTCCAGGGGCCAGGGAAAATCTGGAAGGTTGGGATTGGGCCACATAGTCCGGTCCATCATCGGCCAATCGGCCATAGACTTGGCACCAATCCCTACGACGATCCTGGGAAAGGACAGCGGATCCTTCACCAGGTCAACAATGATGCGCTCACCGGGGCCCTGGCAGATCCGGTCGAATTCCTCGATCGCTTCCATCTCGTCAGGAGCCACCGTGGCATGCATTCCGCCAGTGACCACGACTCCTTGAGGATTCACCTGTTTAAAGGCCTTGGCTGCTTTGTAGGCGAAGGGAAACGTGTAGCTCCTCACGTTCATGATGAGCATGTCGTAACCTGAAAGTTTATCAGGAAGCTCGTCCCAGGAGAGCAAGGAACGGAGCGAGAACATCTCGGTCTCCACGCCGTTGTTACGCAGAATCGTTCGCAGGAGCCCCATCCCGTGATCCTGCCACCGGTCGTGAGCGCCGGCAGGCTGGACATAAACTCCCAGGTCTCCCAAATCTAGCCAAAGTCTTCTCATATTGACTCCTTGTCGTCTCAAAATGACTGGTGCTCCGTCCGGGCGATGATCTCTTCCTGCAATGCTTCGCTCAGGTCGCAGAAGTAGTCGCTGTAGCCGGCCACGCGCACGATCAGGTCCCGGTACTCTTGAGGGTTCTTTTGCGCAGCGCGCAGCGTGGCAGCATCCACGACGTTGAACTGGATGTGGTGACCGTCCAGCTTGAAATAGGTTCGCACCAGGTACACCAATTGATCCAGGCCTTCGTCGTCCCTCAGCAATTGGGGTGTGAATTTCTGGTTGAGCAATGTGCCGCCGGTACGGACGTGGTCCATCTTGGCCACTGATTGGATCACCGCCGTCGGGCCTCGGCGATCCGCCCCTTGTACGGGTGAAATACCTTCAGAGAGAGGCTTCCTTGCCTCTCGGCCGTCAGGGGTAGCCCCGATCACCGAGCCGAAATATACGTGACACGTGGTTGGCAGCAAGTTGATGCGATTGATCCCACCCCTGGTGTTCTTGTGACCATCTATGGCATTGAAATAGGCCTCAAACACATCCACCATGACCTTATCAGCATAGTCGTCGTCGTTGCCATACCTGGGCGTCTTGTTCAACAGCATCTGATGCGTCCTTTCGTGACCTTCGAAATTGTCCCGCAGGACCGCCATCAATTCTTCCATCGTCAAGGTCTTTTTGTCAAAGACGTGATATTTGATGGCCGTCATGGCATCAGCCATGGTGCCCAGGCCTACTCCTTGAATGTAGCTCGTGTCGTAGCGTGCTCCCCCGTTGTGATAGTCTTTGCCTTTGGTGATGCAATCGTCGATGAGCAACGATAAGAAGGGTGCAGGCATATAATTAGCATACAGCCTTTCGACGACGTTATTGCCTCGTCTCTTGATGTCCACAAAGTAGTTTAGTTGTTTCGTGTACGCTGCGAACAACGCCTCGAAGGTCCCAAATTGCGCGGGGTCTCCTGTCTCCAGCCCAATCCTGCGGCCGGTTCGGGGGTCAATGCCGTTGTTCAGAGTGATCTCAAGTACTTTGGGCATGTTGAAATAGCCCGTCAGATTGTAGTTTTCTTTTCCAAACGCCCCGGTCTCCACGCAGCCGCTGGTGCCACCGTTTCGCGCATCGACGATGGACTTGCCCTGCCGAATCATTTCCTGAATCACAACATCGGTGTTGAACACCGAAGGTTGGCCGAACCCGGTGCGGATGATTTTGGCTGCCCTCTTGACGAACCTGTCGGGGTTCTTCTTGCTGACCTGAATAGAAGAACTGGGCTGTAACAGCCGCATCTCCTCGATGACCTCTAATATCAAATAGGTGACCTCGTTGACGGCGTCGGAGCCGTCCTCCTTCACTCCTCCCAGGTTGATCTGGGCGAAATCGGTATACGTGCCGCTTTCCGCTGCCGTGACTCCCACTTTAGGTGGTGCGGGCTGGTTATTGAACTTGATCCAAAAGCATTGCAATAGCTCTTCCGCTTGCTCGCGGGTGAGCGTTCCTCTTTCCAGCCCCCTCTTGTAGAAAGGGAACAGATGTTGATCCAGCTTGCCAGGATTGAAGGCATCCCAGGGGTTCAGTTCTGTCGTCACACCCAGGTGCACGAACCAGTAATATTGCAGCGCCTCCCAGAAATCGCGCGGGGCGTGCGCAGGCACGTGGGAACAGACTTCGGCGATATCTTCCAATTCCTGCTTCCTCTGGGGATCCTTCTCCTGCTGCGCCAACTCCTGCGCTTTTTCCGCGTGACGCTCCGCGAAACGGATCAAAGCATCGGCGCAGACGTCCATTGCCTTAAGCTCTTCCTGCTTATCGTAGGCTTCCGGATCGTTCAGGTAATCGAGGTTCTCCAGGCTTCGCCGGATGTCTTGCTTGAAATCGAGGAGGCCTTTGTGGTAGATTTTGTCATCCAGGACAGTATGACCGGGAGACCGCTGCTCCATGAACTCGGTGAAGATCCCGGCCTCATAGGCAGCCTTCCACTCATCGGTCATTTCCTGAAAGATGAGTTCGCGCATGGTCCTCCCCTGCCAAAAGGGGATGATGGTTTCTTCGTAAACCTGCCGGACTTCGGGGGAAACCGTAAAGGGTATCTTCTCCCTGGAATCGAGGAGATCCAGATCTTCCCGGGTATGGCAGCACAGTTCCGGGTAAGTCGGCGCAGCTTTAGGGGCAGGGCCTTTTTCGCCGACGATCAATTCGCCTTCGTTGACGCAGATGCTCTTATGCTCCATCAAATACTGAAAGGCCAGCGCGCGGCGCATAGGTGCGGACATCAACCTTGAGTTCTCCTGGTAGAATTCGGTCAACAGTTCTGCACGCTCGGATGAGATGGAGGGCACAGTGTCCAGGCTCTGCTGCCTCAACCGGGTGACCCTTTCACTCATGGGCATGGGGTCAACCTCCTATTTTGACTTGCAAGCCAAATCCTCGCAGGATTTTCGTTATCTCAACCATTCTCTCGTCTGAAGGAGGGTGGATTTCGGATAACTCGTAGTCCTTCTTCAGCCGATCGTACTTGTCGACGGCTGTATGATGATAAGGCAAGATATCCACCCGATTCAGCCCAGGTGTAGCAGCCGCAAATGCACCTGTTTGGCGAATATTCTCATCGTCGTCGTTTATTCCGGGAATGATGGGCATGCGTAAGACGACGTTGTGCCCTCGTGTTGAAAGCATCCGCAGGTTTTTCAAGATCAACTCGTTGGGCACGCCGGTGAATGTTCGATGCTTTGCACCATCCACCAACTTGAGATCGTACAGAAACAAATTTACGTATTCCCGAATGCTGTCCAGCATTTCCCAGGTCGTATAACCGCAGGTGTCGACAGTCGTGTGGATCTCGTGTTCCCTGCAGGCCCGCAGGAGCGCCAGCAAGAAATTTGGCTGGGACAAGGGCTCCCCACCAGAGAATGTCGCGCCTCCACCGGATTCATCGTAGAAGGTCACGTCTCGTTCGATCTCCGCCATCACTTGCGCCACTGTCATCTCCTGACCTACGAGCTCGCGGGCTTCGGCGTAACAGGCCTCGACGCAGTCCCCGCACAGCGTACATTTCTCGATGTCAGTGGACGCAATGCCATCATTCCAGGAGATTGCACCCTGGGCGCAGACCGCCTCACAAGTCCTACACTGGATGCATCGCCTGGGTTGGACCATTAGTTCCTGTCCCGGGGCTTGACTCTCAGGATTGTGACACCACCAGCAGCGGAGAGGACATCCCTTAAGAAAGACCGTGGTGCGAATCCCGGGGCCGTTGTGCAGGGAAAACTTTTGGATGTCGAAAACTATCCCCGTCTTCATGACGCTATCTTTCCCAGCACCCAACCACCCCATACAGCATGCGTCGCGTCAAGGCCGGAACTCCTCCAGCGGTTCTCAATCGCACACATGGTGATTATAGCACAGACGTGGCTATCAACCAACCAAAAACGTAAAGCGTAAAACGTAGGAAAGCGTCTGGCAGTTGGATGACATCTACGTTTTACGCTTTACGTGTATCTTCTCAAAAAGTAGGGGCAAACCCTTGCGGTTGCCCGCCGGGGCAGGCGCGGGACCTGCCCCTACCCCAAGATATTGAGAAGATACCTTTACGTTTTATTATTCTATCCTAAACGCTGGCTTCTACGGCTTGCTTCAGTTCGGTCTTTTCCTGGCGTGGGAACAGGGTGCGGAAGGCCATGCGGAAAGTACGGCGCCAGTTGATCCAAAAATCTTTGCGTGTGACAATGCGGGCGACCCGGCTGGGGCGCAGGTAAAAGCGACGATAAGCCTCCCGCCATTTGCGCTCGATAAGTTCGGCGCTCATCTCGCCTATCTCGTAGCGCGCTTTTCCCTCAAAGAAGACGTAGTCCTCCCAGTCCTCTACCAGGATACGGCCTTGGCGCTTGGCGATTTCATATACCGTGGTGCCCGGGTAGGGCGTCATCATTGAGAAGTTGGCGATCATCGGATCCACTTCAATTGCAAACTGGATAGTCCGCTCCATCGTCTTTTCCGTCTCGCCAGGCAGGCCGATGATGAAGAAGCCGATGGTCTCCAGGCTTACTTCTTTGGCATTCTTGAAGGCACGGCGGATGGTGTCGTGATCTATCTTCTTGTCAATAGAAAGCAGAATGTCAGGATCGCCCGACTCGACGCCAAAGGCAGTGCGCTTGAGGCCGGCTGCTTTCAGCTTGGCCAGCAGTTCTTTCGAGGCCAGATTGGCCCGAATGCCGTTGACGAAGATCCAGGGCACGTGGTTGAGCTTGTTTTCGACGAGCAAGTCGGCCAACTCCATAAGCCGGCCTACCTTGATGTTGGCGCTGTCGTCGAGAACGCCAATCTCCTGAGCTCCCAGGTCTTCGACCAGATGTCGCCACTCCGCCAGTACGTTCTCGGCAGTGCGTGCCCGCCATTTTTGGGGCATAATGCTCTGTGAGCAGAAGGTGCAACGATAGGGGCATCCACGCGAGGTGAGAATACTAAAACTCCTGGCTCCATCCACGGCGTCGGTAGCCGGCTGGAGATTGGTGTAACGCTCCATTTTGAAGAAGTGGTAGGCCGGCCAGGGAAGGGCATCCAGGTCGGCGATGGGGGGATGGTCCGGCATATTGTGCACCTCACCGTCACTGGTTTTAAAGGTGACGCCCATAATGTGATGGAGAGGTTTGGCCTGGGGGTCAAGCAGATCACGGGCAGTGAAATTAGGGTCGGCGTTCAGCCTCTTTTCGATCACCTCGCACATGGCCAGCCAGATTTCCTCGCCTTCTCCCCTGGCGACGACGTCAATCTCTGGGCGTTCAGCACTCTCAAAGGGTAAAACCGATGGGTGTGGACCGCCGAGGACGATAGGTACGTCCTTGACGCTCTTGATAGCCTGCGCGGTGCGCCAGGCCTGCTTCACCTGCGGGGTGTTGGCTGTAATGCCTACTACGTCCGGTTGAAAACGACGTACGGCATCCGTCACGTGTTCATCTTCCACGTCAGCGTCAAAGAGGAACACTTCATCCCCGCGTCGCTCTGACACGGCGGCGAGGTAAGCCAGGCCCAGGTGGGGTGTGGTGCGGGTATCTATGGGCAGGCGAAATCTGGGGTTAATTAACATAACACGCACAGTCAGTTGCCTCCCTCTTCAGAATATAAGCCGAACGTTTAACGAGCAAAGATTTATTCTACGCTGTTTTCGGCTTAGGGCAAATTGAGATAACTTCACTCCGAAAACTGGCTAAACAAGACCTACTATATCGCAAGTGGCGAGCGTATGCATCGGGCACTCGGCGTAAAATTGGGAATAGGGCCTAGGCCATTCGGCTTAAGGGTGTGTGCAGCACCAGGCTGGCAACCCTGCTATCTCTCGCGTCAACCTTAAAGTTGCATTCGCCGATTCTAATAAAATTCCTATGACTTCAGCGGTTTTGTTGTGATATAATACGGGTAAAATACCCCTTTTGAACCTCTGAGTCACACAATGCTTCAAAGGAGATGCCACGGATGTGAGAGCGTCCATTCCCGGAATTTTAGGTGGTTTGGGTCTTGACAAATGACACAGGTTGTGATAAGATATATGCAGATTTGGGAGCGCTCCCAAATCATTCTCCAAGAACTCCCTGTAAATTCTTGTTAAATCTCATAATATTCGAGATTATTAGGAGGTTGTTCCCATTTTATGGGAGCGCTCTCTAAAATGGAGGATAGTATGGGTAAGTTAACCCTGGAACAAATCGCGAAGCTGTCGGGTGTCTCACGCTCTACTGTTTCGCGCGTGGTCAACGACCACCCCAGCGTAAAGCCCGAGGTGCGACGACGAGTTATGGAGGTTATTGCCGAGACAGGCTATCATCCTGATCCGGCGGCCCGTTCGCTGGCTATCCAACGTTCCGGAATCATTGGTTTGGTGATCCCGCGTGTAGTACAATCCCTCTTTACCGACCCATATTACCCACGCTTGATGCAGGGGATTGCTCAAGCTTGCAACGCCAATGATTACATTTTGTCCCTCTTTCTCTTTCACACCGAAGACGAAGAGCAAAAGCTCTACCCCAGAGTACTGCGCACCCAACTGGTGGATGGGGTCATCGTCATTGGGTCGCAGGTTGACGGCCCTCTCATTCCCCAATTGATCAAAAACCAGGTGCCCTTCGTAATGGTGGGGCGGCCCAACGACATGGCGGAAGTCAGCTTCGTGGATGCTGATAATGTCATCGGTGCCTATACAGCCACGAACCACCTGATTCGGTTGGACTGCCAGCGCATTGCCACGATTACGGGTCCCCTGAATACTACAGTAGGCCTCGATCGCCGGCAGGGTTACCTGGATGCGCTCAATGATCGGGGCCGATCAATTGACGACAGCTTGATCGTCGAAGGCGACTTTACCGAATTAGGTGGTTATACCGCTATGCAACAATTGCTGCTGCATCGGCCGGATGCTGTGTTCGTCGCTTCCGATACAATGGCTTTCGGTGCTCTGCGCGCCTTGCGTGAGACAGCTCTGTCTGTGCCGGACGATGTGGCTGTGGTCGGTTTTGACGACCTGCCCACAGCGGCCTTTTCCGATCCGCCTCTCACCACTATCCGGCAGCCGATTCGGCGCGTTGGCGCCCAGGCAGTTGAAATCTTGGTCGACATTCTGACGAATGATCCGGAACCAGCACGTCACGTTACGATGGCTACTCAACTTATTATCCGCTCGTCGTGTGGTTTGAGTCAGAGGAGCCAGTCCGCTGGTTAAGGTTTATTGTGCTGTACACTGGTCTCACCGCCGGAGCGGTGAAGTAGCCTGCCGGAGACCCTATGCGCTACGGATACTTTGACGATGAGCACCGTGAGTACGTTGTCACCCGTCCAGATACCCCGCTGCCCTGGATCAATTACCTGGGGAGCGAAGCATACTTTGCTTTGATCTCCAATACTGCCGGTGGTTACTCATTCTATCGCGACTCACGCCTCCGGCGTTTCACCCGCTATCGTTACAATAACGTCCCTCTCGACTTCGGCGGGCGCTACATCTACGTCCGGGACAACGCTACAGGGGAATTTTGGTCGCCTTCCTGGCAGCCCACTCGCCACCATGTGACGGACTATACCTGCCGCCATGGGCTAGGGTACACCATTATCGGCTCCACCTTTAAGGGAATCGAGACACGAACCCGGTACTTCGTTCCGATGGGTGAGAGCCTGGAAATCTGGCAGTTCACATTGACAAATTGGCGTAAGGAGCCTGCCAATCTCTCGGTTTTCTCCAGCATCGAGTTTTGTCTATGGGACGCTCACGACGATGCCACCAACTACCAACGCAACTTCAGCATTGGCGAGGTAGAAGTCGAACATGGCGTGATCTACCATAAGGCCGAATATCGTGAGCGGCGGAATCACTTTGCCTTCTTTGCTTGTTCTGAGGGGCTGGCCGGGTTCGATACCCAACGCGATGCCTTCCTGGGGCCATATCGCGGGTGGGAGGCTCCGCTGGCTGTGGAACAGGGGCAATCGTTCAATTCGGTCGCCCACGGCTGGGCGCCGATGGGCTCGCACCACGTGAAGCTCACCCTCCAGCCAGGCCAGAGCCACCAGATTATCTTCGTCCTTGGCTACCACGAAAACCCCAGGGATCAGAAGTTCCACTCCCTCAGTCCGCAGACGATCAACAAAGAAACAGTCAAGCCGATCATTGCCCGATATCTGGACAAAGACAACGTAGATGCTGCCTTCGGCGCCTTGCGCGCCTATTGGGATAGCTTGCTGGGCAACTTTCAGGTGGAGACGCCAGACACCCATACCAATCGGATGGTCAATATCTGGAATGCCTACCAATGTATGGTCACGTTTAACCTGTCGCGCTCGGCCTCGCTCTTTGAATCGGGTATCGGGCGTGGTATGGGCTTTCGCGACTCTAACCAGGACCTGCTGGGCTTTGTCCACATGATACCTGAGCGCGCCCGCCAGCGCATTTTGGACCTCGCCGCCACACAACTGGAAGACGGCGGCGCGTATCATCAGTACCAGCCACTTACCAGGCGTGGCAACGACGCTGTTGGAGGCAATTTCAACGACGATCCCCTCTGGTTGATTCTTAGCGCGGCTGCTTATTTGAAGGAGACGGGCGACTGGGGTCTGCTGAATGAGCTGGTGACATACGACAATCAACCGGGTACCGAGACACCGCTCTACGAACACCTGCAACGCAGCCTGGGTTACACACTGGATCGACTCGGGCCGCATGGGCTGCCACTGATTGGCCGCGCCGATTGGAATGATTGCCTTAACCTTAATACGTTCTCGGAGGAACCCGGCGAGTCCTTCCAGACCACGACCAGCAAAGATGGCAAGACCGCCGAGTCGGTCTTCATCGCCGGACTGTTTGTGTTAGCCGCCAGGGAACTGAGCGCCATCGCCCGGCGGTGTGGCCTGGAGGATGAAGCCCGAGACTACCTCGAGGCTGCCACCCGCATGGAAGCTGCCGTCTTAGAGCATGGTTGGGACGGCGACTGGTTCCTGCGCGCCTATGACGATTTTGGCCAGAAAGTGGGCTCTCACGAGTGCCAGGAAGGCCAGATTTTCATCGAGCCGCAGGGCATTTGCACTCTAGCCGGTATTGGCTTAGAAGATGGCCAGGCGCAGAAAGCACTGGCCGCCGTCAATGAACGGCTGGCGACGCCCCACGGACTTATCCTTCAACAACCGGCTTACTCGCAGTATTACCTTCACCTGGGCGAAATCTCGTCTTATCCGCCTGGCTACAAAGAGAACGCTGGTATCTTTTGCCATACCAATCCGTGGATCATGATCGCCGAAGCGGTGGTCGGAAACGGTGATCGGGCGCACGATTACTATCTGCGTATCAATCCCTCGATGCGGGAGGCCATCAGTGAGGTGCATCGTTGCGAACCATACGTCTACGCTCAAATGATTGCCGGGCGCGATGCCCCCACTCACGGCGAGGCCAAGAACTCCTGGTTGACTGGTACCGCCGCCTGGAACTTCGTCGCCATCACCCAATGGATTTTGGGCATCCGCCCCACCTTTGAGGGGTTGCGAATTGCCCCGGTCATCCCCTGCGACTGGGCTGGATTCAAGGCCACGCGCGTCTTTCGCGGCGTTACTTACCACATCAGCGTGGAACGTGCTGGCAAGGGAAATACAGTTTTGCTGACGGTGGATGGCCAGCCGGTGGAAGGGAACCTCGTTCCTCCGCCGCCGGCTGGCCGGACTGAGGTGGTGGTCCAGGCCCTCCTGACGTGACGGTTGAGGATGTACTATATTAGAGGACAAAGAGCAATGCGCAAGAAAATCGTAACTACAGTAACCAAATTATGAAATATGGGATAAAAAGACTCTTTTTTGCGCAGGCGGCGTCTGGTTCTCTATGCCAGGTGGTGGTATAATAGCCTCCATTGAGGGTCCATGAAAGGATAAGTTCACGCACCATTGTCCATTTTGCCTGAGAAATCCGCCTTACATGCGGGAAGTTATTCATCTACGGACCCTAAAGCTTGACCACGGGAGGCATTTGATCATGAGACAGATGAGCAAGCGGGAACGCCTGGAGGCCACTATCGCCGGCCAGCCGGTGGACCGCGTTGCGGTGGCTTTGTGGCGACACTGGCCCGGCGATGACCAGCGCGCCGAGGGCCTGGCCCGCGCTACCCTCGACTTTCAGTGGATGTTCGACTTCGATTTCATCAAAGTCAGCCCCTCCAGCAATTATTGTATCGCTGGCTGGGGCGCCGAGTCACGCTGGACGGGCAATCAGGAAGGAACGCGCGAGTGGGGGCCACGGGTCATCCAACAACCGGAAGATTGGGCCCAACTGCAAGTGTTGGACCCAACCAGCGGACTGCTAGGCGAGATTCGCCGGGCGTTGATTATCATTGGCGAGGAGGCAGGCGAGGAAGTACCCTTTATCCAAACGATTTTCAACCCGCTGGCCCAGGCCAAAAACCTGGCCGGGGAACGATTGCTGGCTGACCTGCGTCAGCATCCCGATGCCGTCAAAGCTGGGCTGGAGACCATCACCAAGACTACGATTGATTTCATTGAGGCCGACCGCGAAACGGGTATTGCCGGTATCTTCCTGGCCCTACAACACGCCACTTACGATTTGCTGACCGAAGCCGAATACAGGGAGTTTGGCCGCCCCTACGATTTGCGCATTCTGGAAGCCGTAGAAGGGTCGTGGTTCAACCTATTGCACCTGCACGGGGCCAACGTGATGTTTGACCTGGTTGCCGATTACCCGGTGCAGGCCATCAATTGGCACGATCAAGAGACGCCGCCGTCGCTGGCCCAGGCGCTGGACCGCTTTCCCCGCGCGTTGGTGGGTGGATTGCGCCAGTGGGAGACTATGCTGCGCGGTACTCCCGATTGGGTATATGCTGAAGCCCAGGCTGCCATAGAAGAAACCGAGGGGCGGCGACTCATTGTCGGCACCGGCTGCGTGACGCCCATCACCTCACCCGTAGGCAACATCCGAGCGGTACGGGAATCGGTAGAACGTGGGGAGTAAGAAGTCAGGAGTAGGCGGTACGCGCCCTGCGGGCACTTCGCAATACGCAGTACATAATACGGAATTGGAATTGTTGTGATGAGAAATGGGAGAGAACCTTACGTCTATTGCCCCCACTGCCGGACGGAGATGCAAGATAAATTTGTGTTCGGGCGGACCCGGCAGGTTTGTCCTGAGTGTGGGTTTGTTCATTTTGTGGACCCCAAGGTGGGGGCAGGTGTGCTGGTAGAGCAGGATGGTAAAGTAGTGTTGGTGCGCCGGGCGGTGGTGCCGGCAATTGGTTCGTGGTGCCTGCCCTCCGGTTTTGTGGAATACGACGAAAGCGCCGCCGAAGCAGCCGTGCGCGAGTGCCTGGAAGAGACCGGGCTCCAGGTGCAGCTCACCGACCTGTTGGATGTGGGCCAATACATCAGCGAGTTGCGAGGGCCGGGCATCATCATCCTTTACCGGGGTCAGGTCGTCGGTGGTGAGCCGCGTCCTGGCGACGATGCCAGCGAGGTCGGCTTCTTTGGCCCTGAGGAATTGCCGGACGACATCGCTTTCCCCTCCAATCGTCAAGTACTGGCTCGCTGGCGGGAAGAAAAAAGGCGAATCTAATATCCCCGCCCCACCCCGCGATAGGTGAAACCTAATAGCTTCATCTTCTCCGGCTCGTAAAGGTTGCGTCCATCCACGATGAAAGCTTGGTGCATCGCCTCCTTGACCCGGCCCATGTCCAGGTGTTTGAACTCGTTCCACTCGGTGCAGACGACGATCGCGTCACAGTCTTCGGCCAGGTCGTAGGGATCCTCGGCCAATTGCATGTCAGGCAGGATCTTCGCCGCATTACGCATAGCGACCGGATCATACCCCTTTACATGAACGCCCTCGTGTAGCAACAGGCGCGCAATCTCACTCGCTGGCGATTCCCGCATGTCGTCGGTATTGGGTTTGAAAGCCAGTCCCAATATGCCGATGACCTTCCCGCGCAGCTTACTGCCCAGCACCTCACGCAGCTTCAAGATGATTTGCCGCCGCTGGTATTGGTTGATGTCCATCACCGCCTTCACCAACTGGGGATGGGTACCGTGAATAGAGGCCATGTGCGCCAACGCTTTCACGTCCTTGGGAAAGCAACTCCCACCGTATCCGATACCGGCATCCAGGAAGGAATGGCCGATGCGCTTATCGTAGCCCATGCCCACGGCGACCTCTTTTACGTCGGCCCCCAACCGCTCGCATATGTTGGCAATCTCATTGATGAAGGAGATGCGTGTCGCCAGGAAAGCATTGGAGGCATATTTGATCATCTCGGCGGTGCGCAGGTCGGTGACGATAATAGGCGCACGCAGGCTCAGGTAAAGCTGGGCGACCTCGCTGGCCGCTTCTTGGTTGAGGGAACCCAGCACCACCCGGTCGGGATTCATGAAGTCAAGGATGGCTGAGCCTTCGCGCAGAAATTCCGGGTTCGAGACGACGGCGAGTTCGATAGGCTGTGGCTGGGTGGCGCGGATGATGTCGGCCACCCAGTCTCCGGTGCCGACGGGCACAGTGCTCTTGTTGACGAGGATCAGCGGATGGTCCATAGCAGCCGCCACTGACTCGGCGGCGGCACGCACATATTTCAGGTCTGCTTCACCATCCACCCCCTCCGGCGTACCGACCGCAATGAAAACGAATTTGGCCTCGCGTAAGGCCTCGGCGTAATCGGTGGTGAAGGTAAGACGACCGGCGTGCACGTTGCGCCGGACCATCTCCTCCAGGCCCGGCTCGTAGATGGGAAGCCCTCCGCTTTTCAAAGTTTTGATTTTGGCCTCGTCCACGTCGAGGCAGCAGACTGTGTTGCCCAGGTCAGCGAAGCAGGTGCCGGTCACCAGGCCTACATACCCCACACCAATAACAGTGATATTGCGCATATTGAATAGCTCCTTTATCTCATATCACCTGTCTGCGATCGCCCGCCTTGCCACTTCCTGCCCGATCTCGACGGCGTAGTTTGTCCCCCGATCCCACGGGTAGACCTGGCTCATACTGGCCCAATATAAGCCAGGAATGGGCGTTGCCAGGTCAGGGATGTTGCGGGAGTGATTCAGGGGCGGCACTGGCTGCGCGTACTTCTCACGGAACAGCCAGCTCTTACGCACCCAGTCGGGATTGAAGTCAGGGTTAAAGCGAGGCAAAGCGGGCAGAAAGCGCGCCAGCAATTCTTCGTGCGACAGGCTGAAATACTCGTGGTCCGGCTTCAGATAATCGCCACAGTAAACCAGGTGATCGCCGCCGTAATGTTTGGGGTCGATGTAATTAGTGTGCTCCACCAGCGCCAGAAAAGGGAAACCTTCATCCTTGGGCAGGTTGATCCAATAATGACCGTCTGTCAACTGGTGCTTGAGCGCCAGGACCAACACGACGGCTCCCATTGATTTGAGCTTTTTCAGCCCTTCCAGGTAATCAGGGGGCAGGGCGGGGACCAGTCGTGCCAGCAGCCCTGGCGATACGGTGGCGATGACCCGGTCAAAGACCTCATCCCCTGACGTGGCCCGCACAACCAGTCCACCATTGGGCGCCGGTTCTACCGCACGGATCGGACAACTGAGCCGGATCTCGGTGCCCTGGGTTTGGACGCACTCAGTCAATGCCTCAGCAAAGGCCTGAAAGCCGCCTGCGAAATAGCCCAAATGAGCGGTCCGTTTGTAGGTGCGCGCCCACATCCAGGCCATATTCACGTCCTGATAATAATCGCCGAACTTGCCGACGAGCAGTGGTTTCCACCACACCTCGTAAGCTCGTTCCCCAACCATCCGCCGCATCCACTCATCCGCCGTAACACGCTCCAGCGGACGCCAATCCTTGGTCAAAGTCAAATAGAATGCCGTCAACCCAACCCGTAGACGGTCTATGAATGGCAACGGCGTGAATTGAAGCACGCGGAGAGCGCGGTGTACTTGTGAAATCGGTATGAACCTGAGCCAGGGAACAGGGCTATCAAGGGGATAGATCGATCCTTGATGATAGAGGGAAGTAGTGGGCCACAGGAAGAAGAGGCGATCCTGGGTCCCCAGGTCTTCGATTAAGCCGATGACGGCATCGTCAGAGGCAAACCAGTGGTGATAGAATCGCTCCAGCGACCACTCCCAACGTTCGTCCTTAAAGCCGGATGCCAACCCACCAGTTTTGTCGGCCGCTTCGAAGATGACGACCCGGTGGCCGCGTTTGGTTAACTCGTAGGCTGCAGTGAGGCCGGCAACCCCGGCACCAATGACTGCGATATTCAAATTGATCTCTTTCACGGAGTTTTGCCTAGCACCCCATCACAGAGATGAGATTATGATATACCAGGGCCACGCCCATGGCGGTTGAATCGGGACTATCAAGATCGTTTTGGTGGGGCACTGGCTTGTGCACTTCAAAATCGCTGCATTATAATGCAAAGTAGTCCCCTTCTGCAAGTAATTGATGAATTGATGGGGGTTGCCCAGCAAGGTGTGCCAGGTAAAGTGTCCTGTGGTATAATGGAGGGGGATAGCCAATCTGAGGAGGCAAAGCGATGGGCAAAAAGACCCAAATCGGTGGCATTATGCACAGCGAGGAACTGGCGATGATTGGAGTGCTGGCGATGCCCTCACGCCCAGGCACGGCGGGGAGAATCCTGTCGGCGATGGGGGGTAATAACGTGAACGTTCAGTTCATCGTACAAACGGTGGACAGGGACGGCAATGATCACGTGGTTTTTTGCGTAGACCGCGAAGTCCTGGATAAGGCGCTCGACTTGCTCGCCAGCATCAAAGAAGAAGTGTCTGCCCAGGACGTGGTCCACGACGCTTCAGTGGGATTGGTCAGCATCTTCGGGCCTGACTTTCGCCAGCGCCCCGGCATTGCCGGCGAGATGTTCGCGGCGTTCGGCCAGGCTGACATCAACATCAAGGCCATCAGCACGTCCATTTCTACCATCTCGTGCGTCATCCAGGCCGTCCACGTGCCAGAAGCAGTCAAAGCATTGCAAGATACGTTTGAGATGCCGTAACTACTCGGCCTATCCTCCCGCAGATTGTATTGAGTGCGCCTACTGCGTCTCAATTGCCGGGCGTAGCGACGCTCTCTGCTTTGTACTTGTCCAGTGGATGGTGGGGAGTAACGTTTAGCGTTTATTGTCCCCTGAGGTTTCTAGCTCCTCCCGCACCGTCTGATAAAGCGACGTCGCTTTCAGTTGGCGCAGTGTATAGCAAGGCCCGTCCAGTTCGTTAGCCAGGGCCTGTGCCAGTCCACGATCAAACGAAGCATGCTCCATATTGATGACCACTGAACGGATGCTGGCGGCGCGGATGACAGAAGCTACGCGGTGAGCCTCTTCTTGGGCCGGCAGATCGGTGATGGAGACGTTGCCGGCCCCGTCGGTCAGGAGAATCATCAGTGGCATCACCTCTGGGTCGATGCGTAATTGCTGGGTAAGAACTTGATACGCCAGCAGCAAGCCAGCCGAAAGTGGGGTTTTGCCACCTACCGGTACGTCAGCCAGAGC
Organism: uncultured Anaerolineales bacterium; assembly: GCA_964439175.1. Lineage (GTDB taxonomy): Bacteria > Chloroflexota > Anaerolineae > 4572-78 > NAK82 > CAYTNQ01. The sequence goes on along the minus strand of CAYTNQ010000037.1, from coordinate 6,812 downwards.
ATGCTTGGCCAGCTCTACACTAGAGGTCGGTGGGAGCACCAGCCGTGCCTCCTCTTTTTGGAACACCACCAGCCCCACCTGGTCGCGGCGCTGATAAGCGTCCATCAAAAGTGACATAATAGCACCCTTCGTCGCCTCCATACGCTCAGCAGCGGCCATGCTCCAACTGGCGTCTACCACAAACAGGATAAGGTTAGCCGAACGACGCACCCGCACTTTCTCTTGCAGATCATCCATCCGGATGGCAAAGGCAGCATCTGGGTGCTCGCGTTGAAGCTGAAAGGGTGCGGCAGCGCGGATGGTAGCGTCGAAGGCGATGTCGCGCGTCTTGCCGTGGGCCGGCCGGGCCTGGACATAGCGTCCTCGCTTGCGATCGGTTCGGGTGGAACTTCGCCTGCCAGCCTGGCTACGGGTCAATTTGTCGAGGGGCGTTTGTAGCCGCTTGGGGCGGAAGTCATCGCCGATGTTTACCGGGCTTTCTGGCACTTTCTTGTCATTGCCAGAGGCTTGGAGACTCTGGTCTTGGGGCGGCGAGCCCAGTGGTGGTGGAGCGGCTGCCTGCTGCTCTACCGGGTCACCTTCGTTTTTTTTTCCTCTGGCTTGGAAGGTGAGTTACCAGACGACTGCATCTGAGCCGTCTGTTCGGCTGCTTCCTGGCGTACTTGATCCAACCGCTCGGCCAGTTCTTGGAATTGGATCTCCGTGTCTTGGAAGGGATGGCGCTTGAGACGGTGCGGCAGTGCCAGTTCAGCCGCTACCAGAATATCTTCATCGGTGACGTGGGTGCGCTGGTTGAGGGCCGCGTGGGCGATGGCGGCCTTGAGGATAACGATATCGGCCCGGTGGCCATCTACCTGCATCTCGCTGGTTAATTCAGCGATGGTAAACAGATCATGCTGAGCATAGGTAACATCCTCCAGCAGCTTACGCGCCTTCGCGATATCTTGCGATAGGTCGCCCTCCTTGGGCTCCCAATCAGCGTAGAAGCCGGATGGGTCGCGCTCGAACTGGACCGTGCGCTCTAAAATTTCCATACGCGCGGTGGGATGGTGGATGCCCCGGATGTCAACACACAAGGCGAAACGGTCGAGTAATTGAGGGCGCAGGTCTCCCTCCTCGGGATTCATAGTGCCAACCAAAATAAAGCGGGCCGGGTGCGAGAAGGAGATCCCCTCGCGTTCTACCACGTTGACCCCCATCGCTGCCGAGTCTAACAGCAAATCTACTACGTGATCGTCGAGCAGGTTGACCTCATCTACGTAAAGCAATCCCCGATTGGCTGCGGCCAATACGCCCGGCTCAAAATGACGCTCGCCTTTTTTGATAGCCAGCTCAATGTCCAGGGTGCCGACCACACGATCCTCAGTAGCGCTGACCGGCAGGTCGATAAAGCGCGTACGGCGCCGGGTGACCGGCAGTTCTTCGCCGTGCGCTACCCGTTCGTGACAGTTGTCGCATTGTCTGTCTGGACGATAAGGATGGCAGCCAAAGGGGCAATCGGCCACCACTTCAATCTCGGGCAATAGCGCAGCCAGGGCTCGGGCTGCTGTGCTTTTGGCGGTCCCGCGCTCGCCACGAATCAACACTCCGCCGATTTGCGGACTGATCGCATTTAGAATCAGGGCCATTTTCATGCGTTCCTGGCCTACGATGGCAGTAAAGGGAAAAACTGAAGGCATGCGTCATTATCTCCAAAACGATTTATCTAACCTACTCAATAATATTATATTCACCCATATAAAAAAGGCAAAGAGGCTTGCTCCCAGCAGCAATTCTCATTTTGAAGCCACTATTCTATTCTATAGGACTGGCAGCTTATTCGGGGGGATGACACTTTACTTCTTAACCGCGCGTGCACACCCTGGAGGGACGTTTTGAGCAACCGATAGGCACGGCTGCAATTGAGGCTGCAATTCAGAGGACGGTTCAGCCCGCTCTCTGCGCTGAGGCCAGGGGTGATTAGGGACGAATCAAGGCCAAGATAGCCAGCCAGTGCCATGCCAAGAGCGTAGCGGTGCGTTACTTCGGGGCCAGCAACGTGCAGCAGGCCTTGGTAGTCGAGGGCGGTCAGCTCCAACAATGCGGCAGCCAGTTGGTCGCTCCAGATCGGACAGCGCAGCTCGTCCGTAAACAGGTTACGGGGTTCGCCACGGCGTAATGCGTCCACAATCCAGGTCACATGTTTGCCCATCGGTTCCAGGGTGAGGATGAGCGAAGTACGGATAATGGCCAGATCAGTTCCCATCGCCAGCAACGCCTGTTCCATATCGGCTTTAGCTTGACCATAGGCCATAATGGGGTTAGGTGGGTCTTCTTCCGTGTAATTCCCCTGCGTGCCGTCGAAGACCAGGTCGGTGGAGAGGACAATACAACGCGCACCGGTCTCGGCGGCCGCCTCGGCCACGTATCGGCCGCCATCCACGATGGCGGCCTGGAAGTCAGCGTCGGAGGAGAACTTCGGCCGGTCACGGTCGCTGATGGCGGTATGGATGATGGCATCCGGGCGAAGCCGCGCCGTCAACTGCTGAACAACTCGACGGTCGGTGATGTCGAGCTGGTGCCAGGTTGCATTACTCAGCGGGGAAGGGTGCGTGAAGTATGTCGCATGTACATCTGAGCCCTTGGCAGCGCTCACCACCTGTTGCCCCAATTCGCCGCTACCACCCACAACCAGCAGTCGCCGAGGGCTACGCCTCATCCGGTATTGCTTCCTCGAGCACTTCTCGCTCCAATCGGGCCAGCGCAGCCTGGGCAGCAGCCTGGGCAGCAGCCTGCTTGCTGCGTCCTGCTCCCGCCCCGTATGTTTCGCGGCCAATGACGGCCGCCACTGTAAATTCTTTCGCATGATCCGGACCTCGTTCGCCAATTGTCCGGTAGATGGGGGTGATATGTCGATACTTCTGGCTCAGTTCTTGTAGCAAGCTTTTGGCATCTTTATCGGTCTCATCCTCCAGGATGTGGGGTATGGCTGGCTTGACGGCCTGAGTCACAAAGGTTCGGGTCGCTTCCAACCCCTGGTCCAGATAAAGCGCGCCAATCAACGCTTCATAGCAATCGCACAAAATCGCCAGACGCGTCCGCCCATCGTTCTCTTCTTCACCCCGTCCCAGGTAGATATGTTCGCCAAGCCCCATTTCTGATGCAAAATGGGCTAATGTCTCGGTTCGCACCAGGGCAGCTCGCAAGCTGGTGAGTTGTCCCTCACTCATCTCGGGGAAACGGTGATACAGGTATTCAGCGGTTACAAAATCGAGCACCGCATCGCCCAAAAATTCTAGCCGCTCATTATCTTCCAACGGGAAATCTTCATTCTCGTTGACGTACGAGCGGTGGGTCAGAGCTCGCTGAAGTAAGGTCTTATCGCGGAAGGTGAGACCCAGGCTGGCCTCGGCAGCAGATAGTTCGCTCATCGGTATACCTCATGATTGTCAGGAATTTCCGTATGGCGAACTGAGGGGGCCGAAGGAATCGAGGGTTCCTCCATTCCTTCGGCGCCATCAGTTCTGTAATATAGGATGACGTTTCCTGAATTCTATCTCATGCTGCCTATATATGCAAGTACAGGGGCGCACCTCCCTCGGCTCATCGGCTGTATCTGTCCCAAATTTGAGGACTCCTCAACTCGTTGAGGCCCATTTTCCGAACAAGTGCACTTCACCCTCCCGCAGGCTATTTTTGAGAGCAAGGGGACTTTTGCAGGCCGACTCTGCCTGAAAGACACAGCCTGCGGGAGGGTTCCCTAAAATTTGGGACGCACCCTCTCCCCTCCCCGATGCGGGGAGGGGCTGGGGGAGGGGTTCCTTTTGCATCTCTTGCGCGGAGAGAAAACACGACTACAATTACAGTAAGGCTAGAATTTCGGATGAGGCGATGGTGAGTAAACGAGTGACGCCGATGCTCGCCCAGTATCGGCAGATCAAGGCACGCTTCCCAGACGCGATCGTTCTGTTCCGTCTCGGCGATTTCTACGAGACCTTCGAGGACGATGCGAAAATCGCCGCGCGTGAACTCGAACTGGTGCTGACGTCGCGCTCTTTCTCGAAGGACGTGCGCCTGCCCATGGCCGGCGTCCCGCATCATCATGTGCAGTCGTACATCGCCAAGTTGATTGAGCGGGGCTACAAGGTCGCGCTGGTCGAGCAACTCGAAGACGCCAGGAAGGTCAAAAGGCTGGTCAAACGCGATGTGGTGCGCGTTATCACGCCGGGCACAGTCGTCGAAGATGCGCTGCTGTGCGCCAAGAGTGAGAATTATCTGGCGGCGATTGTGCGCAGTGCACGACCCAACCCCCCGGCCCCCTTCCTCCCTTGGCAGGGACAGGCTACCAGGGAAGGGGGAGACAGAAACCCCTCTCCTAAGAGGAGAGGGGATGGGGGAGAGGTCAGGAGAGGGGATGGGGGAGAGGTCAGCTTTGGCCTGGCCTTGATGGACCTTTCGACGGGCGAATTTGCGACGACGCAGATCGAAGGCGGGGACGCAGAGACAAGACTGCTGGACGAATTGCAGCGCGTCCAGGCCAGCGAATACGTGCTGCCCCTCTCGTTGGCGGAAGATGACGGGTTTGTTACGCGCGTCAAAGCAGCATGGCCTGCCCGACTCTCACCTGTTGACGAAAACGTCTGTGATGTCGAGACAGCCCGGCGTACCCTGATCGAGCATTTGCAAGTGGCGACCCTCGACGCCTTTGGCTGCGAAGGCATGCCGCTAGCCGTTGCGGCTGCCGGCGCGGCGCTGCATTACCTCAAGAGTAATCAACCCGGCGGCGAAAACATTTCGCCACTGCTCCACCTGAATCGCCTCTGGACTTTTTCGCTCTCCGACTATATGCTGCTCGACGCCACGACGCGCCGCAACCTGGAACTGACATCGTCATTGCAGCCCGATGGCAAGTCACCCCGCAGCCTCTTGGGCGTGCTGGACCACACCGTGACTGCCATGGGCGCGCGGCTGCTCAAGCGCTGGATCCACCAGCCACTGCTGGATCTGGCTCAAATTCACGCGCGGCTTGACGCCGTAGATGAACTCCATGGCGATGCCTTCCTGCGCCAGGACTTGCGCCAACTGCTCGATGGTTTGTACGACGTCGAACGTTTGGTGGGGCGCATTGGCTTCGGGAATGCCAACGCCCGGGATTTGATTGCCCTGAAACGCACCCTGGTGCGCCTGCCACAAATCAAGGCGCGACTCGCGCAGGCCCAATCCCCCCGTCTGCGCGAACTGGAGCAGAATCTGGACGAATTGCAGGACGTGGCGGATTTGATTGACCAGGCCATTGTAGACGATCCGCCCATTTTTATCCGCGAAGGCGGTATCATCAAGCGCGCTTACGACGCGGCGCTTGACGAATTGCGTGAGCGTGCGGCGCGCGGCAAGCACTGGCTGAACGAGTTGGAAGAAAAGGAGCGGGGGCGAACAGGGATCAAGAATTTGCGCGTGCGTTACAACGAAGTGTTCGGCTTTTTTATCGAGGTGCCGCGCAGCGCCTCAGATCTTGTCCCGGAAGATTACGAACGCCGCGCGACGATTACCCACGCCGAGCGTTACACCACGCCCGAACTCAAAGCGCAGGAGGCGGACATTCTCGCTACCGAAGACCGCGTCAAGGACTTAGAATACGATCTGTTCGTCCGGGTGCGAAGTGCAGTGGCACAGCACTCCGTGCGCTTGCAAAAGGTGGCCCGGATTCTGGCGCAGATGGACGCGCTGGCTGCACTGGCCGAGGCTGCGGCGCTTTTTAATTATGTCAAGCCGATAGTGGATGACGAGGATATGATCGAAATCCGCGAGGGACGGCACCCGATGGTCGAGCGCTTCTTGCGCGAGGGAGAAAGTTTCGTACCCAATGATGTTCGGCTCGAACGTGATTCCCAGCGCGTGATTATCCTCACCGGCCCCAATATGTCAGGCAAGAGTGTATTCGTGCGCCAGGTCGCGCTGATTGTACTGATGGCGCAGATGGGTAGTTTCGTCCCCGCCAGGTTTGCCCGCATCGGTGTCATCGATCGCATTTTTACGCGTGCCGGCGCCAGTGACGACATCATGCAGGGGCGCTCAACCTTTCTAGTCGAGATGAGCGAGGCCAGCTACATCCTGCGGCACGCCACCCCCCGCAGTTTGATTGTGCTCGACGAGGTGGGGCGCGGTACTTCAACCTATGATGGCATCTCGCTCGCCTGGGCCATCGCCGAAGAGATTCATAACGTCGTCGGCGCCAAGACGTTGTTTGCCACGCATTACCACGAATTGACGGCGCTGGAAGAAGTCCTGGGTGAGGCGATCAAAAACTATACGATGGCGATAAGAGAACGCGGGAATGAAGTAATTTTCCTGCGGCAGGTGGTCGCCGGAAGTGCAGAGAAGAGTTTCGGCATTCACGTGGCGCGTATGGCAGGTTTGCCCACCCGGGTAATCGGGCGAGCGGAAGAGGTGTTGCAGGGGTTGGAGGTCAATCGCCAGGTGTCAGATAACGGACCGCCGGCCGCCGACCGTAGTCTGCCGTCTGCCGCCGGTGGTCGAGATGAACGCGCACTGGTGAGAGAAGAACGTGCCCTGTACGACGCGCGCATCGAAATATGGCGAAATATCTTCCAGCAATTGATGGATGTGGATATTGCGAACATGACCCCCTTACAAGCGTTGAATCTGTTGAATGAAATCCAGCTAGAGTTGAAAGAGTCGAATAGTCGGATAGTCGAATAGTCAGTTAGTCAGATAGCCAGATAGTCGGGGGACAGGTCGTCGAATGGGTGTGACCAGGTAATGAGTGCACAGCGCATACGTATCCTTGATAAAACAGTTGCCGAGCGCATCGC
>CAYTNQ010000036.1:0-31798 GCA_964439175.1 uncultured Anaerolineales bacterium | reverse complement strand
TGCGATGGATGCGACCATCCGCGATGGCTTCACACAGCGCGATGGGAATAGAGGCCGACGAGGTGTTACCGTAACGGTCAATGTTCGAAAAGACTCGATCGCCGTCTAGATTCAGCGAGCGGGCGGCCGATTTGATGATGCGAATGTTGGCCTGATGGGGCACGAACATCTCCACGTCGTCCAACGGCAAATCGGCCTTTTCACAGGCTAGCCGGGCCGCCCTGTCCATAGTACGGGTGGCAAAACGGAACACTTCGCGGCCGTTCATACGGGCGTAGTGTAATCTCTGCTCAATCGTCTCGTGGCTGGGGGGGAGTTTGCTGCCGCCGGCCGGCAGAATCAGGTAATCGCCGCCGGAGCCATCAGAGCCGAGGACGCTGGATAGGACGCCGCCCGGCATTTCGCTGCCGCTGACCACCACCGCCCCTGCGCCATCGCCAAAGAGGACGCACGTCTGACGGTCGGTCCAATCCACAATACGGGACAGAGTCTCGGCGCCGATAACCAATACGTGTTGGTAACTCCCAGCGCGGATGGAATCGGCAGCCAGGGATAGCCCATAGATAAAACCGGAACAGCCAGCGCTCAGATCAAAAGCGGCGGCCTTCACAGCGCCCAGGTCATCTTGTACCAGGCATGCAGTTGCCGGAAAGGCGTGCTCTGGCGTGACCGTGGCGACGATGATCAAATCAAGCTGGGCTGGCGAAAGCTTGGCTATATCTAGCGCCTTGCGCGCCGCTTCCAACGACATGCTGAGGGTCGTCTCCCCTTCGCCTGCGATGCGTCGCTCAGCGATGCCGGTGCGGCTGCGAATCCACTCATCCGACGTTTCGACCAGTTGCGCCCAGTCATTGTTGGTCATCACGCGCTTGGGCACATTCATTCCCCAACCTACAATGTGTGCATATCGAGCCATAATACGCTCCTCCTCCAAGAAAAACGCCCTTGCCGTCCCCAAAAGGCAACTGCCCAGGTGTCCGGCACTTTCGCGGCCTTTGGGGCGCAATCTGGCGCCTGCTAGAGGCTCGGACGTAGTGCATATCTGCCAATGAAGTGCCGGGCACCTTCAGGCTGAGTAGTACCCCCAAAAGTAGAAACGCACGACGGTTGAGTATCAGGCAACTATGCCTGCTCCCAACGCGGCGCGTGCGTCAACGAGGGAGGATGCAACGCAAAAGAACTCCCGGCTCCACCAACTGCCTTTTGTCCGGGGCAGAGGACTGCACTACGGGCATTTGGTTGAGAACCGGGCTACTCAGAGCTATTCGAATCGGCGCAGAATCACGCAGGCATTGTGTCCGCCAAACCCGAAGGAGTTGGACATAGCCACCTTAACCTCGGCCTGCCGGGCTTCGTTAGGCACATAGTCGAGATCACAATCCGGGTCGGGGACTTCATAGTTAATTGTAGGAGGGATAATACCATCTTCTAACACATTTACGCAAATCAGCGCTTCCAGTGCGCCGGCCCCGCCCAGCAGATGCCCGGTCATCGACTTACTGGAGCTGACGGCGATGTCATAGGCGTGTTCGCCTAATACGGTCTTGACGGCCCGGGTCTCCGCCACGTCATTGAGGCGAGTGCTGGTGCCATGAGCGTTAAGATAGTCAACCGCTTCTGGGGCCAGTCCAGCGCGGTCCAGGGCATTTTGCATCGCCAGGCGTGCGCCGTCGCCTGTCTCCAAGGGAGCCGCTATATGGTTGGCGTCCACCGACGTGCCGTAGCCCACGATTTCGGCATGGATGGTCGCACCGCGTGCCTGGGCGTGCTCCAGGCTCTCGATCACCAACACCACAGCCCCTTCGCTGATCACGAAGCCGTCCCGGTTGGCATCGAAGGGACGGCAAGCGCCGCCTGGGTCGTCATTGCGCGTGGAAAGTGCACCCATCGTGTTGAAGCCGGCAATGGTGATGGGTAGTATCCCCGCCTCGGTGCCGCCAGCCAGGATAGCATCGGCTGCACCCCGGGCGACCATCTCAAATGCTTCGCCGATGGCATTGGTGCCGGTCGCGCAAGCCGTGATGATGGCCATATTGGGCCCGCGTAACCCATACGCAATGGCGATTTGGGCGGCTGACGTGTCGGGCAGCATCATCGGGATGAGGAAAGGGCTCACTCGACGCGGTCCGCGGGATTTGAGCACGTCATATTGTTCGAGCAAGGTGGCAATTCCACCTACGCCAGTGCCGATGACCACACCAACCCGATCCCGGTCTGTCCCGTTTTCTAGCAACCCGGAACTGGTGACAGCCTGGGAGCAAGCTTCCATCGCAAACTGAGTGACCCGATCCATACGGCGAGCTTCTTTGTGCCCCAAACGTTCGGACGGGTCGAAATTCTTGACCTCCCCCGCAAATTGGGTCGCCATACCCGAGGGGTCAAAGTGGGTGATGCGGGCAATCCCCGACCGTCCAGCTTTAAGCGATTCCCACGTCTGGGCCACGTCATTTCCCACCGGCGTGATGGCTCCCATGCCGGTGATGACCACTCGTCTAAACATTGTTGCCTCCTGAACCCCTCAGATGGGAGAGCATTGCACCCATGCCTTTCCCAACAACGTGGGTATTCACCGCATTATAACACAGGCAATTGGGGAAAGATACGGGCAGTGTGAGCCAGGGAGAGCTTCTTATGCCTTATTTTGCGCTTTTTTAAGCAAACGCAGGTATTTTTCGGGCTTTTTGGGAAACACACATGTACCTACTCACCCTCCCACAGGTTTGGCAAACGCCAATGCCCGCTCAATACAACCTGCGGGAGGGGTGAGCAGGTACAAGCACATAAACGTTGACAGTGAATGTTCCCGGTGCTATAGTTGGAGTGTATCCGGTTTCAGCGTATTCGGTGTCTGCCCGATTCCGGCAGGCTGCAACCCCAGGACGATTTTGCCGTATAGAGTTCAGGCAAATGTCTGGAATCTTTTGTCCAGATATGTTATCATGACATCGGTTAGATATGACCCCGAACATAGGACCACAAGCAAATTGAAAGGAGAACTAACCCATGAATTGTCCCAACTGTGGTGCAGCCCTGGCAGAGAACGCCAAATTCTGTAGCTCCTGCGGCCAGCCGGTGGCAACAGGCGGAGGTGGCGCAACTACCAGCGGGCTGCCTGCCCTCGACACAACGGCAGAACACGTGCAGCGTGAGTATCAAGGTGGGCGAGGGCGTATCAGCTACCGCGTAGACGGCACCACGCTCCAGGTAGTGACCATCGAACTGCAGCCTGGCGAGGTCATCTACTCCGAGTCGGGCGGTATGAGTTGGATGAGCGGGAACGTGGAGATGAAGACCCACTCCGGCGGTGGATTGGGCAAGATGTTCAGGCGTGCTCTGTCTGGAGAGTCGCTTTTTATCACCGATTTCTACGTGAATAATGCATCTGGGGTAGTAGCCTTTGCCAGCGAGTTTCCCGGTAAGATCATCCCCTTCGACTTGGAGCCAGGCGAGAGTCTCATCATTCAGAAAGATGCCTTTATGTGCGCCGAAAAGTCGGTGGATCTGGATCTGCACTTCCGCAAGCGGTTGGGGACCGGCCTCTTCGGCGGCGAGGGCTTTATCATGCAGAAAGTCACCGGGCCGGGCCTGGTCTTCGCTGAGGTAGATGGCGAGGTGGTCGAATACGACTTAGGGCCGGGCCAGGTGCTCAAAGTGGATACCGGCCACCTGGCCATGATGGAAGCCAGCGTAGATTTCGACGTAACGCTGGTCAAGGGCATGGGCAATATCCTGCTGGGCGGTGAAGGGCTCTTCTTGGGAACACTGCGCGGACCCGGCAAGGTATGGCTGCAAACCATGCCGATGAGCAAGCTGGCGGCCAAAATGGCCCAGTTTATGCCTCAGGTCGGGGGCAAAGGTTCCAGCGGCGGGATGAATATCAACGTCGGAGATCTGCTGGGCGGATAGACCGGTGAAGGAGGAGCCAGAATGGAGTTGTTGGGTGGTGGTCTGCTGACAGTCATCCTCTGCCTGGTAGGGCTGCTCGCGTTAGGCGGGTTAATAGGCCTGGGCATCCTGCTGCTGAAGTTGGGGGTTATCGGCTCTTACTGGCTCAAGGGTGAAGAACCGGATGACGAGGCAGGCGACTACCATCTGGATCAGAGTCACAGCGCCTAATGAAGCATAAGGCATCTCGAAACAAGCGGCTGGCCGCTTATACAAAAACGACAGAGGGTCTTCATGTCCCTCTGCCGTTCTCTTTGATCTTTGGTGGAGATGCCGGGAATCGAACCCGGGTCCAGAAAAGTTCAGCACGAACCTCTACAAGCTTAGTCGGCGCCAGATTTCTCGCCCACCACCTCATCCGCCGACCGAGTCGGCGGCGGGCCAGCCGATGGCGGGGCTCTCGCCCCCTTTGACGCGCGGTATCGGTCTCGGCGCGCCGCACTCCGATGTTGGCGTCGCCCGGTCGCCACCCCTCGGAGCCGGGTGACGGCGGACGTGACCGCTGATTAGCGGTCATGCATGCTCCTAAGCTAGCTTACGCAGCGAGCGGAAGCGCGCTGTAGGAACGTGCGTTGAAAGCAGGAACTTTCTCGGCACTTATAGTTGTTGCCCGATTTAACGAGGTCAGGCTTCTCGGCTTGCAGTCCGTACCTACCCTCCCCTGTCGAAACCTGTCATCCCCATTTACACCTTAACTATAGCACGCATGTTTCATTTTGTCAAATTCTTCCGATTCCCAATCCACCAATCTACCAACCCCCAATCTACCAATTTACCAATTACCAATCTCCAATACCGCCCCTTTGCTGGCGCTGCTGGCCATTCTGGCGTAACGGGCCAGCCAGCCGCTGAGGTGGCCGTTTTGCCGGGGTTGCCACCCTGCCCGTCGTCGGGCCAATTCGGCTTCGGGGAGATCCACATTCAGCGTGCCGGCGGGGATGTCAATGGCGATGAGGTCACCGGTTTGCAGCAAGCCGATAGGCCCTCCTTCAGCCGCCTCGGGGCTGACGTGTCCGATGCATGCGCCGCGTGTGCCACCGGAGAACCGCCCGTCGGTGATGAGCGCCACCGACGACTCCAGCCCCATCCCGGTGATATTGCTGGTGGGCGCCAGCATCTCCTGCATGCCCGGCCCGCCTTTGGGTCCCTCGTTGCGGATAACGACCACCTCACCCGGCTGGACCTCGCCGCTGAGAATACCGGCGTTGGCCTCGTCGTGGCTTTCGTACACGCGGGCCGGACCGCGATGACGCAGCATTTCAGGCAGCACGCCGGCCGTTTTGACCACCGCTCCCTCCGGGGCCAGGTTACCGAACAGAATGCTCAGGCCACCCGTCTCGCTGTATGAATTGTCGAGGGTGCGGATGCAATCAGGGCTTTGAGTGTCACAGCCGGCGATGTTCTCGCCCAAAGTTTTGCCAGTGACGGTCATCTGGTCCAGGTGCAGCGTCCCCGGTTTTTTGCTCAGCTCCCACAAAATGGCGCTGACGCCCCCAGCCTGGTCCACGTTCTCCATGTGATAAGGCGACGAAGGGCTGACTTTGCATAGGTTGGGCACCCGGGCACTGACCTGATTGAGGCGCGCCAGCGGGTAGTCGACTCCCGCTTCGCGCGCCAGGGCGATGGTGTGCAAAACGGTGTTGGTGCTACCGCCCATGGCCATGTCCAGGGCAAAGGCGTTGTCAATCGCCTCGGGAGTAATGATGTCCAGCGGTTTCAGGCCCATTTCGACCAAGTTCATCACCTGGCGGGCAGCGGCGCGAGCCAGCGCTTCGCGCCGGGAATCCACGGCCAGGATGCTGCCATTACCCGGTAAAGCCATCCCCAGCGCTTCGCACAGGCAGTTCATACTGTTGGCTGTGAAGAGCCCTGAGCACGACCCACACGTCGGGCAACCAAAATCCTCCAGTTGCTTGAGCTGCGCTGCGGAGATAGTCCCTGCCTGATAAGCACCCACGCCCTGGAAGACACTGATCACATCCACCGTTTGGCCGTCGGGCGTATGGCCAGCGGCCATCGGCCCGCCGCTGATGAAAATGGTCGGGATGTTGCATCGGACGGTGGCCATCAGCATACCGGGCACAATTTTATCGCAGTTGGGGATGCAAATCAGGCCATCGAACCAGTGTGCCTTGACCATGGTCTCCACACTGTCGGCGATGAGTTCGCGGCTGGGCAGGCTGTACTTCATGCCGATGTGCCCCATCGCAATGCCGTCGTCCACACCGATGGTGTTGAACATAAAGGGCACCCCGCCCGCATCGCGCACCGCCTGGCGCACGACTTCGCCAAACGCGTTCAGGTGAACGTGGCCGGGGATAATGTCTACGTAACTGTTGGCAATGGCGATAAAGGGCTTGCCCATATCCTCGTCGGTAACACCTGTGGCTTTGAGCAGGCTGCGGTGGGGCGCACGCTCAAAGCCTTTCTTGATCATATCACTGCGCATAGTACCTCCAAACTTTTACGATAAATTTACACACAATTTGACGATTTTCTGGTATGATAGAGATGGCTCTAGTATGGACGTTTCACTACTTCTTGACCTTATGCCTGTTTTACAATCAGTCTTTCAGTAGCCGGCGCTGGCCCTCCCAGGCGAGCGCCGGAGGAGGGGGAAACCATGCAATGCCCGACGTTCGTCACTGTGCCGATGGCTCGAGCGGTAGCGCTGTCGTTGCCGCCTATGTACACCTGGCCCACACCCGTGAAGCGCGTCATCTTCGGCTTGTGTGTTGTCTTTTGCATCAGTGCCTACATGGTCATGGCGGCAGGGATCGTTAGTCTGGCGACGCTGGCTCTGAAATTCCTGTAAGTTGGCTTGAGTTATCCTCGTCATTGCAGTCGTTGACCGCATTTTTTGTAGGATCATCTTGCGGCACGACTTAATCATTTGTTGTTGGGGGCTGCGATCGCGCAGCCCCCATTTTTTCGTGAGAGCTTACGCAAGTGCAGCCACAACCAAGTCACCCATCGCCCGGGTGCTCAGCGTCGGCTGGCCAGGACCAGCCAGGTCGGCGGTGCGCTGACCAGACGCCAGTACCGCCTCTACCGCCCCTTCGACAGCAGCCGCTGCGTCGGATAGTCCCAGGCTGGAGCGCAACAACATGGCGGCGCTGAGGATAGTCGCCAGCGGGTTGGCGATTCCTTTGCCAGCAATGTCAGGCGCGGAGCCGTGAATCGGCTCGTACAAGCCCGGCGCTCCGCTCCCCAGCGAAGCTGAGGGTAGCATCCCCAGCGAACCGGCCAGCATAGAGGCCTCGTCGGACAGAATGTCGCCGAACATATTCTCGGTGGCGATCACATCAAAGTCAGCAGGATGACGGATCAGGTGCATGGCACAGGCATCGACCAGCAAGTCTTCGCAAGCCACGTCGGGGTAGTCACGGGCAACCTCGTGGGCCACCACGCGCCACAGCCGGGAGGAGGCCAGCACATTGGCCTTGTCCACCGAGGTGAGCTTCTTGCGCCGTCCCCGCGCCAACTCAAACGCCACGCGCATCAGCCGCTCAATTTCGGCCTCGCTGTAGCGCAGGGTGTCCACGGCAGCGCGGCCATGCTCATCGTCGCAGCGTTCCTGCGGTTGGCCGAAATAGAGCCCCCCGGTCAGTTCGCGCACGATGATCAGATCTACCCCGGCCACCACCTCGGGGTTGAGCGGGCTGGCGGCGGCCAGCGCCGGGACGAGTTTCACCGGACGCAGGTTGGCGAACAAGCCCAACTCTTTTCGCAGCCTCAAGAGTCCCTGCTCCGGTCGCACTGGAGCACGCGGGTCGCTCCACTCAGGCCCGCCGACGGCTCCCAATAGTACGGCGTCGCTAGCGTGGCAGGCAGCCAACGATTCATCGGGCAGGGGATCCCCTGTCTCGTCGATGGCAATGCCGCCGATCAGCGCCTCAGTAAAAGTGAAGGTATGACCGAACTGAGCGGCCACGGCTTCCAGCACTTTCCGGCCTTCGGCTACCACTTCCGGGCCGATGCCGTCGCCGGGGAGGAGGGTTATAGTAGCGTGCATACAGACTCCTTACCTCTTTTTTATGCTTAAAAGATGTCTTTACAGGTGCATCACCATGTTGGAACGTTGCAATGGAACTGCCAGCCAAAGGTTAAGTTATCAACTTCGATCATCTCGGCTCAAGTTGCCGACCCTGTGCTAATGGTGCGAGTCGCCCAATATTCGCCGTTGTGCCAACCTGCTTTCCTAATCGGCTTCCGATTACTGTGCGCTGCGGACAGCGTGGTCAGCAAAATAGGGTTGCCAGGGACCACACCCCTGAATAAAGGGCTGCATCAGGGCGCGTTCTGCCTGGACCGTATGCATCAGGTCGTGGGCTGCCCACGCGTGAATCAGCTCCCCTAAGGTGACCGGCCCTAACTCCGCGTGGCGAGCCCGCCGCCCCAAATCGGTAGGTGTAATCCGAGCCAGCAGCGCTAAACTCGTCGTACGTAAAGCTGAGAATTCGGTCGTCAGCTCACGAGGCGCCGGCGAAGCATTGGGCCTGGTTCCTTGAGTATCTGGATCGAACGCCGGAAAATCCTGGCCGGCAAGGAGAGCCTGGAGGCGGATAGGAAAAACCCAGCGTTCGGTGTCCACCAGATGCTGCAAGCATTCCAGGGCAGACCACTCCCCAGGTGCAGGCGGTTGGGACAGCAGGCTTACGGGAAGAGTTTCTGTAAGCGTGAGCCATCGTGAGGGGGTTCCTGTCAGCACCCGCTGTACCCAATTAAGTATTTCATCCTTCATCTTTTACCTCACGGCTACATTTGAGCTCTCGATGTACAGAATGGCGGCCCAGTGGCCTGGGTGTCAGCCGCCGCGCGGTCACAGGCGAACAGCGCTACGTTAACCAGAACGATGAACAAGCAAATAACGCCGCGAGTTCGGCGCGCGAAGCGCGGTCGGGTGAGCGCCCCTGTTAGGCCGCTATATGCATTTGCTGATACTACAAGAATATCATGCGTTTTGGCTCTAGGAAAACTGTATGTAAGAGTTTGGTAAAGCCTGAGATGTTTGGCTTGTCAGATGAACCGGGGTCATACAGTTCCAGTATTTCTTCGTTCGTAAAGCGAAGGACTTCAAAACTATTTACCTTTAGCCAGCGCGTATCCGTCAGCGTCTGCCTGTACCTTTGCTCAGATGCAAGCCAATCACGTTTTGACCACACCCCATAATGATTCTTGTCGTCAATTTCTATGACGTGACGTTTCTTGTTGTAAATGAGTAGAAAATCAACCCTCTGCGGGATACTGTCTTTCTTGTGTTGTTGCTCCCATTCTTGCCAGTCAACGCCGGGTGGTGGTTTAGGAATGACATACAGCCACACTTGAGGTACAGGAAAAGCAAACCTGAAAATCTTGCTTGTATTCCAATCAAAGTCAGTATCTTCCCAATACACCCTCTGTCCCGATTGCCTCACCGTATCCATCTGTTGAAACATGGACAAAAACCAAAGGGTGAAAAAACTGCGCTCGGCAGGCGTGGATATGAACTTATCGGACAGCAAATTCTGCAAAACTGGACAGTTTTGCATTTGACGAGGTGGAGAAATCTTCTCAAACTCCATCAAGTACTTATCGTCCCAATTGCCCGACAAGATAGCTGGAATTGGTTCTGCTGGTAGATTGTCAATTCCATGTTTGGTTTGGGCTACTTCCGCAGTCAAACTCGAATCCAATAGCACTTGGTGGATAAGTGGGCAGTAGTAGTAAGAAGCTAGGTCAGCTTCTCCGTAGTTGAACTTTCTTTCAAATGCAGACCTATCAACATTCGCTCGGCCCACAGGATAGGTGAAGACTTTTTGTTGGGATATGCAAGATGCACAAGTTCCTGAGTGATTAGTGTACTGATTGTATTGCCTTATGAAATCACTGAATAAGAAAGGGCGATACTCGGTCTCGCTGTCTCGTTCAAGTTTGACTGAGAAGCAGTTGTAGAACAGATTGCCAGACAGGTCTCTACCTATACCAGGCCGTTCTTTATGGTTATAGACGGGATACTCATCGGGTGAAATCATTTTCGGGCAAATATTTGGATAAGGAAGTTTACTGACTTTTACGGTTGAATGTGGTGGCCTAACGGCTGCGAACTCACACGCCGGGTTTGCACAGCCACCGTGCTGGTCAATTTCAACTACAATGACGAAAGCGCCGCCGATATAAGCGCGCCGAAGGTGCGGTCGCGTGCAGTGAGTGGTTAGCCAGCCTTCGTCCGTACTAAGGATTCAGTAGTCGTTCAACTGTGAGATGGGAACCTCTCCTTGCTTGCGAGGCATATCATCAGCATACAGAATCCAGCTGAGGGAAGGCATATCGCCAAGGTTTGCGTAAACGCTTCTGTTTATGCGGAACTCCAAGCCAATGACATCTGTCAAGTCCACTTCCTCACCAGGGAAGATCTTGTCCCTTGACCGATATGTCACTTGGATAACATACTGACCTCGATGAACTGAGACTGTATCTTCTTTAGGATTCACTTCGACCAAGTGACTGGAAGCTTCGCGTACAGCTTCAGAAGATGTTTCCCCTAAGAATCCCACGATCTTCCATTTTCGGGGCACTGAGTCAAAATCGGGAAACGCGAACTCTAGCTTCAGATTATCTATCACCTGCGGGCCGATGTTTTCGAGGATCACTCGCAACACATACAGGTGTTCGTCGAGAGCTGAGTCAATGTGGATCAGCCTGTGTGAGAACTTGACTTGAGCATCAGGCGCAGATACCTCAAGGGGGTGCTGCGTCTGCTCAATCAGCCTCTTCATCTCCGCAAGTGTAACGTGAATCTGATCAAAGTCACCTCTATACTGAGTGACATCCTGGAATATCTGAACCAATAACCACCCGTGGACTCCGGGGTTCCCTTCCACTACTTCCTGTGCGATTCGAAAAGCATCCAAATTCCCTTCACCAAGGAAAACGCCAATCTCGCGCCTTAGTTCGGCTTGACGTCGAACATCCTCTGTCAAGAGCTCGGCCAATCTTGTCAGCTGCTCTTGTTCATCACGAGAGGGCTTGGAGAGAAGGTCTTGGTAACTCTGCTGAAGAACACCTGCCAAAACGTTGAGCCCCAAGCCACCAACCCACTGCACTAAGCCAGTAACAAGTGCTTGCTCGGATGCAGGTGCAAGTGCCAGAGCTGACGCTGCACACAGAACGGCTAGCCCACTGGCCCCGATGACTTGACTGGAGGTGATGCGCGAGAGTTTTTGTTTTAGCTGTATGCGAAACGAATCCAGTCTCTGCATATTCGACCTGTCTCACTGAAGGCTGGTCGGGCAGTAAGGAGCCATTACTGGCCCCCACCCCCTAAGAACGGCCCGTGACACTGTCGCGTCAGACCGCTCAAGCCGCTCAAACGCCCCTTGGTAGGACGCGCTGCAACAAGCAGTATCTGCCCGCCACAACTTCACGATACGCACCTGAAGCCACCGCGTGGACTACTCACTAGAGGGCGCACCAGCCAGGCCGTAGCCCGCCGTCATCTGCCTTCCCTCTTTGGGGCGGTTTGCCAAGCTTTCCCGTGACGAGCGACTAGGCGGAAGTCTGCGCCCGCTTTCGCGTGGGGTGATGTACCCCTTCGGTGGCTCTCACGGCGCTGCCTCCAGGTTCAACCCGTATCCGGCTCATTACAGGCTGGCCTTTGCTTCCTCCGCCCTCCTCTACCCACAGGCCCATTGGCTTACCTTACGGCTTGCCTTCCCTATGGGAGACCTACGGGTTTACCATATTCCGTGCCAGTACCGCGCGGGTTAGAGCCTTCCCTGCTTGCCCCGTGCCGGGACGGTGCACTCGGACCGCAGGCCTCCTAGCCCGCTGGCACAGACCAGGGCGGGCAGGTGAACGGAGTGAAGGGGTACTGGCGGCAGAACGCCAGGTTGTATCATTCCGTTGGGAGAGTACAACAGCTACACAAGCAGCCTCGTGTTGCACAACCGCTGGTTAGCCCGCTCTCTCTTTCTCCTCTACGCTACCATGATGGTTTCTTCTAGAATGTTTCTATCATCTAAAAACTCTACTGGATCAGCGCCTTTGCCATGCTCCCACGTGAGTGAAAAGAACCAAATACCACTCTCTCCGATGCAGAAATCCGCAGGCGTGAAGGTCATCTTAGAATCAAGGGGTGGGTCCGGTCGTTCAGGATGATATTCCGCTTGCCAACCAAATGCCTCACCCTGCCAGGGCTTCCCCTTGGCGTGCAACTTGGCTGCATACTTCCTGACCTCATCTAGCTCTGGAATGATAATGGGTACGATAGAGGCATGGTTCTCATGTATCTTAATTCTAGCCTTAGCAGTTACCACGTTTTTCCTGCTCCTTTCGCCACGCTTCCAAAATGTCATCTCGATATTCTACCAGAATCCTTTCAATCTCGTTCAATTCGTGATCTCGAAATCCTCTCGACTTTGCTAATACCACAGAAGTCATCCAATACTTTGCTTCCTTGTCCTCTTTCCTAACATGGATATGCGGCGGTTCGTCCAGGTCTGCTTCGTAAAACCCAAATCGGTAGCCCCTGATTCGTAACACAACAGGCATAGTTTTTCCTCTTCGATACTGTGCGTTTCAATGTTGGCCAGAGTTCGGTACTAACCTGGTGCGGGCTAACGCTTGAGTTCAGGCGCTTGCGGGTCAGCAAACCGACTTACAAGCCACAACTAACACCACAAGCACAGTTACCTTCAAAAATCGCAGTGGTAGCGAGTCGCCTGGAACGCTTGGTTGGGCGGCTTCTAGGGTTGAACAGCTTGCCTTCGCTCAAGCCATCGCTCAAATGAGGCTTGGCTTTCACTTGACCTCTTGCCCAGCAACAAGCCTTCAACCCCAATATCTTCATCCAAATCAGGCCAGTGAATGCCATAACCCGCGCCACTAATTTGAAAGTTGGCACGCTCTGCTGGTGTCCCATAAGCTAAACGGGGATACCAGCCAATTGGAATGGCAAAGGTGCGACCATCTTCCAGATCAACAGATAGTGTGTCATCTGTAACGGTCACATTGATAATTCTAACCGGCGTGAGTGTTAAGCTGCTAGTGTTAGCTGTCATAAGGACCCAAGAAGCGCTTGCCATCGAAGTGGATGAGATGCGTGCCTGCTTCCTGAACCCAAACTTCTGTTTCCCAAGAGATTTCGCCGATGTACCTTGCCATATCGCTGCGAGTGAGAAAAGCTGTAACATAAACCAGCCCAGGTCGTGCACTCTGGAAAAGTGCTGCCAGTTCCTCCCGACGTTTGGCATTGACAGGGCCATGACTCGTAACGGCTTCAATGAGAACCAGCCAGTCGTTCTCGACATGGTGAATCATGACATCAGGCATTTTCCCGTGAACATCCACAGTAACACCGAGAGCGTGAAGCACTTCCCCATCAAAATATCTCCACTTGCCGCCCGTATCACCCACATAGATAACGTGGCCGCCAGGCACAAACCTTGGTGCAAACTCGTCAATGATAGCCTTCACGAGTCTGCTATGGGCACCAGGTGTCAGATAGACTTCCTTTCCTTCCGCTAAGGTTACGGGAACCATCTTCAACTCACGTGCACGTGCGTACCGCTGCTTCAACGTTTCCACTGATCTCAAGTAGGTTTCCAAATTGTCCGTCCAGGCAGGCGTTCCATAGGTTCTGAGCAATTCGAGCGCGGCTGGCTCAATCTGGTAACAAAACTTGGGACTGTTGACCGGCCTGCTTGGATCGTCTGGATTGGGCACGGCAAGACCAGCATCAACGAACTGGTGCATAGTCTGCCTCCGGAAGGTCTCACGCGTATTTGGCGCGTATTGCCTACCATAATGATCTCGACAGAAATCCATGATGGGTGTAATACCCATCAGAGGGTCTTTTGCATCGGACCATGGTGTTTCCGGCTTCAGATCCAGAAGCGCCAGAAGAGTGAGGGCAGAACGCTCATTCTGTTGACCTCTCGGCATGCCGAGGGCCTCCAAAATTTCCAGTGCATCGTCTATCCTCTGCTTTACAGCTACAGGATCAGGGGATTGGATATCTGCCATGCGACGAATCTCCCTTTCCAGCAACTTGTCTATTTCCCTCTGAGACGGAAAGTCAACGCCAACGCTCGCTCCCAGTGCTTCCAGGACTTCCCGGCCTGGGTATTGCAACATTCTAAGGTCAGTTGCGTTGACCTGAGTGTGACCATTGAACTGACGAAAGTAACTGTCCACCAGGGTCGAATTCAAAAATACGGCAAGGCCCTTCGCCAATTCTGGGGACAGTCCAGTATTGGCGTGGTGAAAAACGTTCAGATGGTTTTCAAAACCCACATAGGGAGCTGAAACCTGTGTGGGATCATAGATGGCAGCTACAACACGACGGGGTTCCTCTTTAGCCGAGAAACGTTTTACCAGAACATAGTTTCCAGCGGGCAGCAAAAGTGATTCAGTCTGTGATGCCAGAACAATTGCATTTGGCTTTCTGCTGCCAGACTTGGGCCAGCGGACGAACCCATTGTGAAAATGGGCAGGATATATAAGAGGCACACTGCCTACAGCAGGATTGGCTCTCAGAAAATCTTTAGCCCGAAAGTCAACGACACGCCCTGTGGAAACAGCAATCCCTAGATTGTCCAAAGAGTGCTTAAAAACCCTCATCCGGTCCAGCACAAACTGGTCTATTTCGCTGGTAGCAATGTGGATGATCAAGTCTGGATCATCAGGTCTGACGACCTGCCCGTAATCCACTTCGCGGGTGGTCATACTTTCCTGCGCTGGGCCATGACTGGCAGAAATAAGGACTTTTCCCCTTTCACCCTCCTTAACTGCGTGGAAGATGATGTTTTCCTGTAAAACGTCGTCAGCTCTAAAAGCTTCCTCCCTCGACTCAAAGACGTGAACGCGGCGCAATGCCATAGATGTCAGGAATAACTTGCGGAAAGGTTTGAAATAAGGACCATTACAAAAACTGCGAGGCGTGATAGCGACCAATTCTCCGCCTGACTCCAACAAGTTGACTACAATTGCAAGGAAGGCAGAATACAAATTGCCGGTCTCCACGCCAATGCTGCTGAGCAGACGCCGGTGCCTCGAGTCACTTCTGATTTTCTTGTAGGGGGGATTTAGAATAGCACGATTAAACGCATAGCGTTCGACAGGGAACAGGCCCCCTCTCAGCATTTCCACACCCGCATCAATGAAATCTTCCTCTAACACCTTCCCAATGAATTCTACCCCGTATTCCTGGCATACCTCTTGACATTCAACCAGTGTGGAATGGAGGTATTCAACCAGGAGTGGCTCCAACTCATAGGCTATCACCGAAATGATGTGAGGTCGCTTATCGTGTTGGCAAACTTCCTCCACAAATGCCGCTGTCAGGGTCCCCACACCCGCGCCTGCATCGAGCAGGCGAATTTCCTGCGATGAATTCCCAAACAATGAGGCCATAAATCGGGCGACAGAGGGCAGCGTGAAAAACTGCCCCATTTTTGACCGCTGCTCGGAATCCAGATTGCGGCACGCATCAACGCGATAGAGGTCTACACGCTCCGTAAGACCTGCGACACTGATCACATCTGTAATTGAATTGACCTTATATTGGCTTAATGTTTCCATACTTTGGATTATATCCAGATATGGATAGTGAAAACACGCTAATAACTGGCTAACGCGGTTTCTATTTCATCGGGCGGCAAGAGTTCCATTGTCTATAGTTGGCGCAGCGCGTTTGCGGATGGACGGAGTTTTTCCTCGTCGTACTGTGCCATCAAGCCAAGAGAACGTACCGCCGCTTGGATGTTCCGCACTACTGTTTCCTGTCTTTCTTCAATAATGCCCCCGCTGGCGCTCACCAGAGTCGTTCAATAGAGTACGAATCAAACGCGAGATCACCACAAACAATAGGTATCTGCTCGACCAGCGACTGCGCAATCAGTAGTCGATCAAAGGGGTCACGATGATGAAAAGGCAGCTTCGCCACAGCCACGACATGGGCCATCTCAATTTGCAGAGGTCTAATACCGTTCAATGCCATCTGTTCGGGAATGAGCGTCTCAAACGGTTGGCCCAAGCTTAACTTGCCAATGCTCAACTTGATAGCCATTTCCCACAGACTGGCGGTGCTGAGAAATGGTTGATTGTCGGCATTCTCAACGAGCACCCGTGCGGTTGGGCTGAGATTGCTGCTACCGCCAATGAACCACAAGAAAGTATGGGTGTCCAGGAGCACTCTCATGGCATATACTCACTGAAGTCTTCGAGCAAGGCATCAAAATCCTCAGCCATGACCACTAAACCTTTGGCACTGCCAAACTGGGCATGGCGTTTAGGGGGTTCAACTGGCACCAGTTGTACCACTGGGTGGTCATCTTTGAGAATGAAGACGTCTTCCCCTCTGATGGCAGCCTCAATCAAATCGAGCAAGCGTGCTTTAGCCTCATCCAGTTTGACCTGATATGTCATGATTCCTATTCCTCCCCACTTGGCCCTTACAAAAACTGCGAGGCGTGATAGCGACTAATTCTCCTATGGATAGTAAGGAAAGCACCCAGTGGCACAGGTTCAGCCGCCGCTGGAATTAGCGGACCACCCTATAACGCCGGGGCTATCGCGACCTCTTCCCATATATCTCACTTCGGTGTCCAATCAGATGTATCACAAGCATCTGCTCCGCATGAAGAATCTCATACACGACTCGATAGTCCCCTACTCGAAGTTTGTAGAAACCTGCCAGGTCGCCGGTAAGTGGCATCGGCTTTACGTCCTCAACATTCTCTGCCAGCCAGCGAATCCGCTTGACAATGCGACGCCCAACTGTCTTGTCCAGTTGGGCTAGTTCACGCTCTGCGACATCCAGGATTCGAATTTGATACATCGGTCAGTCTAACCCCAGTCGCTGGACCACATCTTCAAATGGCTGACCATTGGCTCCTTGAGCAAATGCCTGCTTCTGCCGTAGCAGCCTTTCCTGAACGGATTGTCGAATCTCCCACCCCTCATCTGGATCGCCAAGGATTTCAAGCAACTTCTGTTCCACAACGGCCTCAACGACAGCTTCCAACATTTCTTTGAATTCCGTCTGAGTCATCTCAGCCACGGTATTAGTCACCACACTGTCCTCCTCTCTTGTCGCCACCAGCACATACAGTCTCCCGCCTACATTTTACACGATTTTCTCTTTTTTGCGTACGAGTTCAATACTGGCCCTGGCGGGTTAGCTCGCCATGCCTGTGCTAGGGATGACGGCATCTTGGGTCTTGGTATCCCGCAAAAATGCTTCATACGTCATCCCGGTAATGTAGGTGCTGATACGCTGCGCCGCTTCTTCAATATCTCTTAAAAATTCCTTGTCACTACGTTTGGACATAGATGATACTTTCCCGAATATCTTGCGCGATATAGTCGATTCTTATCCCTTGAATCCCTGCCGGTGTGAGGATATCGACTTTCCCACCCAGTAAACGCTCTAAGTATTCACTCAGTTCGATGAATCTAAAGCCAATGGGCCGTTCAAATTCCACAACCAGGTCAATATCACTGACTTCGGTTGGGGTATCTTTGGCATACGACCCGAATAGACCTATCCGCCTGATGCCATATTCAGAGGCCAGATAAGCATACTGTTCGCGGAGCACTTCCATATATTTCCTCTCTCGTTAGCATTTTGGATTCCTTGGATTGAGTCTCTTTGCCATATATCGTTCAATATGCGTAAAATGCTGACCAACCCTCACATCCAGTATACACCAATCCATGCCACAAATCAATGACCCCAGAGGGCGGAAACGACGTAACCCCATCCGTTTATCCGCTACTTATCCGCTGCCAGATCCACCACCATCCCCCCGCTGGCCCGCACCAGTTCCCCCGGCGTGATGGCGAAGACCGCAAAAGGGGTGCCGGCGGCAGCCCACACCACCTCGAAGTGGGTCAGGTCCTGGTCTACGTAAATCGGCAGCCTGGAGGTATGTCCAAAGGGAGGTACGCCGCCAATGCTGAAACCGGTAACGGCCTTGGCAGTGTCGGCGTCGGCGCGCTTGATCTTTTTGCGACCCACACCGCGCAGGGCGGCCAGCTTGCGCTCGTCCAGGCGATTGGCCCCGGAGACCAGCGCCATCACCGGTTGCCCGTCCGCGACAAAGAGCAAGCTCTTCACAATCTGCGCCACCTGGCAGCCTATCCCAGTGGGATGCTTACTGATAGCATTGGCCGCGTCCTGGGCAGTGCGGGTCGTCTCTTCAAATTCCACGATTTCGACGCTCAAACCCAATTGGCGGGCAGCGTCGGCCACTTTTTGAGCAGAAGGGTGCATTAGTAAACCTCCAGCGATTAGGGGATCAGGGAATCGGGAATCAGGGAATCAGGTAGGCAGCAACTGCTATTTGCCACCTGTTATGATACCCGCATGGGTGTTGAGTATATCTCTGATTCCTGATTTCCTGATTTCCTGATCCCTGATTCCCTGATCCCTGATTCCCTGACTCCTGCTACTTCCCCCCATTCAACAACGCATATTCCATACTATCGGCCAGGGCGCGCCAACTGGCCTCAATGATGTTGGTGCTGGCACCGACAGTGCTCCAGCGGCGGGTACTATTCCCACTTGAAGAGGACCTGTAGGCGGTGTCAATGAGCACTCGCACGTTGGCAGCGGTGCCGGTGTCGCTGTCGAGGATGCGTACTTTGTAGTCGGCCAACTTCACACTGGAGAGCTGGGGGTACACGTCAAGCAGCGCTTTGCGCAAGGCGGCGTCGAGGGCATTGACCGGGCCGTTGCCCTCGGCAGCGGTGTGCATCAACTTGGGGCCGACGCGTACCTTTACGGTCGCTTCGGCCAGCAGGCCCCGTCCCCGCCGGCGCTCGACGACGACCATGAAATCAATCAGTTCAAAGGGGGGCACATAGCTGGGATGCGAGCGGCGCAGCATCAACTCAACCGACGCCTCCGCCCCCTCAAAGGTGAAACCCTGAGCTTCGAGCTGCTTGATTTGTTCCAGCACTTCGCGCGTCTGTTCACCGTTGACCTGGAGGCCCAACTGCTTTCCTTTGTCCAGCACGTTACCCCGCCCCGACAATTCCGATACGACGCTTCGCCGCCGGTTGCCAACCAGGGCCGGGTCTACGTGCTGGTAGCTGTCTTCGTTCTTCAGCATCGCCGCCACGTGAATGCCGCCCTTGTGGGTAAAAGCACTGGCCCCCACATAGGGTAGATGATTGTCGTGGGCCAGATTGGCGACTTCGGCCACAAAGCGCGAGAGCTCGGTGAGGCGAGCCAGCTTTTCGACCGGGACGCAGGAGAACCCCATCTTCAGTTGCAAGTCGGGGATAATGGTGCACAGGTTGGCGTTAGCCACCCGCTCGCCATAGCCGTTGATGGTCCCCTGTACGTGAACGGCGCCGGCTCGGACGGCGACCAGAGTGTTGGCGACGGCACAGCCTGCGTCTTCGTGGGTGTGGATACCCAGCGGCGTCTCGAACTCAGCAGCCACAGCCCTGGTAATCTCCTCGACCTCCCAAGGCAGCGAACCACCACTCGTATCGCACAGCACCAGCACGTCAGCCCCATTGGCAGCCGCTGCGTGCAGAGTCGCCAGCGCGTAATCGGGGTCGGCCTTATATCCATCGAAGAAGTGCTCGGCGTCGTACACGACCTCCCTGTCGTTCGCTTTAGCATAGGCCACACTCTCGCCGATCATCGCCAGGTTTTCGTCGAGGCTGGTCTCGATCACCTGCGTGACGTGCAAGACCCAACTTTTGCCGACCAGGGTGACAACGGGCGTTTCCGCTTCGAGCAGCGCTTTCAGGTTGGCGTCATCCTCAGGACGGATGTCCTTTTTGCGCGTGCTGCCGAAAGCAGCCACTTTGGCCTGCGTCAGTCCTAGCGACCGAACCCGGCGGAAGAACTCTACGTCTTTGGGGTTGGAGCCGGGCCATCCTCCTTCGATGTAATGAATGCCAAATCCATCGAGCCTGCGGGCGATCTTAAGCTTGTCGTCTAGAGAAAGAGAAATCCCCTCACGCTGAGTCCCATCGCGCAGGGTGGTATCATAAAGGTGAAGTTTGGTCATCGGATGCTCCTTTGCACTTGTCTAGAAATAACTTGGTACTTCTGCCATCAGTTTACGCCTAATTTGCCGACTAAAATGCAAAGTCATTATTGGACAAGTACTTTGGTAAACTGGCAGATTGGTAGATTGGGAATTGGTGGATTGGGAGTCGATAGACTGGAGGCGATAAGTTGGCGAATCAGAGTGTGGAATCGACCGATCCCCTGATTCCTGATCCCCTGACTTCCTATTCCCTTCTCACTTGGAGCATCCGATTGTCTGGGCGACGGATGCCACACGCCATCGTGTGCCCGTCACCCAGTTCACCCTCCTAATCTGAACAAAGAATAGCATTAGCTACTAATCCTGTTAACCGACCCAGGGGCCACGGCAATAGGACCATTCCAGGTCTTGGCGGTCGGGGTGCATGTTGGCTCGCTCGGCCTGGGTTATATGATGCGGCGGAGCCGTCGGGTGAAATGTCTCCGAAGCATCGTATTGGTCAGAATCCGCGCTCTGACTCGCACCAGGCTGATGCTCCCTGGCACGGAAGGTAAGTTGCCCCCCATAGAGTGCCTCAAGCATACGCTGTGACTTCATCGTTGGTCTCCTTTTTGTTCTCGTTCGCCAGATCAGCCATTGTAGCACTTCATCAGCGCCTCGCTGGCCTGCCAATCAAAAAGGGGAACAGGGATAGTGAGGCCATCCCGGCCATTGCCACTGATTGCCCTGTTGAAGGGAGTAGCCTGTTGCTCTCCTTGTCCCCAGATTGCAGAAGATGGTCCGGACCCGTTGGTACCAGGGCGAAAGTACTGGGCGGGATAGTTTTCTTTCCGATTGTTCTTTCTCATTTTCTCCTCCCGAGTTGGTTTGAATAGCCGGCAGTTTTGATTTATGCCTTCTTATTTCTACAGAATGGCGGTGCAGATGCGCGCGGGATGTTTCTGTTCGTAGGCGGCAATGAGCGCTTCGTGTTTGAATAAATAGCCCAATTGGTCAATGCCAGCCAGCAGGCAAGATTTGCTGAATTCATCGATGGGAAAAGTCACCTGTCGCCCATCGGTCATGTACAGCGTATGCGATGCCAGCTCAATCGTAATTTCTGGGCCGGGCTGTTCTCCAGCCCTCGAGGACTTTCGGCTGTCCCTGGCAACCAGGTCCAAAAGCTGGCGATGGGTCTCGGCATCTACGATGACCGGCAGCAGGCCGTTTTTCAGCGCGTTGTTGCGGAAGATGTCGGCGAAAGAAGTACTGATGATGGCCCGGAAGCCAAAGTCCGTCAATGCCCAGGGAGCGTGCTCGCGACTGGAGCCGCAACCAAAGTTGTCGCCGGCCAGCAAGATTCGCGCGCCCTGCGCCTCCGGCCGGTTGAGCACGAAATCGGGCTTGGGGGTTCCGTCGGCATTGTAACGCCAGTCGGCGAACAAGTGCCTGCCCAGACCAGCTTTGGTCGTCGTTTTCATAAAGCGGGCCGGTATGATCTGGTCGGTGTCAATATTTTCGACGGGGATGGTGACCATGTGACTGGTCAAAGTTTTAAAAGGTTCCATCGGTCTCTCCTGATTAGCGTCCTGGCGGCCAGCGTCTTAGCCTTGGAAGTGATAGGCGCTACGCCGCTAAGACGCCAGCATACTTCGGACATCTGTTACCATGCCAGTGATGGCGGCAGCGGCGGCCGTGAGCGGGCTGGCCAAAAAGGTACGCCCCCCCTTCCCTTGCCGCCCCTCGAAGTTGCGGTTAGTGGTGCTGACAGCGTATTGACCTGGCTGAAGTTCGTCGCCGTTCATGGCAATACACATGCTGCACCCCGATTCGCGCCACTCGGCGCCAGCCTCTTTGAAGATGCAATCCAGCCCCTCGGTCTCGGCCTGGCGCTTCACCTGTTGCGACCCGGGCACGACTAACATATGCACCCCCTTTTTGACCTTACGGCCCTTCATCAGCGTGGCAGCCTGGCGCAGGTCGGAGATGCGGGAATTGGTGCAACTACCGATGAAGACCACGTCTACCGGATGACCCAGCAGCGGTCTGCCCGGCGCGAGGGCCATGTAGTCCAGGGCTTTTCGCACCGCCTGGCGCTTGCTCAACTCAGGGATGGTATCCGGATCGGGGATAGGAGCGCTGATAGGAATGCCCATGCCAGGGTTGGTGCCGTAGGTGATCATCGGCTCCAACGCGCCGGCATCGAGGGTCAGCGATCGGCCATAGACAGCCCCCTGATCGCTGGGGAGCTGACGCCAGCGCTCAACAGCAGCATCCCACCCGGCCTCTTGCGGCGCATAGGGCCGGCCGGCCAGGTATTCAAAGGTAGTGTCATCGGGAGCGATGAGGCCGGCGCGTGCGCCCCCTTCGATGCTCATATTGCAGATGGTCATGCGCTCTTCCAGCGAAAGGGCGCGAATGGCCGGGCCAGTGTACTCGAAGACGTGGCCCGTGCCGCCACCCACGCCGATTCGGACGATGAGAGCCAGGATGATATCCTTGGCTGATACACCTGGCTCCAGGCGGCCTTCCACCCGTACCTCAAAGGTCTTGGGCTTGCGTTGCAACAAGCATTGGGTGGCCAGCACGTGCTCTACCTCGCTGGTGCCGATGCCGAAGGCCAGGGCGCCGAAGGCTCCGTGAGTGGCGGTGTGGCTGTCGCCACAGACAATGGTCATGCCAGGCTGGCTCAATCCCAGTTCGGGGCCGATGACGTGGATGATGCCGCGTGTGGGACTGTTCATCCCGTGCAGGGGAATCCCAAACTCTCGGCAGTTGGCCTCCAGTTGGGCGATTTGACGGGCGGCCATGTCGTCCAGGATGGTCCACCCCCCCTTGCCCTCCCCCGTAGGTCCCTGATCGAGCGGTGTGGTGGGGATGCTGTGGTCCATTGTTGCTACTGTTTGCAAGGGACGGCGCACCGCCAATTCGCGCTCGCGCAATCCATGAAAGGCCTGGGGCGAGGTGACTTCGTGCACCAGGTGCAGGTCAATGTAGAGCATGGCCGGGCTGCCTGGCTCCTCCATCACTACGTGGTCGTCCCATATTTTGTCGAACAGAGTTCGGGGTTGAATGTTCATTACGATGTTCCTCCAAAATTTATTCTGTGCTCACCGCCTGGTTTACCTGTTGATGCGTCGGCTCTATCTTCACGAAAATCTTGCGCCAGTCGTGCAGTAAATCGAGGATTCGATCAGCTTCATGGGGTTGGTGGCTGCGCAGTAGTTCGTCGGCGTAAGCAGTCAGCAATTCGCGCAGGTTGGCTTCGTCGCGCTCGTCCACGCCGCGCAGGACCACGTGAGCACCCCGGGCGATGCGCCGACGAATAGCATCTCGATCGAAGTTCAGATGAGGTTGCAGTCGCAAGTAGAGGACGCCGCCGGTCATGCCGGCGCAGAGCCAGGGGCCGGGATCCCCCAATACCAGAACCCGGCCATCGGTCATATATTCGCACAAAAAGCCTGTGACGTTAGCCCGGGCACCGATGAAGCCCAAACTATCGTTGAGCGGCTGGTGGATTTCGCCGCCAATGATCACATCTGCGCCAGAAAGGCGAATGCAGGCCCGCGAGTCAGCATTTCCCTGCACGATGATCAGGCCCCCAATCGCGCCGTAGGCCAGGCCCTTACCGACAGAACCGTCCAAAGGTACGCCGTCGTGGTTGTATCCCTTCAGGATGGCTACGCGCCCGCCGTGCATCCCCTTGGCGACGCCATCCTGCGCGCCTCCTTCTACAGTGATGTGGACCGGGTGGGTAGTGTAAGCCCCCAATCCATTGCCCGGCACTGAACTCGCGTAAAATCGCAGATTGGTCTCTCGCACATGGTGGCCATCGCCGTTGCCGCCGTTGATGGGCGGTCGCCACGATTCCGGGCTGCCTCCAACGCCCCCATGCCCCGGCGGCCACATCCACTGCTGTCGATAGCGAGTCAGTGCACCCGCCAGGTGTGTGCCCAGGGCGCGGTCCACCGGCGTTACCTTATCATCTTCAAAGCTGATCACCTCCTCACCCACTACGGCGGTCTCCATCACCATGTTGGAAATGACGGTGGTTAAATGATTACGGGGCCGGCGCAGCGGTCGTTGGCCTAAGTGCAATGGTCGGGACGCCACCGGGACTGTCAGGAACTGTGTGACCTGGGTCAGCATGTCGTCCAGGTCCAACCGGTCTTGGTGCGAAACCTGAATCAACAGATCTGTCTGCCCCACCAGATCCTGCGTACGCTCAAAGCCCAGGCGGGCAGTGATCTCGCGCACACCATCGCCCATAGCACCAAAAAGATTGACCAACCCCTGCACAGCCAGGTCAAAATCGCGGGGCACAAAGCGACGTAGGCCGTGCGCTTCGGCCTGAGCCACGCTTTCGATTTGAGTGGCAATACCCACGTGGCAGGTATCGCTCTGGCAGGAGCGGCAGATGGTGCAGCCGATGGCGACCATCGCCAACGTACCGAACCCGATCCGGTTGGCGCCCAGGCAGATCATCTTCACCACGTCGGCGGCGGTGCGGATGCCCCCGTCACACCATAGTTCCACCCGATGGCGCAGCCCTGCCTCGGTAAGAGCGCGATGCGCCTCAACGACGCCGATTTCGGCCGGCAGTCCCACGTGTTTAATGGAGTGTTTGCGAGCGGCGCCAGTTCCGCCATCGTAGCCGGTGAGGTTGATGATGTCAGCGCCAGCCTTGGCAATACCGATGGCGATGATGCCGATTCCAGGAACGACCGGGGCCTTGACCGCTACCCGCGCCTTGGGGTTGGCCGTCTTTAACTCTTCGATAAACTGGGCCAGATCTTCGATGGAATAGATATCGTGGTTGTTTGAGGGTGAGATGAGATCAACACCCGGTCGGGCGTGACGGGCCGCAGCCACTTTGGCCGACACTTTGCGCCCCGGCAGGTGTCCCCCTTCGCCTGGCTTGGCTCCTTGACCTATTTTGATCTCCAACAGATTGGATGAATTGATGAGGTCCACGTCCACCCCAAAACGACCAGAGGCGATTTGCTGTCCGCGATTGTGAGGGTATCGTCCCATCAAGCTCCGAATCTCGCCCCCTTCGCCATTGAGCGCAATCATGTTCAGCCGGTAGGCAGCCTCGGCGTAGGCCCGGAAAGCAATTTCTCCTTGCGAGCCGAAAGACATGGAGGCGATGACAAAGGGCAGGTCGTGGCCGGTCAATCCGGCGTCAACGTTAATAGGAAGGATGGAAGAAGGGATAGCCGGAGGGTGGGAAGGGTCTCCCGAACCTTCCACTCTTCCATCCTTCCCTTCTTCCATCTTATCGGGAAAGCGAAAGTCGAGCACGTGACGCAGAGCAACTGGCTGTGTCTTGGCCAGTGCCTCGCCCTGCTCTTCAAAGCCATGACCATCAACTTCTCCCCTACCTACTTGCCCGGCGACCTTCCACACTTTAGGATAGAAGTGCTGCACTCGGGTGAGGCGAGGCTCCCCTTCCCCGGCGATGACGGCAGCCCGGGCTGCTACATCAGCATCCAGGTCGGCCCAGGTGAGACCGCGCTGCTCCGATCCGGCATAGTTGACAGTGCCCATCGCCTCCGATATCGGTTGGCTGAGGCCAATACTGGCGAAGAGGCGACCATAGCCGCGCAATTCGTGAATACCCATAGTGCTGGTCACTTTCTCCAGCCCTGTGTGTAGGGCAGTGACAGTGTTGTTCAGACGTTTTGCCCGGTCGGTCAGGGTGAGTTGGCGACCGGGGTCTACAGCCACTTCCAGCAGCATATAAGGTGCAACGGCGTCTGCACCTAAACCCAGTGCCATCATAAGGTCATGCAGGTTGCGGATGGCGCCAGAGCGGAGGACGATGCCGGTTTGGCGGCGAAGGCTAGAGGACTGGAAGAGTGGAAGAGTGGAAGATTGGCCCGGTTCTGACGCCTTCCACTCTTCCAGCCTTCCAGTCTTCCACTCTTGGGGAGTGGTCGTTCGCAGTGCTTGGTCTACTATGGCTACGGCCAGATGAGGGTCTACCCAGCCGCAGCCCTCGGTGAAAGCCGGCCCATCATCGAGGAGGATGAGCTCGGCGCCAGCGCGAACGGCCTCGACAGCAGAGCCAGCCAGCCGATCCAGGGCACCAGCCACTGTTTCGCCCGGCTGAGTGACAGTCGCCAGCCGGGCTACGGCTGCTTCGCCAAAGGAGGCGATTACATCTTCCAGCCGCATTGTCCCCAAACTCCTGGCCACGTCGCAACCGAGAGATTCGGGCAACATAGGCTCGCTTGCGGGTCCCCCTCCGGGATTGGGATGTCCCCCACTCAGGATGGGACAGTCGAGGGCCAACCGCGCTGGCGTCATCAATCCGTCAGGGGTGAGATTAGGCCGGGGGCCAATGACACATTGAGTCGAAAAGTGCTCCTTCTCGCGTTCCCGGTCAATGGCCGGGTTGGTGACAACAGCCACTGCCTCTTTGAAGTAATCTGCCACGTTTTCCCGCTCGGTGGACAGCGCCGCTAACGGGCCATCATAGCCCAAAGAACCGATCGGTTCTTGGCCGGCTTGTGCCAATGATTGCACCCATTCCCGGTCATCGCGGCCCCAACCAAAAGCAGCTAGCCAGCGATCCAGATCGTGGAGTGGGTAGGCTGGAAGGTTGGTAGATTGGTAGATTGGTGGATTGCTAGATTGAGTTTGTCTAGGCTCCCGATCTACCAGTCTACCAATTTTCCAATCTACCAACCTACCCCCACTCCGTTTTGGTTCCGGCGGTTCCAGGGCCGCCTCGATCTGTTCGAACGAACTGAAACGACGGCGTGCCAGCTTAAGCAGCCGTTGTTGCACAGCAGGATAGTCGAGTACCTGAACCCCCTCGTGTCGACGCAAGCGTAGCCCCATCTTCTCGCCGGGTGAGAGGGGGCGCGGGTCGCAGCATAACAGATCGAGGTGAACTACTCCCTTTTCGGACGAGAAGAAGTATTCTTTTTCGGTCTCGCCGAACCAGAGGGGGCGTAGACCCAGGGCATCTACGCTGAAGGCGCATTCGTCACCATAGCGGGCCACAATGGCAGCCGGCCCCTGGGCAAAGGGCCCAAGGGCGTGTCGGTAGTAGTGGTAGACTGCTTGCAGGTCAGGGGGCAGCTTTTCCACTTCGCTGAGAATAGGGGGGAAAACCAGTTCCATCGCTTCGATCAGTGTGAATCCATAGCAATGGATGAGGGTGGCAATAGTCTGATCCAGGTCTTGCGAGTCGCTGCCCCTTTCGATCAATTGCGCGCCGAGCATACCCGCCTGCTCGCGCAGGCGGGCAATGGTGTTGATTTCGCCGTTGTGCCCCAAGAGAGTGAAAGGCTGTACCCGCTCGAAGATGGTAGCGGTGTTGGTAGAATAGCGCGTATGCCCCAGCGTGATGGCAGAAGTGTAATTGGGGCTGCGCAGTTCGGGGTAATAATGGTAAAGAGTCTCGACAGACCCGCGCACTTTGTATACGACACTATGGCTCGACAGGGAAGCTACGTGAATGTGCGCGGTTTGATTGATGGCCAGGGCCAGTTCAAACAGGTGGCTTTCAACCTGTTCCAGGGGGCAGTTTCCCACCACCCCGGCGATTTGCCAGAAGATGGGCTCCTGTCCGCGGGCCAGCCGCCCCAGGGCCATGTGACGCGTCTGGCCAGGACGTTCGACGAGCAGGTCGGCGCCTGAGTCGGCGACCAGTTTGAGTACTTGCTCCTGAAGTTCCCACGCTTTGTCCCGTTGCGACGCGGGGATCATCAGATGCCCCACGAAGAAACGCCGATCTTCAGCCAGCCAGGCCGGTTTTCCTGCCTCTTCCAGCGCGTCGGCCCACAGGCGGCGGGGAATATCGGTAAGCACGCCACAGCCATCGCCCTCGCCATTCACGTCACCAGAACGATGCCCCATTTTACTCAGGGCCTCCAGCGTGCGCTTCAGATTGCCGTGCGTGGCTTCGCCAGTTTTGCGCACTGAGGCGACGATGGCGCAGGCATCGTGTTCGTCCAGTCCAAGGGTAGAAATGGGAGAAGGGAGATTGAGGATTTGAGATTTGAGATAGGCCATTCCTTTGCCTCCTGGGTTTCAGGCACCAGAGAAGCGGGGCATCAGGCGACACCGTTGCCTGGTTCCCTGATCCCCCCGGCCCGACCGCCGGGGCGGGGGGATACCCTGATCCCTTTTTCCTCCCGTGCAGCCAGCATTCTGTTGAGTGCACTCAAATAGGCCCGGGCACTGGCGACGATGATGTCGGTGCTGGCACCGTGACCGCTGAAGGTGCGAACAAAAGGCTGGCCAGTTTGCGGATTGAAAGCGTGGTTATGGTCGCCATTGTCTGGCTGGATGCGAATAGTCACTTCGCCCACGGCGTCAATCCCCTCGGTGACAGACTTGACGCTGAATTCAGTCAGCGTGTTGGGCACACCCACGATGCGGTTGATCGCCTGGTAGACCGCATCTACCGGTCCGGTGCCCAGGGCGGCGTCCTGGTAAATTTGGCCGCCGGGACCGGTCAGGCTGACGGTGGCAGTGGGCATGCTATGGTCGCCGCAAGAGACCTGGATATGATTCAGTCTCCAGGTTTCTGGCGGCTGGTAGATCTCGTCGGCGATGATGGCCTCGATGTCGGCGTCGGCAACTACTTTTTTCTTGTCGGCCAGCCTCTTGAAACGCTCAAGGGCCAGATTGATCTCCTCGTTACTCAAATTGTCGTAGCCCAACTCCTGCAGGCGGACGCGGAAGGCATGCTTACCCGAGTGCTTGCCCAATACCAGCCGGGAGGAAGTCAGCCCCACAGTCTCGGGCCGCATAATCTCGTAGGTCAGATGGCTCTTAAGCATACCGTCCTGATGAATGCCCGCCTCGTGGGCAAAAGCGTTGGCGCCGACAATGGCTTTGTTAGGCTGAACGACCATGCCGGTATAGGCGCTCACCATACGGCTGGTGCGCGTGATTTGCCTGGCATCGATGTTCGTGTGCAGCTTGTAGACCTGGGGCCGGGTGTGGAGAGCCATCACCACCTCTTCCAGCGAGGTGTTGCCGGCCCGCTCCCCAATCCCGTTGATGGTGACTTCTACCTGGCGTGCGCCGGCCTTGACGCCGGCCAGCGTGTTGGCCGTGGCCAGCCCCAGGTCATCGTGGCAATGCACTGACCAGATGACTTGGTCGGCACCAGGCGTGTTTTCGATCAGATATCCCATGAGCCAACCGAATTCCTCGGGCGTGGTGTAGCCGACGGTGTCAGGGATGTTGAGAGTGGTGGCACCCGCCTTGATGGCCTCGCCCAGCACCACACTCAAAAACTCCGGATCGGAGCGACCAGCGTCCTCGGGCGAGAATTCCACATCATCACACAGACTGCGGGCATAACTCACCGCTTCGATCACTTGCTGGATACACTCCTCCCGATCTATCTTGAGCTTGTGCATCAGGTGGATGTCACTGGTGGCCAGGAATGTGTGAATGCGGTGGCGCGGCGCAACTTTGATGGCCTCGTAGGCGCGGGCGATATCCTCCTGGTTGGCACGTGCCAACCCGGCGATGACCATCGGCTGGCCGGTCTTGCGGCCTTCGGTCAGCGGGCCGACCTCCTGGGCGATACGACGCACCGCCTCAAAGTCGCCAGGTGAGGCGACGGGAAAACCGGCCTCGCAAATATCCACGCCCAGCCGTGAAAGCTGGCGCGCGATCTCCAGCTTTTCTGTCACGTTCAGCGTCGCACCCGGCGATTGTTCACCGTCCCGCAGGGTGGTGTCGAAAATCAGTACGGTATCTTGAGCATTTTGAGTGTGTACCCCATCCTCGTCCATGACGGGTAATCTCCTTTCGAATAGTTGATAGGCATGTAGCCGATAATCGGTAGTAGATGGCGGATGGCAAGATCAGCAAGACCATCGTCCGTCATGGACCATCACCCCCTTCCGTGACCTCAATTCCCAAAGGGCACAATGCCTCTAATCTCCCCCGGCCTACCCCCCAGCCCGCCCTGCCTGCCCCGTGCCGGGACGGTGCACCTGTCGGCGCGGCACCCTGGCCCGCGTGGCGGCCCGTCCTGGACTGCGCCAGCGGGCCGGGGGGCAGGCAATCTCTAATCTCCAATCTCCAGTCTCCAGTCCCTTACTCTATCTCCCTCGGATTCAGCCAGGGCATCATCTTTCGCAGCGCTTTGCCCACCTGCTCGATCTGGCTGTCGCGAGCCTTTTGGCGCCGCTCGTTAAACCAGGGCCGTCCTTTGGCGTTTTCCTCGATCCACTCTTTGGCGTAAGCCCCCGACTGGATGTCGGTCAGCATCTTTTTCATAGCCACCCGGGTTTCGTCGGTGATGATCTTGGGGCCACCCGTGTAATCGCCATGCTCAGCCGTATCGCTGACGCTGTAGCGCATATAGCTGAGCCCACCCTGGTACATCAGATCTACGATAAGTTTCAATTCGTGCAAGCACTCAAAGTAAGCGATTTCAGGTTGGTAGCCAGCCTCCACCAGTGTGTTGAACCCGCTCTCGACCAAGGCACTGACACCGCCACACAGCACCGCCTGTTCGCCAAACAGATCGGTCTCCGTCTCTTCAGCGAAAGTAGTTTCGATGACTCCCGCTCGCGTGCCACCCACGCCTTTGGCGTAAGCCAGGGCGAAGGGCTTGGCCTGACCGCTGGCATCTTGTTGAACAGCCAGGAGACAGGGCGTGCCCACCCCTTCGACGAACAATTCGCGCATCCGGTGACCTGGCGCTTTGGGCGCAATCATACTCACGTCCACGAACTCCGGGGGAACGATTTGCCCAAAACGGATATTGAACCCATGCCCGAACATAAGTGTTTTGCCCGGTGCCAGATGCGGCTCGATGGATTCTTTGTAGATGGTCGGCTGTTTCGTGTCGGGTGCCAACAGCATAATCACGTCGGCTTCGGCACAGGCGTCAGCGACAGACATCACCCGCAAACCCTCGGCTTCGGCCTTGGCGCGGGATTTGCTGCCCGAATGCAACCCTACCCGCACATCGGCTCCCGAATCACGCAGGTTGAGCGCGTGGGCGTGCCCCTGGCTTCCATACCCGATGACTGCAATTTTCTTCCCGTTCAGCAGACTCAGGTCGGCGTCGTTGTCGTAGTAGATGTTAGCCACGTTTTGCCTCTCCTTCTAGAGATTAATGATGAAATGACCAATAACGGAGGACGACGGGATATTTTAGCGAAGGCTTTTCGTCTTTCGTCCTCCGTCCTCTTCCTTGTCTACCGTCTACTGTCTACCGTTTACTCTACCGTTACCGCGTATCATCACCACCCGGCCGGTGCGAACCATCTCTTTAATGCCAAAAGTCTCCAGCAATTTGATCAGCGAGTCGACACGCTCCTCCGGGCCGGTGATCTGAATGACCAGCGAATCCATCGCCACGTCTATAATGCTGGCACGGTAGATGTCAACCAGTTGCAGGATTTCGGCGCGATTGGCGCTGGTGGCTTGCACCTTGACCAATGCCAATTCGCGGATGACCGTCGGCTCGTCGGTCACGTCTTGTACAGCGGTCACGTTGATCAGCTTGGAGAGTTGTGTCTGTACCTGACGCAACTGGCGGCTGTCGCCATCTACCACGAATGTCATCCGGCTGATACCCTGAGTTTCACTGGGCCCGACGGCCAGGCTCTCAATATTGAAATTGCGCCGGCGGAAAAGGCCTGCCACGCGATTCAACACTCCTGGCTTGTCCTCCATCCATGCGATCATCGTGTGTTCCATGAAGTTTATCTCCTTAAAATCGAGAGCAGAGATTGGTGGTCAGAGATCGGCCCCCATCTCCGGTCTCTAATCTTCAACTGCTTCCCCGGCCGGAATAGGGCGACGGATCATGTCGGCGTTACTCTTGCCAGGCGCGACCATAGGGAAGACGTTGGCAAAGGGGTCTACCTGAAAGTCAATCAAGA
>CAYTNQ010000035.1:0-31825 GCA_964439175.1 uncultured Anaerolineales bacterium | reverse complement strand
CCTGGAAGATAGGAGCCGCCGCCCGGGTGGCGCCAGAGTAAGACCCGCTGATGCCTGCCACCACCTTATCTTGCTCGATGAGCTTACGGGAGATGGACGAGGCCTGATCCGGCTTGGCCGCGTCGTCGTAGTAGACCAACTCCAGCGACTGGCCCAACACGCCACCGTTGTCATTGATCATCTTCACTGCCAACTGGGCCGACTGCAAGGCGCTGGTGCCGTCGGCAGCAGCGAAACCAGTCGTCGGCGAGAAGAAGCCAATCTTAACAGGCCCTTCCAGCGTTACTGCTGGCTGCTCGGCCGGCATGGCTGTCGTTTCAGCCGAAACCAACGTCTCGTCGTCGAACTCGTGGTAGAGATGGAATGCGCCGTCCTTGACGATCTGCGAACTGACGGGGCGCACCACTTCCCGGCCTGGGGTATAGTACCAGAAAGGTCCGCTGGCCACGTCCTCGAAGTCCTTCAGCCCGGCGATAGCGGCGGTGATGGCGTCGGGGTCGGTGCTGCCCGCCGTCTTGATGGCGTAAGCCAGCACCTGCACGGCGTCGAAGGCCGAGGCGCCGACCATATCCGCATCCTCACCATACTGCGCCTTGTACTGCTCCAGGAAGAGCTTGGTCATGGGGCGATCGCTGTCGCGGTTGAGGTCGGTGGTGATGATCGTCCCCTCGGCAGCAGCGCCCGCCAGTTCGACGAACTTGGGCGAGTCGTAGCCTTCCTGGCCGATGACCTGGACTGTCAAGCCTTCATCCTTGGCCTGGCTGACCAGGTTGGCGGCTTCGTTGTAGTAACCGGTGGCATACACCGCGTCGGGGTTGGCTTCTTTGATCTTGCCGATGATGGGGCGGAACTCCGTCTCACCCAGAGGATACTTCTCTTCGAGAACGATCTCCAACCCCAGTTCGGCCGCGTGTTGTTTGAAGCCCTCGGTGAGGGAGACGCCGAAGTCGTTGTCAATCGTCAGGATGGCCACCCTCTTGGCGCCCAGGACCTTGCCCACCAGTTCGGCGCCAACGCGCCCCTGCACCGTGGCCAGCGTGCCGACGCGGAAGATCTTGTCGCCGGTGGCGGTGATATCGGGGTAGATGGCGTAGGCCGAGATCATAGGCACTCCCGCCTCCTGGAAGATAGGAGCCGCCGCCCGGGTGGCGCCAGAGTAAGACCCGCTGATGCCTGCCACCACCTTATCTTGCTCGATGAGCTTACGGGAGATGGACGAGGCCTGATCCGGCTTGGCCGCGTCGTCGTAGTAGACCAACTCCAGCGACTGGCCCAACACGCCGCCGTTGTCGTTGATCATCTTCACCGCCAGTTGGGCCGACTGCAAAGCGCTGGTGCCATCGGCAGCAGCGAAACCAGTCGTTGGTGAGAAGAAGCCAATCTTAATGGTGCCGGCTTCAGCCGCTGGCGCCTCGGTCGCTGCCGCTGGCGCCTCAGTCGCCGCAGCTGGCGCCTCGGTCGCTGCCGCTGGCGCCTCAGTTGCCGCAGCCGGCGCCTCGGTCGCTGTCGGTGGAGCTTGAGTTGCCGGCGCGCATTGAGCGGCCAGTAAGCCAATCACCGTGAGCAGAGCAACAAGCAAAACAATCCCACGTTTCATTTCTCATCCTCCTTTTACAGTTCAATCGGGAATTGTTAACACCACCAGTGTTGGGATAGACTTGAGCGTCACCTCCTTTCGCTGATGAGCTTTCTCGGAAAGTCCTTTATCATCTAAGTGCCTGGCCTGACGGAATACGGACCACGCAACACGTTCGTAGTGCGTATTGCGTATTCCCCACCACGACTACTTTCCGAGAACTCTCTGATCAGATCTCGCGGGTCGTGGGGCAGGCTTTTCAGACACCCTCTTATGAATATCTCTCTTGTCTGGCAGCGAGATCTTGTTTTGACGGTATGAGCCGTGGTGAGAACTGAAGCACAATGATACCGGTTAACACCAGTCCTACCCCTATCAGTTGGGGCCACTCGATGATTTCTCCCAAAATGACATAGGCCAGCAGCGAGGCAACGACCGGTTCCAGCGTAGCGATGATGCTGGCCTTGCTGGCTTCGATGTGTTTCATCGAAGCCATAAACAGGGCGTAGGCGAGCAGGGTCGGGAACCAGGCCAGGGACAGAATAGCTATCCAGGCCTGCCAGGGGTAGCTCGTAGACAGAATGACCTGGGGCGGGCGCAGAACCAGCAGGAACAGGGCACCAAAGCCAAAGGCATAGCAAACTGTCGTCCACGAGTCGTATCGCTGCAATGCCTTTTTCCCGAACAAGCTATAAATGGCTGCGGTCACCCCGGCCCCCAGACCAAACAACACCCCTTTCAGATTTAGCTTCAGAGCTGTGGGGTCGTAACCTTGAGCCACTGCAAAACACCCGGCAAAGGTCAGAATCAAGACCAGGCCTTTAATCCAATCCAGGCGCTCTTTTAAGAGCAAAGCCGCCAATAGAGCCACCAAAGCTGGATAAGTATATAGTAGGATCACAGCAGTCGTCACTGAGGTCAGGCTAAGGGCATAAAAGTAGAATGCATAGTTACAGGTGACGCCAACCAATCCGTACAAAGCAAAAAACGGGATATCCTGTCGCCCAATGCGCAACAGATGCCGGTTGGCAATTGCCAAAATGAGCGCCAGGGTCGCAAAGGCAATGACCGCTCGAATGGTAACAATTGTCAGGGGGTCGGCATTATAGCCGTACAGAAATTTGCCCAGAATGCCCAGGGTGGCCCATAGAATGGCGGCCATCGTGGCCAGCAGATAGCCCATAGGCCTTTCTCCATCTGTTAGTCGGGACCTTGCGTTTTAAAATTCTGCGATAAAGCGGTATTCGTCGCCCCGGTAAAGAGCCTGGTACCAGCTTCCTGGTCGCTCGTGAGTGGTGTAAGTAATCCGATCGATGAAGAAGCAGGCCGAGCCAGGTTCGACTTCAAGGATTTTTGCTTCTTGCTCGGATACTACACGAGCCTCTATGGTGTGGCAGGCTCGAATCAAGGGGATACCATACTTGTCGATGATCAGGCTGTGGATGGACTGTTCTTCCAGATCTTCATCCATCAACTGCGGGCAAAGGTCGTAAGCGAGGTAGCGTATTTCGTAGGCCATAGGGCGGCCATTGGCCAGGCGTAGCCGAGAGATCTTGATGACCGGAGCCTTCACAGGAATTTGCAGAGCAGCGGCGATTTTTTCGTCGGCGGGGATTACCTCTCGACTGAGAAGCCTGGTGCCGGGCTCCAGGCCGCGTTGCTGCATGTCGTCGGCAAAGTTAGCCAAATGAAAGAAGGCGTGGGTAAGAGATGGGCGGCTGACAAAAGTGCCTCGACCTCGGATCCGGTGCAGCCAACCTTCATCGACCAGGATCTTGATCGCTCGACCGACAGTGCCCCGGCTGACGCCGTATTCCTGACACAGTTGATTCTCAGTAGGAAACTGGTCGTCGGGTTTGAATTCACCCGACTCGATCCGCTTGCGCAGGATCTGCTGGAGTTGGTAATAGCGAGGAATAGGGTCTAATTTAAGCTGCATCGCCTTTGCCCTATAATCTGGTTCGCTCATTTCGGAATATTGTGCCCGACGGGTCCAGGTGAAACGCACTTCTGAAGTTATTTGTATCTGAATACAGGCTATTTGTTCAGTTGTATTAACAACTAGACTAAGTATAATGGCCTCCTGGTCAAATGTCAAATACTTCCCGACAAGAAGGCTTCGTCCCAGATTTTTGCGAGTTTCAGCCTCCTAGCCGACGACCATGTTGCGGATGCGAAGGTGCGGACTGCCGCTGGATATGGGCAGCGAAGATTGTTGCTCCTTGCTGCAGTCGCCGCTCTGATCAAAGGCCAAATCGTTGCCAATGGCTTCGATGTTGAGCAGAGCTTCAAAGACGTTGCCTGCCAGCTCGACGCCGCGTACCAACTCGGCCAGTCGCCCGTCGCGGATCATGACCGCCCTGGCGGCAGAAAAGCTAAACGTGTCGAGCGAGGTTTCGCCGCCGTAGGAACCCACGACGTAGATACCCTCTTGGATGTCGGCTATCATCTGTTCGAAAGTCGTGTCGCCTGGCTCGACGTAAGTGCGGGTCATGCGCACAATGGGAGGAAAGCGGTAACTCACAGCGCGGGCGTTGCCTGTGGGCGTCTCGCCCATAATGCCCGCCGTCTGCCGTGAGTGAAGCCGTCCCACCAGCACTCCTTCCTGGATCAGGTAAGTGTTAGAGGCAGGCGTCCCTTCGTCGTCGTATCGATACGAGCCGCGCAAATTATGTCCCGCTGCGCCATCGACTACGTTAAGGCTAGGAGGTCCCAGACGCTGTCCCAGGGACATCAATGCCTGGACCCGTTCGTCCTCGTACACATAATCCGCCTCCGACAAGTGCCCGAAGGCTTCGTGGATAAAGACTCCGGCCAGCTCTGGATCCAGGATCACGGTGTATCTCCCCCCTTTGACAGGCTTCGCTTCGAGCAGAGCTTCGGCTCGGCGGGCCACGTTCGCCAGCTCTTCGTGCAGATTTTCTATCGCACCGTAATCGTTGCTGCTGCCGACACCCAGGTGAGCACTTTGAAGGTCATCCAGACCGTGGGCCAGGGCTATAAAGGTCGCGGTGATGTCCCCTTGTTCTTGCTCCAGGTAGGTGCCCTCGGAATTGGCAAAAACAACCTGGCGGTGAGTTTCGCTGTAATCGGCAAAAGTTGTCTCAACGCGAGGTGAGGCACCAACCATAACCTGGTGATATTCTTCGAAAAGTCCTTTCTTTTCCGTCAGGGGTACGCTCACGGGAGACTTAATCCAATCCAGAGAAACGAAGTCTATCACCGGCTCTACGGGCGCAAGGGCGCTTCTCCCCTGGCCCACGGCCCGCGCCTGCGCCACCGCCAGCCTCGCGTATTCCTCCAGGCGGTCCAAATCGTTGAAGGAAACAAATCCCCAGCCACCCTTGACCAGGGCACGCACGTTGCCGCCGCGTTCGGTGGTGCGTCGAATTTCCTCCACGTTGCCGTCCTGGCACTGGAGATACGTCGATTCTCTTTCCTCGATGCGAATTTCCAAATAATCTGCCTGCTGCTTACGCAGCACGGCCTCGATACGCTGACGCAATGTCGCCTCCTTCCAACGTTTGTGGATTGCCAGGAACCAGATACTGTGTTAAACTACGCCTGTCTCTTGCTCGATCATCGACATAACCGTACCCAGGGGCAGCACTTTGCCCAGGATGTAAGCGATGTTGCGGAGAGCAGCGCGGTGCTGCTCGACAGAGGTTCCGGCTACGCATTCTTCTGGCACAATGACCCAGTAGTTCAACTGCTGGGCGTCCTGGGCGGTGGCACGGACGCACACGTCTGTGGCTGCTCCGGTCAGGACAAGGGTATCCACCCCCAGGCCCCGCAATAATATGTCCATGTCGGTTGCAAAGAAGGCGCTATACCTCCTTTTGACGATTAAGAAATCTCCAGGTTGAGGGGCCAGATCCGGAACGATCTCTACGCCAGGCGTCCCCTCAACGCAGTGCACGGGCTCCTCGCCGTCCAGTTCCCGGCCAAAGTCAACGCCTTGGGCGCGGTGGGCCTCCTGCGTGTAGATCACCGGCAGCCCTTTTTGGCGTGCCAGGTTCAACAATTGCTGGA
This sequence comes from uncultured Anaerolineales bacterium, assembly GCA_964439175.1. GTDB lineage: Bacteria > Chloroflexota > Anaerolineae > 4572-78 > NAK82 > CAYTNQ01. The sequence continues at coordinate 26,217 of CAYTNQ010000035.1, read as the reverse complement.
TAGAGGGAATGATCTCTCTACCTCCTGGGCATTCGATCGGAGCCCCTTGATCTATGAAATCGCGTTGCATATCAATCACAAGAATTGCCTTTTTGCCTTTTCCTGCTGCTGGAACTGTCACGACATCCTCCTATCAAGTATTGGGCTATTTGACGCCGAGGGAGTAGAGGTGCAGAATCAGCAATCTAACTACTGACTATAGGGAGGCATATATGGATATTCTTCGCCAGGCCTTCGATGATAAGGTCTTGGTACCGATTAAAGGTCGTCAATTCATCATCAATCCCCTGACCGAACAGATACCGGCCACGTCAGCCGAGCTACTGCGCGAAGCGGCGCGGCGGGTACTGGAGATAGGCCATTTCGAGGGGGCATCCAAGGTCGTCGGGGAGGAAGATAAGGGAGGCATCCTGGTGGCTGCCACGGCCTTGTTGTCTGGATTATCCCTTGGCCTGGCCCGTTGGTATCCTTCCGGGCTTGAGGGCCAAATCGAAATGCCCTTCGATGGCGAATATACGGACGGCAAGCTGTATCTAAATGGCGTGAACCAGGGTGATCGTGTGGTCATTGTGGACGACGTGATCAGCACAGGCGGGACAATGATCGCCATGATTAAGACTATCCAAAAAGCCAGGGCCCACATCCTCGACATTGTGTGCGTGGCCGAAAAGGTCGAATATGGCGGCGTGGCCCGGGTGAAGGAAGAAACAGGCTATACCGTCAAGAGCATCCTGAAGGTTTCGGTGACCGGGGAGCGGTCTAAGGTGTTATAAACAGCGGCAGATATCGGCTGGCAGCGATTGGGCCAAGACGACAGGCTCGGTTGCCAGCGCTGACTCAGCGCTGGCGTGGTAGGTCTGGGCCGCCTCGAGTATGATCCCCCGCATCCGCTCTACCTGGCGCTTTTTATGCGGCGCATACTGAGGGCTACCGACGAGAGTCGCCTGGGAGGTCAATAGATCGGCAATGACGCGGATGCCATTGACGGCATTGGTGACCCCCGTATCCACCAGACACACCGTGGCTTGACACACCCCCAGGTGAGGCGCGATCTCCAGAGCGCCTTTCAGAGTCACGATCTCGATATCCAGGTCCCATTGGTTAAAGAAATAGCGCGTGGTATTGGGATGCGACGTTGCCACTCGGACTCCAGCTAAAGAGGCCACATCTTGATAGAGGGAATCCTGTGGCACGCATACCGACAAGCGACAGGTGCTATAACCCAGCCCCAGACAGGGACCCAGGTCGATTCCCCGCTCGTAGAGCAGGTCATAGCCAGTGATCCCCAGGTCTCCCACTCCCTGTGCCAGGTACCAGGGAATGTCCACCCCTCGCACAAAGGCCAGCTCCACACCGTAAGTCTCGCACACAGTATATAATTGCCGGGGATGCTTTTGGAACGAGAAACCTGCGTCTTTCAACAGTCGCATCGTGCCACTGTACAGATGCCCGTTATTGGGAAGCAATAGCCGTAGCCTCGAGTCTCTTTTATCCACAGTTGATCTCCCTTTGCACAGGCCTTATCCTGCGCCGGTCACGGTCAGAGAGCGAAAGCTCAGGTAAGGTGTTTTGAAAGAGCCGGTCACCCAAACCGCCTCGTCACCGATGGCGGCCAGGTCGGCCAGAGCGTCAAAAATGTTGCCCGAGACGACAGCATCCTTGGCCCGGCCTATGATTTCTCCGTGGTCGATGCTATAGCCCAGGTGAACCTGTGCCGCGAAATCACCGCTTTCTGTGCTGCCGGCCCAAGCGCCCAAGGTTTGGTCGATCAAGATTCCCTGAGGTATATCGGCCAGCATTTCTGCGTAACCTGTCTCCCCTTCGGCAACAATTGCCGTACTGGGGGTTGGTGAGGGCCTATGCCCTGGCAGACGCCAGCCATTGCCTGTACTCTCAGCGCCAGCCAGGGCAGCCGTTTGCAGATCGTAATAAAAGTTCTTGACCACACCCTCTTCCAGCAAGGGGGTACGCCTGGTGGACACACCTTCGCCATCGCAGGGATACGCCCTGGGCGAATAAGGCACTCGCCCGTCGTCGCACAAAGAGAATCGGGCATCGACCACCTGGTCACCCAGGCGGTTGGCCAGTGGCGAGAGCCCTTGTAACACCTTTTCGCCGTTGAAGGCATCTTGGAGCAGCGGCAGCAGAGTGTAAGCCAGGCCCTTTGGAGTAAAGACGACCGGCATCTGCCCGGTCGATACCTCTACCGGGCGGCGCGCGAGCTGGAACTGGTTCGCCACCCGCTCCGCCAATCCTGCGTAATCCAGGGGATGCCGGCACGAGGCATCGCCGTCCCACACTTCTATCACGTCGCTTTCCTGGATCAGGCTGGCCCGCACGTTCAGCAGCAAAAACGTCTTGCGAAAAGAAGCAGCGCACCCTCGCGTGTTGAGGATAACCACCCCAGCCACATACTTATTAATCTCCAGTGTGCAAGTGATGGCGGGGTTGTATGCCCTCACCTGTTCGATCACGTCCTGGCCGCGCGCGATCAGATCATCCAGGCTCAGTTTGGCGATGGCCGGATCGTAAGCAGGGACATCGTCCTTAGGACTCTCGGCGGGCAGATCGAAATGAGCTTGACTGCCGAAAGGAGCCAGAGCCAGGGCATCGTCTACCAGGGCATGAGGGGCATCCAGGCGAGTGGTACTGGCCAGCCCGATGTGTCCCTTAGAGATTACCCGCAAGGTCACACTGCGACTGGCCGCCGTCCGAATCTGCTTCAGTCGGTTAGCTTCAAAAGAGACCGGCGTCTCCTGGCTGCTAACCAGATATACTTCGGCCTGTTGTGCCCGGCGACCGGCCAGTTTCAATATCTGTTCTGCAATGTCCCAGTTAAAGGCATCTGTGTCCAAGGGCTGTTTTTCTCAATCCATGGCCAATTGACCTGTTGCACCGTTTGTCTTGAGTGCATTCAATTTCGGTTGTAGGGGCACCCCTTCCCCGCAGGGGATCTATGGGTGCGGGTGTCCAGGGCGGGTGCGCCCGCAGGTCCCCTCTGGGGAAGACCCACCCCTACAACCCATTTTGAATGCGCCCGTTTGCCTATCCCACTGCATATTGGGCCTGGCGCACAAAGTCGGCCATCTTTTGGGGATCTTTGCGTCCCGATTCGTTTTCCACGCCGCTGCTCACGTCCACGGCGAAGGGTTTTATCACTGATATCGCCGTGGATACGTTAGCTGGCGTCAGCCCGCCAGCCAGAATAATGGGCCGTGAAGCCGACAGTCCCCGAGCCAGTTCCCAATTGAAACTGCGACCCGTCCCGCCGCTCAGCCCGGGCACATAACTGTCCAATAGATAGGCAGTTACAGCGTACTCTTCCAATCGTTCCAAGCTGGCCTTGTCTTTGATTTTGAAGCCTTTGATTATGCGCTGGCTAAAACTGGCGCAGTAATCAGGGGACTCGTCGCCTTGAAACTGCAGCGTGTCCAGCCAGCAGAATTCGGCGATCTGGCGTACAACGGCCGCGTCTTCGTTTACGAACAAACCCACGATACTCACAAAAGGGGGCAGTGCAGTGATGATGGCGCGGGCTTGTTCTGGGGTTACCTGGTGCCGGCCTCGCTCAAAAACAAAGCCCAAGGCATCGGCACCTGCTTCTATAGCTGCCAAAGCGTCCTCGACGCAGGTAAGACCGCATATTTTGACCTTAACCATTGCTGAACCGCCTTAACCGTTCCAGAGTCTGCCAGGCCCGTCCCGAGTCGATGGCTTCTTGGGCCAGGCTCAGACCTTCGGAAAAGTCAGCCGCTTTGTCACCGGTGACCAGCGCCGCAGCAGCACACAGCAACACGATGTCACGGCGCGGCCCTTTTTGCCCGGACAGGATCTGGTGGCAGATGTGAGCGTTCTCTTCCGGCGAACCGCCTCGGATGTCTGCCAGGGTAGCGCGCCGGATGCCCAGTTCTTCCGGGTCCAGATAGAAAGTGTGGATGCGGCCGTCTCTGAGTTCTGTGATTTTGGTGCGGTCGGTGACGGTGATCTCATCCAGTCCATCCAGGCCGTGAAAGATCAAAACGTGACGTTTGCCTAAATGAGCGCAAACTTGGGCCAGCATTTCCGTCAGGTCAAGGTGGGCCACACCCACCACCTGGCAGGCCACATCGGCCGGATTGGCGATGGGGCCGGCCAGGTTAAAGATGCTGCGGATGCCTATCTCGCGTCGCAGTTGGCTGACGTAGGGGGGCGCTGGGTAGAAAGCAGGAGTAAACAGATAGGCCAGGCCGACTTCTTGCAGACAGGCCAGGGCGCGCTGCGGGTCTATGTACAGCTTGATGCCCAGGCTCTCCATCATATCGGCGCTGCCACAGCGGCTGGTAAAGCCCCGGTTGCCGTGTTTGGCCACTGGCAGCCCAGCCGCCGCCACCACAAAGGCGGCGGTGGTGGAGATATTAAAGGTGCCTGCTCTATCGCCACCAGTGCCTCCAATGTCCACGGCTCCGATGCCATTGCAGATCAACGGAGGAGCGCGCCGGCGCATAGCCCGCACGCAGCCCAGAATCTCCTCAACCGTCTCTCCCTTGGCTCGCAACGCCACCAGAAAAGCGGCGACCTGAGCCGGGGTGGCCACGCTGTCCAGAACCTGGCCTATCGCTTCTTCGACTTCCCGGGCCGACAGGTCTCGCCGTTCCTCAGCCAGTGAACGAATTACTTCTCTAATCATTATATCCCGGTAAATACCTTTCGATAGCCTCCCTGGCCGTCAGGCCATCGTGGATGATGGCCCGGATCGCCCTCAACATGTTGACGGGATCCTCAGCCTGGAAGATGTTGCGTCCGAAAAGGACGCCAGCCGCACCGGCCTGCATCGCGCCCTCGACCATTTTTAGACCGTCTTCGAGGGTCTTAGTCTTGGGTCCGCCAGCGATGAGGATGGGTCTCGGGCAGCCTTCTACCACCGATTCAAAGCTCTCTTTGTCTCCGCTGTAATCGGTCTTAATGACGTCAGCCCCCAGTTCGGCGGCGTTGCGCACGTGCATACGGATCAATTCTGCGTCGTATCTTCTGCTGCCGGCCAGGAGGCCCCGTGCCATAGGCTCGATAATGAACGGCATGCCTGCCTCTTCACAGGCTCGGGCCACCAGGGCATTTTTCTCGATTTCCATGGCTTCGACGTCGGGATCTTCGTAACCTACAAACATAAAAGTGAGCACAGCGTCGGCGCCGTAGCGAAGCGCGTCATCCACGCTGCCGATGAGGCGAGTTCTGCCCTCTTTATAGCCGAGTCTCTCTCCCGGCCGGAACATATTGGTCCAGTCCAGGCGCAGAATGAGAGCAGGAGCCGATTTGCCCACAAAGAAGTCGGCGCACAGGCGGGCCACACCTGGCGAAACCAATATGGCGTCGGCTCCGCCCTCCACCAACTTGGCTATCGTCTCGCAGGGTTTGATATTGCCGGCCATCGGACCACTCGAGAAGCCGTGGTCAAAGGCTATGGCCGTCGATTTTTGGGTGTTCGGGTCCAGGATACGGCCCAAACGGATCTTTTTTCCGCATTCTGCTGTCACTGTAAATGATCCTTTCTCCCCCTCAGTTGTCACGGATTCACGACTACCTTTAACCCTTCCCCCCGTTCGATAATCTCAATCCCTTTGACCAATTCGGCCAGGGGCAGCTTGTGGGTGATGAGTGCCTTGGTGTTGATGCGACCAGCAGCGATTAAGCCAAGCGCTCTTTGATTCTGCTCAGGGCTGGACGTAAATGCACCATACACCGCGATCTCTTTGTAATGCACGCTGTTGCTGTCAAATCTGATATAAGGATCAGACTTGGGCAGCCCGCCGAAGAGGCTGATCCGCCCCCGTACGGCAGCCATTTGTAGCGCTTGCTCTTGTGCCTCCTTAGACGGGCAGGCGACAATCACGACATCGGCGCCCTCGCCATTGGTAAGTTCTCGCACCCGCTCGACCGGATCCTCGAGGCTGGAGTTGATGTAAGCGTCAGCCCCAAAGGCCTTGGCCCGCTCCAGGCGTGAGGCTTGCAATTCGGCATGGATGATGCGCGTGGCTCCCCGCGCGCGGGCGACCTCCACGTGCATGCATCCGATAGGCCCAGCGCCTACGACGACCACTGTGTCTCCTAGGGAGACGTTCAGCAAATCCTGTCCGTTGGTCACGCAAGCCAGGGGCTCGGTGATGGCCGCATCATCGTACGAGACGTGATCCGGGATGCGGTTGACCGCGCCCTGCTCGATGACCTCAGGCATAACAGCCATATACTCGGCGAACCCACCCGGATAGTGGTTGCCGTGCGCTTTGACCGAGGTGCACATGTTGCGCCAGCCCCGGACACAGTAACGGCACTGGCCGCAAGGGACAGCGGCGGCTACCGTCACCCGATCTCCAGCCTTCAGCTTTTTGACGCCATCGGCGACTTCGACGACCTGCCCGGCGATCTCGTGACCGAGGATCCACGGTGGTTGGCGAAAGCGATGGCCATGGTGAAAGGTCCGCACGTCGGTACCGCAAAGGGCGCAGGCTTTCACCCGGAGCAGCAGCCCACCTTCGGGCAAGGCCGGCATGTCTACCTGGCGCAGGTGGATGTGCTCCTTTGCTTCGTAAACGGCTGCATTCATTCGGGTCGTCTTACCATTATTGCTCATGCTCGTTCTCTCTTTTCTCGCCGCGCTTTCTGTGCCAAATCGGGATGTACATACCTGGAAGCAGCGGAGAGAAGCAATCGATGCGCAGCACCGGCTCGTCGCTGATGACCTCGATAGCGCCGTGCTCCACGTTGGGTGGGATCACGCAACCATCGCCCGGGCCGAGCACCCGGTATTCGTCGCCGAGCTTGAAACGTAACTTCCCTCGGATCACATATACGAGGTTTTCGATGGTGTGGCTGTGCGGGGAACCCTGCACACCCGGCGCTTGTTCGATCACCATCATCATGACGTTGTCACCTACGATCATACGGCGGTGCACGCCCTTCAGGGTTACTTCTTCCACCAGTTCCTCTGCTGTGAAAAAGCCGGGTATCTGCCCAGGAATCTTTTTTCTTTGCGTCCTTTTCATAATCTGCCTGCCTCTTCCTTTAAATCGCTTGATGGTCCTCGGGTCAAGCAATACTTACGTCTGACTCAGCAGGCGCCGGCTTGCCTTTCTTGGGCACACGAGCTTTACCCAGTTGAAAAGTTTCGGCGTCGGCAAAGAGAGCTTTCAATTTCTTCAGGTCCAGGTCGCTGATGATGCCATGTTCATCGCAAAAACTGCTCAGAAAGCCGGTCGCTTCCAGGATGAGGTTCTCCAGATAGAAAACCACCTCCTCGTCCATCAGGATTGGAGAGCCGCAGTCTTCGCCAATTAGATGCCAGGCGCCTTCGGCCCAGATCAGGGCTAGCAACGTGCCAGGCAATTCAGTATCCTCGGTGAGCTCGGTCAAAATCGGGTAGACCAGAGCTCCCGATTCAACTAGGTCATCGAATGTTTCGTTTTCAGTATGTTTTTTCAACTCGTCGGTGCTTGGCTCTTCTTCTAAGGGAGCGGTCAGATTACTGGCAAACCATCGAACAAAGCCCATAATTGTCTCCTTTAGTTTCGTGCTGTGAGAGGGGATGGACCCCGATGAAACCGAGGTCCATCCTTGTTTTACGCCCAATCGGCTCCGATACCAACCTGTTACTTGGTCTTAATGGCTACGAGCTTCTTGACCTTCTTGACCAAGCCTGGGGCAGGCGGTCGGATGACGGGGCTCACGCCAGTATCGGACATGCCGGGTTCACCTCCTTTCCGGCTATATTTGAGGGCTTTGCCCTCCACCCTGCGATGTGGCTGCAGGGGTTGACCTCGCAAACGTCGGGCAGTTTTTGAGAGTGTAGTGGGGCAGACTTTCCAGTCTGCCCAGGCGAGCTAGCCCACAGCCTGAGCGATACCGTGCTGCCGTATTTCCTGTTCGGTGGGGCAGACTGGAAAGTCTGCCCAGGCGAGCTAGCCCACCCCACGACTTCTCGAATTCTAAGCAGTCTCAACTGCCACAGCGCCTTCGCCTTTTGTAGGACCCAAGGCTCGCTCCTCCGCCTCTTGTAGGAAAGGTAGATTGGCCAGAATAAACAGTCCAGCCAGCGTGGCGACTCCCCCAGCGATGTTGAAAACAGGAATAACACCGATGCGGTCAATGAGCACCCCCCAGAGCCCTGCCCCCAACACATAGGTAACCGTGTGGCCGGTGATAATTTGCGAGAACACCCGGCCGCGCAATTCTTCGGGGACCAATTGTTGCATCAGGGCCTGGGAAGCTACCTGGCCTATGGAGAAAATGAGCATTTGAACCAAAACGATGATCAGTGTGATGAAAAAATAGCGGATGTTGGCATAGAGAAAAAAGGTCAAGCCTCCCAGTACCCCTGTCCAACAGAACAGGGCCGAGGCGGAAGTTTTTTTGCCCACCCACCCCGCCAGGAGAGAGCCAAGTAAGGCGCCGACCCCGGCCACTGAAAGGAGCAGCCCATAACCTTCGTCGCCTGCCCCCAAGATGCTTTTGACGAAGATCACCTCCAGCACGGTGACGGCGACCATGCCCAAGGACATCATCATCATCTCAATCGTCATCGCGGCTACGGCCCGCTCGCGAACGATGTAGCCCAGGCCTGAGGCCAGGTCCTTAACCCAAGACCTGGCGCCCTGGGTTTCCTGGGCGATAGCGCGCCCCTGCCACTTTTCAATGACAAAGTAGACGGCCAGGGCCGAGACCAAAAACGTAACCGCGTCAAAGCGGAAAGCCCAGCCCTGACCCAAGAAGCCGACCATCAATCCGCCCAAGGCCGGCCCGACAATCATCGTTAGATTCGCGGTGGAGAACAGCAGCGAATTAGCCTCCATCAACTGGTCTTTCTTGACCAGATCGGGTATCAGGGCCGTGACGGCGGGTCGGAAAAAGGCAGAGATACCCGATGTAAGAAAAGCGATGGTGACAATTTGGGGAAGGGAAGTAGCAAACGGAAGAAGAGCGTAGAGAAGCGCGCGAGCAAGGTCAGACACAATCATAACCCGCCGGCGAGAAAAGCGATCGACTACCACACCAGCGAACGGACCCAACAACAGCACCGGCAAGCTACGCACGATAGTCAGAATGGCCAGGGCCGCGGCGCTGCCTGTGACTTTGTACATATAGAGGGTCAAGGCCGTGTAACCAACCCAATCGCCTAGACCAGATGTGCTCAACCCCGCCCACAACCGCAAAAACTCGGGATTGGTCAGCAGTACCGAGGTTCTTTGGCGCAGCCACTTTGCGAGCTTTGCCCAATCCATTTCATAGTCCTCCTGGACCACGAGCAACTTTTGTGGTTTGCCAGACACCTTTTAGACAGAAGTGAGGATTATTTTACGCGTTTTTAAGTGAATCACTGAAGGAGTAGAATCTGGCTAATAGGTTAAAGAAGAGAATTGGTAAAGGGCTTCTTAAGGTACGCCAAATTCCTTTGCAACCAGGTCATGTGGCACAAACTATCAGTCGAGGCACGATCAAAACAGTAAAAGATTCGAGAAAAGTGTTGTCGGCAGTCGAAATATGTGCCATGACCCTTTGAGAGGGCAATGAAGAAAAGACGCTATGCAGATAAGTTAGGCGCTTCTCTATCAGGATTTGTCTATACAACCAAGCAAATCTAAGTTTAACACAAGAGGAAGGGCTTTGTCAAGACCGCAAAAGTATCTTCTCAATATCTTGGGGTAGGGGCAGGTCCCGCGCCTGCCCCGGCGGGCAACCGCAAGGGTTTGCCCCTACTTTTTGAGAAGATACCCGCAAAACATCTCTTCTTTACCGCACGCGGCTGAGGAGAGGGGATCTCTTATCATTCATATACCGACAATGCCAGGCTGTCTGCCCCTGGATTTCTCTAAAGAAGGGAGGCCCAGATACCTGCTGGTGATATTTCCCAGAAACAGCCTTTAGGATACAATCATGGGGTCCAACACCTATTGCCCTTGAAGCATTTCCTGGAGTTGAATTTTCCAATGCCTGCAACTGATCGTTCAAGTTTCTTAGCATACCTGGCGCTGGCAATCGGCATCGTCAGCGTAAGCTTTTCGGCTATTTTGGTGCGCTGGGCCAATGCGCCGGGGACGGTCGCCAGTTTCTATCGTATGACATTTGCCGCTGTGTTGATGGCCTGGCCGTTCTATCGGCGGGTTAGCGCCCAAGGGGGTGTGCCTCGCCTGGGGGTGCGGGTAGCCATGCTGGGGGGGGTGTTCTTTGCGGCCGATTTGGCTTTCTGGGCGAGTGGCGTGGTTCTGAGCGGTGCGACCAACCCCACGCTTCTCGCCAATACGGCACCCTTGTGGGTAGGATTGGGTTCGCTGATCTTCTTTGGTGACAGGTTCGGCACAAAATTCTGGATGGGCCTCATCCTGGCGATGAGCGGCGCGGTGCTCATCTTGGGCCAGGATTCGTTGCGCGCTGCGACGTTTGGTCTGGGCACACTATTTGGATTGATCGCTGCCGTTTTTTACGGTACTTACTTTCTGATCACCCAACGTGGCCGCGAAAGCCTTGATTCGGTCACCTATTTCTGGCTCACCGCGCTCAGTGCTTCTCTGGGACTACTCACCATCAGTTTGGTGCTAGGTCAGCCTCTCACTGGCTACTCCGTCCTTACTTATCTCAATTTTCTGCTCTTGGGTGTGGTAGTGCAAGTCTTGGGTTGGCTGACCATAAACTATGCGCAGGGTTATTTGCCAGCCGCCATTGTCGCTCCAACTATGCTCGCCCAGCCGGTGATGACGGCTCTATTGGCAGGGCCGCTATTGGGTGAAACCCTTTCCCTTTGGCAGGTCTTTGGCGGAGTCGCCGTACTTACTGGCGTATATACAGTTCACCGTAGCCGGCAGGAGAACCCTGGAAAATGAGAAATGTACTCAACATAGTTGGCTAAAGGTGGAACGCACTTGTCAAAAATGCGTTGTGCCTTTGAAGTGTGTACTGGCCTCAGTCTACCCGCGCAAGGAAAATCATTCTTTCACTGTTATTATCGAACGGTTCCAGGTCATAGGAACCGTGGACAGCCTCCAGACTGTAGCCAGCCATACGTAACAGCAGTTCCATTTCGTAGCGATAGACGAATCGCATGCGGAGGGAGAAGAGGTTTCGCCGGACCGTCCCCGTAGGGTCTATTTCTTCCATAATAAAGGTGATGTTCTGTATCTGGGCCGCCGGGTTCAGGCGGCGGGTGTAGAGGTGATGGATAGTGTGGCCTGTGTTGGGGTCGAGCATAGTGCCTTCGCTGACGAGACGGCCGTCAGACTCCAGCAGCACTTGCGGGTCCGGGTGATATACGTCGACGATAAGCTGGCCACCCGAGTTCAGGTGGCGATGAATGGCACGCAGGCAGGCGAGTTGCTGATGAGTGTCATAACAGTGCATAAAGGTGTTGATGGGGATGAAGGCCAGGGCGAAGCGAGAAGACAAGTTAAAATCACGCATGTCGCCCTGGACGAGGCTGACTCGCTCGCCCAAATGAGCCGCATCAATCTTGGCCCGGGCCACTGCCAGCATAGGTGCTGATAGATCCAGGCCGGTGACATCGTGCCCATCGAGGGCGAGGGGGACGAGCACGCGCCCTGTGCCGCAGCCTAGCTCGAGAATGGGGCCATCGGCGGCCTGGGCAAAATCGCGGTACATTTGCAGGTCGTCGTCCCGACCGCCATAGAAAAGATCGTAGAAGCGGACGAAGGGATCGAATTCGCTCACCTCAAGCTTCTCCGGCGCGCTCGACCTGCTGACGTAGGACGTCGGTTGCGTGTTGCAGTGCCTCGTCGATGCGGTCGGGATGAGAGCCTCCGCCCTGAGCCAGTTCTGGCCCGCCACCGCCGCCGCCTCCCACCAAGCGACAAGCCCCTTGCAACAAAGGACGCATATCGTAGCCCAAATCTGCAGAGCGGGCAAAGATGAGTTGCGCCTTTTCCCCTTCCACACCTAGCAACGCAACGTGGCCTGGTTGGCTGGCGATGCGTGTTGCCAGCCGACGTACCTCTTCCACCTCACGTGCCTTGAACACCTCGTGTACGACCGACACCGGTCCTATTACCTGGGCGCCGGCGATTAGGGCCACAGCTTCGTGGTCGAGCAGCAATTCGCGCAGTCGATCCCGCTCTTTGCGGACCGTCCGGGCCTCAGTTTGCCGCCGCTCAATTGCCTGTGGCAACTCCTCGACCCCCACGGTGAGATGCAGCGCCAGATCACGCGTCAGCGTATTCAGCATACGATAGTGTCTCAACGCGCGACGACCACATAGAAAAGTAACCCGCGTCTCAGTCCCACGCCGTTCGACGCGTACCACTTTGATGAGTCCGATTTCACCTGCGCGGGCCACATGGGTGCCACCACAAGCCGACCAATCAAAGCCCTCTACCTGTACGACCCGAATCGCATTTTTAGCCGGGGGGGCTTTGCGCAGAGGAAGCACAGCCACCTCCTCTGGTTCCACAAAGCGGGCGACGACGGGGCGATCGTCGAAGATGATCCCATTCGCCAGGGCTTCGGCGCGGGTGACATCGTCGTCGCTCAGCATGTCACAATTCAGATCGATGGTACTATAATCGTCGCCCAGATGAAAGCCGACTGTGTCGGCATCGACCGTCTGCACAAAAGCCTGCGAGAGGATATGTTGACCCGTGTGCTGCTGCATGTGGTCAAAGCGACGCAGCCAATCAATCACGCCCTGCACCTGGTCGCCAGGCTGCAGTACGCTCTCTATCTCGGCGGAGGAGAGCACGTGGATAACGCTTTCGTCCTCTTCCCGCTCTATCACGTCCACCACGGGATTTCGGTTCAATGTCCCTGTGTCGTGGGGTTGGCCGCCGCCAGTAGGGTAAAAAGCGGTGCGGTCCAACACCACCGCCGCGGAACCGTCTAAGTCTAGACATTCTAATACGCGAGCGCTGAAGTTAGGGCAATAAGAATCGGAATAGTATAAACGCTCGGTCATTTTTTATCAGCTCCCTCGACTCTAATTTCTTGGGCAGAGTTGTTTCACATATTGTGGCCCAGAGGGCTTCATCCCACAAGGAACAACTTGTTCCTTAGGATCCATAAAAGAATAAGTTCCCGCACTCCCAACCGTTTTCCCCACGAAATCCACCACAAATGCAGGAAGTTGTTTATTTACGGATCCTTAGCAGTTTTGACAAATGGGCAAAGTAAAGGAGAATGTACTCCCTTGGTCGGGAGCGCTTTCCACCCAAATGTGCCCGCCATGAGCTTCTACCGCCAAACGGCAAAAAGCCAGGCCCAGCCCCACACCCATAGGGCCTCCTTTGTATTGCACGCGGGCAAATTTGTCGAAAATGCGCCAGTGGTATTGAGGGGGAATACCCGGACCCTCGTCGCTGACAGAGAATACAATGAATCCATCTTGCCTGCTGGCGACCACGCATACCTGCCCTTCTCGTGGAGAATACTTAATGGCATTTTCAACCAGGTTGACGAGTACCCGGCGTATCATAGCCTGATCAGCCCATAGCGCCGGCAATGGGTCGTGCGCTTCGAATCTCAACCCGACCTGCCTGGCCTCGGCTACAGAAGATAACTGATCTTCGACAGCGCGTAGTAGATTATCCACCGATACTGCCGCGCGGTCCAGGGGAACTTGGCGCTGCTCCAACCGGCTTATATCCAGCATCGAATCGACCAAATCGCGCATTTGCTGACCGCTGCGCATCGCGACGTCCAGCAGTTGGGCAAGCAGCGAGTCGGGGGACATCTCCCCTACCACCATAGGGATTGTCTCAATAGCACCGATGACGTTACCCATCGGTCCACGCAGGTCGTGCATCAGCATGCTGGTCAGATCCTGGCGCAATTGCTCCAACTCGCGCCGGGCCGATACGTCGCGTCCGCTCCACTGGATACTATCTGCACCGCCATAGTCGGTGCGCTTGGTTCGGAATTCCACAGAAATCACGCCTCCGGTGGTCACGGGCAGTTCAACCTCGAAGACAACCTCTTGCCCGGCGCACCAATCGGGAAGCATGTCGTCGAATCGAGCGCGCAGGCCGGCCTCCAAAGCCCCCACATCCAGGCCAAGCATTGAGTCCTTGTCGAGGTGCAACAACTCGCACGCCTTGCGGTTGGCATCCAACACCCGGCCCTCAAGGTCAAAAATGACGATCATATCGGTGCTATCTTCAAAGAGTCGGGCGTAACGCACTTCGGCAGCCTGCAATTGCTCTATCAGCCGGGCATTGGTCAGTGCGATAGCAGCCTGATGGGCGAAGGTAGCCACCACCTGAGCATCTTCTTGGGTATAGGCACACGGTTGGTAGCTGTCAACTGTGAGTATGCCAAAGACTGCTTCCTGCGTCGTCAAAGGTGCGCCGATCCAGCCCCGCACGTGCTGGGTGCAATCTGTTACGCGCCAGCTAGGATCCTGCTGGACGTCGTCTATGACGATGGCTTGCCGCTGGTGCATAGCCCGAAGAGCCAAGCTCTCCCCCGTGCAATCAAAGGAGAGGTCAAGTACTCTGCCTGGATTGTCGAAGCCTCGAGTGGCGACTACTTGTAAGCTGTTATCTTGCTGCAAGAGAATGCTACTGCTGTCGTAATGGATGACGCGCGCCAATTGTTCCAGAATCACATTGAATAGACGCCCGAGGTCCAAGGTAGCGCTAATCGTCTGTGAGACTTCGGCCATGGTGGCAGCCAGTTGTCGCCGGCGTTGCTCGGCTTGGTAAAGGCGCGCGTTGACCACCGCTGTCGCCGCCTGGTCGGCAATGAGGGTAAGCACGACCAGATCATTTTCAGTAAAGTAAGCGGGCCGCTCGTGAACCAGGGTCAGCACGCCGATGACGGACGTCTGCGTTTGCAAAGGGACGGCGATGGCCGAGCGTGAGGGTCGGTCGGACAGGGAGTACCAGCGTTCGTCCTGGGCCGTGTTGGCAACAATAGTTCCCTGTTGGTGGCGGATCACCCAACCCATCAACCCTTTTTCGACTAACACATCGGCTTGTGTGTCATTTTTGTCCTGTATCTGCCATGCCTTGATAGCCAGGCGGTGAGTGACGTTGCCTAGATCGTCGAAGACATAAAGGCTCCCATCAGGGGCGTCTATCGTACGGGCCGTCGCCACCAATACCCGGTGAAGCACAGTATCTAAGTCCAGACAGGCGTGAAGTTCTCCAGCTATCAGGTAAAGCAGAGCCAGGGAGGCATTTTCACTTTGCTGGCTACGTCTGTTAGTGTGCGCTACTGGTTCGGTGTTCACGCTGAAATCCTGAAACGGTGACCTGACACTCCCCATGGCCCGTGATCTTCTCCAGGTGGGTGATAATGTTAAGGAACATGAAGGGCATAAGTATACTTAGACGCGTGTTTCGCGCCAGTCAGGTCATCAGGTTTGCTATGTAGGCAATTATATCACAAGCCAGGTGGCTTTGCCAGGCCCCTTGAGTCCTATTTCGTTTGGGTGCATTCAATTTCGGTTGTAGGGGCACCCCTTGCGGGTGTCCAGGGCAGGTGCACCCGCAGGTCCCCTCTGGGGAAGACCTGCCCCTACCAACCCATTTTGAACGCGCCATTCAATTTCGGTTGTAGGGGCACTCCTCGCGGGTGCCCAGGGCGGGCGTCAGGCCCGCCCCTACAACCCACTTTGAACACGCCCATTTCGTTTCGTCACGCCGCAGTTTTGGGCATGAACTATTCGTAATTTGTGCTATAATAGAGTTACTTGTATGTCAGTCGCCAGTCGGACATAACAAGGGATAAAGAGATTGATTATTTTCAAAGTGAAGAGGCGCTGCACGGTACGTAAGGCCTATGAACGAAATCGACCAGCCCCAAGTGAATCTATTGGCGTTATTGGAACGGCTTGACCAGGACTTATCTTCACTCGGGACAGCCCTGACCGGGCGACTCAGTGTAGAGGAGATGGGACTGCTGGCTTCCATACAACAGGCTGTTCAGATACTGCACACGCATTGGCATCTCTGGATAGAGCGAGAGGGTGAAGGGGTACCGGCGTCGGCTTCGCTGGCCCACGCTCAAACCCTGGCCTATGCGTATGACCTGGTCCAAACTTATCGCCAGAGTGTCGAAAACCGTCGTCGCCTTGAGTTGACCGCGCAACAACTGATCCGCTCCGAGAAGTTAGCGACCATCGGCCGGGTAGCAGCCAGCGTGGCGCACGAATTGGGCAATATCGTGACGCCACTGCTGATGTATGCCAATCTATTGGAAGTGGCTGCGGCTGGGCAGTCATCAGAGATTGTGGAGATTGCGGGCCAGCTCAGGCAAATCACTCAACGCGCTCGGGTGATGGTTGAACAATTGGCAGCTTCGGCCCAAGGGGACGCAGGTCACACTCTGCCGACTGACCTGGCTCAGGTAATGGACAGGGTTCTGGGATTGCTAGCGCCGCGTTTCAAAAAAGGAGGGGTCAACTTCCAATGTGAGGTTACGCCCGATTTACCCCTCGTGGCAGCTCGACCAGGACAGTTGGAGCAAGTGTTCACCAATGTGATCATCAATGCTCTGGACGCGATGCCCGACGGCGGCCAACTCACCATTAGATTAGGTTTGGAGCCGATGACTGGCAACGGAGAGCAGGCTCTTTGCATCTGCTTTGCTGACACGGGCGAAGGCATACCCGCCGACCATATATCCCAGGTCTTTGATCCGTTTTACACCACCAAGTCTGGTGGCGCCGGGTCGGGCCTGGGTCTCTTCGTCAGCCATCTCATCGTTGACCAACATGGCGGCACGATTGAGCTAGATAGCCCGTTGGGGGAGGGCACCACGGTATCCATTTATTTGCCTGTTGACTACAATGACAATCCGCCTCAAGTTTGATCATCTTCGAGTTACTACTCAGGTCAGTTAACCCTTGCGAAGGTTTGGTGAGAATTTCCAGGGCGAAAGTGCCCTGGCCTGCCGAAAATTGCCCTGTTAGCAAAGTTATGCGCAACCTTCGCAAGGTACCTGCGTAGTTACATTTTCGAAACCAAATGAGGAGCCGTATGTCTCGACCAGTGCACGTCTATATTATAGATGACGATTACTTCGTTCGCCACGCTACGGCTACTTTGCTGACCAAGGATGAACGCATCGAAGTTTTGGGGACCAGCGACAGCCCGGCCCATGCTCTGGCCGACCTCCAAAACAACGGAATGCCACCGGATGTGATTCTGCTGGATCTGGAATACCGCCCAACTGGCGAGTCAGGGCTAGGCGCCATCCAGGCAGTGAAAGAGGCTTTTCCAGCGGCAAAGGTGCTCGTCTTTTCGATGAGCCGGGGAGACGACCTGATTCTGTCTACGATGCGTGCGGGTGCCGATGGTTACTTGTGGAAGAATGATGCCGCCGAGGGCCTGGGCAGTGCCATTGTGCGGGTGCACGAAGGGCGCTTTGTGGTCACAGAATCGGTGGCGCGCCTTATCTTCGGCAAGATAAGCGACTTGCTGGGAGAACGCCCGACAGAGATTTTGCCCGAAAGCAAACGTTACCGAAATCTCACGCGCCGGGTAGAGCAGGCGATGCGCCTCTTTTGCATTGATGGCCTGTCGGCTTCAGAGATTGCCGATGCCCTGCACATCTCTGAGAACACGGTGCGTGGACACATCAAAGTTGGCTACGAAATTGTGGGTGCCACCAATCGGCATGAGGCTTTCCGAAAGTTGATCGCCCGCGCCGACGAGTAGGCACTAGCATTACCTTTGACTGTACCTTAATAACTGCACAACTAGAATTAAGCAACTGGGGCCACGTGGATACGAAGTAACCGCCCATCACGCCAGCGGAGGTGGGCGGCGTTGAAGCGCTGACACGTTTTCTCCATCGCCTGTTGGTGCTCGGGGTAGCGATGAGGCTCCAAGACCACCTCATCACCGGCTGCCAGTCGCCCAGTACCTCGAAATCGTCCAGCGTGTATCCCGACTGGGCCAAGCGGCTCAGGGAGAACTGTTCCGCTTCTGCATAGCGCTGACCTACGGGCAGGCCCCCCGCGTCGCTATCGCACACCGTGTAGGCAACCAGACGCTGAAGCACTTGCTCCAGGTCTGCTTCCAGGTCGACCAGCACCTGGTTGAGGTGCCGATCAATCGCCATGTTCCGGTTCCCCAACAGGTGACCTTCAGGCCCGTTGAGCATCAGTTGTTTGGTACCTGGCATGGCCTGTCCCCACATCGTCACGTGCCCCGAGTGAGCTGGATACTTGGTCCAGTGGGGCTTGATATGCCGGTCGACGAAGAGGGTCAGCGCCTCTGGCTCGGGATACCAGGCCTGGCTATAGGTCCGGGCTAAGGCAACCGCCAGGGGATAACCACTGACCCGGCAACGGCTTTGCCTCAGCCTGAGTTTCCACTTGAGCCAGCCAGGCGTCAATCGTCGTCGTCACTCCCATCTGTTGCTTGGCCCCTTCCAGGGAAAAAACGCTCCCCTGCGCTTGGGCCGGTTCAGAACGTCTAATTCTAGTTATGTAGTTCTTAAAGTCCAATCAAAGGTAATGCTAGGATTTGAATAACATCCAAAACTCATAAGATCGGTCTGGAGAGCAAACCACAATGGCAAAACGTCGAACATTCTCACCTGGGTCCAAAGCTCAAGTCGCGCTGGAAGCCCTCACCGGAGCCACCTACAGGGCGTTTCACGTGACTGCACCGCTGGAGCCTGCCGCGAGCATTGGGTCAAGTCCCGGGTTCTTGCGAGGTGGAAAGCACGGAAGAACAAAGCCTATGAGAGAGCAGGTTGTCACGGTCGGCAACGGTGTCGCTATCCTATCCGGCTTGTTGGTGTTGCTGGCGCTATTCCTGTCCAGCCTTCATAGCTATCTTCTTTTCCACAACCTGGCCGAAATATTCAGCATCGTCATAGCCTGCGCCATTTTTATGTTTGCCTGGAACGCGCGCCATTTTCTGCAGAACAATTATCTTCTGTTCATAGGGATCGCCTACCTGTTCGTTGCCGGCCTGGATCTGATCCACACCTTTGCCTACAAAGGTATGCGTGTATTTCCAGGGGATGACGCCAATTTACCCACCCAGTTGTGGATTGCTGCCCGGTATCTCCAAAGCATCTCACTTCTTATTGCCCCTCTGCTCCTGCGTCGAAAGCTCAACCCCTATTACGTGTTCATTGGCTACGCGCTGGCTGTCGGCCTTTTGTTGGGAGCTATTTTCTATTGGCATGTTTTCCCTGTTTGCTACATTGAAGGCGTAGGACTGACCCCCTTTAAAAAGATCAGCGAATATATCATCTCGCTGATACTTTTGGCCTCTGTGGCCTTATTGCTCAAGAAGCGCATAGGATTCGACGAGGGCGTTTTGAACCTGTTGATTTTATCTATCATTTTCACCATTGGTGCCGAATTGGCCTTCACTCTTTACGTCAGCGTGTACGGCCTTCCCAATATTATCGGGCACTTGTTCAAGATTGTTGCCTTCTATCTCATCTACAAGGCGATTATCGAGACAGGTTTGGTAAGGCCTTACGACCTTCTGTTTAGAGACTTGAAACAAAGCGAGGAGACTCTCCAGCAATATGCGTCCGAACTGCAAGCACGTAACGAGGAATTGGACGCCTTTGCTCATACCGTAGCCCACGATCTCAAGAACCCGTTGGCCATTATCATCAGCTCTGCCAATGGGCTCGAGCATTACAATGCGACCCTGGAGGATGAGGAGCGGCAGGAACTTTTGGGGCTTATCGGGCGCACTGCGTTCAAGATGAACAAGATTATCGACAATTTGCTGCTTCTGGGCCAGGTGCGCAAGGTGGAGGTACAAGCCGAGCCACTGGATATGGGCGCAGTTGTAGCCGAAGCGCGGCAACGATTAGCCCAATTAATTGAAGAACATCAGGCTGAGATCATCCTGCCCGACGCCTGGCCGGCAGCGCTGGGCTACGGTCCCTGGGTCGAAGAGGTGTGGGCCAATTACCTCAGCAACGCCATAAAATACGGCGGCCAGTCGCCGCGGGCGGAGCTGGGCGCAACAGCACAACCAGACGGTATGATACGCTTTTGGGTACGCGACAACGGCCCGGGCCTCACCCGGGACGAGCAGGCTCGGTTGTTTAGATTGTTTGCGCAACGCAGGCAGGTCCGCATCTCAGGGCACGGTTTCGGCCTATCTATCGTGCGACGTATCGTGGAAAAGCTTGGCGGGCAGGCAGGGGTCGAGAGTAAAGTTGGAGAGGGGAGCGTTTTTTACTTTACGTTGCCGGGGACAACCAGTTAAAGTATAAACTGAAGAAGGAGAATCGACATGGCTAAGGCAATCACTGACTATGCCTATCGAACTAGACTAAACCTGCCCTACGAGCAGGCCGTGGAAAAGGTGGCCGAGGCGCTGAAAGGGGAAGGCTTCGGCGTCCTGACACAGATCGACGTCAAGGCTACCCTGAAGAAGAAGCTGGACGCCGACTTCCGTAAGTATGTCATCTTGGGTGCCTGCAACCCACCGCTGGCCCATCAGGCTCTGGAGGCGGAGTTGGAGATCGGGCTGTTACTGCCCTGCAACGTCATCGTTTACGAGGAGGACGGGGGCAGTGTGGTTTCCATTGTGGACCCCATCTCCATGCTGGGCGTGGTAGAAAATCCGAATCTGGACCCCGTAGCCCAAGAAGCCCGGACACGGCTGCAGCGGGTGATCGAAGCTGTAGGCGGTGACTAAATGAAACCATGAAACTTCTCCGGCATATTTCGCGGTAGGAGCGAGGTCACCTCGCCCCTACATCCCGGAATGAATATGTGGTCCTATTTAGAGAGTGCTATTCCTCTCCGTCTATTTTTCGTCTGAGCGCGTTCAACGTTGCTTTCACCTTGCGCCAGCTAACCTGCACACGCCTGGCCTGGCCTGATTCGACCTCGTGCCGGCTATAGCGTACCTCTACAAAGGCCTGGGTGAGCAGATTCATCTCCTCTTTTGCCTCAGGCAGGGCAGGCTCCAGGGTCGTGCGATATTCATCCGGGGTCTGAGCTGGCCGGCGGGGAAAGCCGTGCTGGCTTGCGCGCCGTAGGATGCTCAAATAATAGTAGCGTATCTGTTCCCGGGGCGATAGAGCGCCCAACCGGAAGAAGCGGAAAGGCTCCTGCGACGGCCTCCGGCGCGCCGGTCGCAACGACAAGAACCCGCGCGGGATGCGCTCGCTGGCGCTCTGTATCCATTTGCCCAGCCGCTGCCAAAGGGCCATCCACAAGCGGTGCAGCGCGCGGATTAGCCCCAAGGTCAACAATGATTCTCGCACTTCTGGATGGTCGCGTAAATAGCTTCGGACCACGTAAAAGACGATCCCCAGCGCAACGGTCCAGAAGAGAAGCGATCGCATGATCTCCAACCAATCAGGGGCAACCCGGCCTGGCGGCGGTTGAAGTAAATCGGGCGCTGAAAACCTGCCCTGGGGGACAGGTGCCGGCTCGCCTAACAGCTTTGACAGCAACCATAGCAGCCAGGTCAGAGGGAGCGTGAGCAGCAGGACGAGCAGCGTGGCGATGTACCAGATGATGCCCAAGATGGTGCTCAGGGTCCAACCGACTGTGTCCAGTAAGCCCATGGTATATCCGGTGGGCAACAAAAAAGCCAGGAATGCTGCCAGGCCGATGAGGGCCAGACTGTAGCGCACCCAGCGGCGCGGAAGATCATTTGCCACTTTAATTCCTTGGGACTGCCATCGTTTGTGCAGTGTAGCGAATCGTACCTGCCCCAGCATCACCAGCCCCAGTAAGAAGTAAACCAACACGTTGAGCACCAGCCCCGGCACCGGGGGATGGCTCAGGTTTAACAGTTGGGCGATCCCAATTCGAGTCAAGCCGGCAGCTATCAACAGCACCGTCCCACCCCAAAAGAAGCGGCTGGCCAGGCTGTCCGCAGGAGGGACGTAGTAGCGATGGAATGCGGGAGGGTCATCGAGACGTTCCAGGTCACGTACTGTCTGGGTGGAAACATGCCAGGAGAGAAAAGCCAGGACGAAGGCAGCCGTAGTCTCGAGATCAACAATCTTAGACAGATAATGCGGCCAGGTTTGGATGTCAGCCAGCACGTCGGCCCAATTGTCGCCCAGGTAGGCGCCGATTCTAAGCAAGATCAAAAACAACACAAGTTCGATAACCCGAAATCGCAGTAGGTCGACGCCCCGTAACGCTCTAGCCCGGATCAGCCGATATGAATAATTGGCCTCCACAGACGCCAGCACGCAGCCTGCCACGAGATAAGTTCCATTCCAGGCCGGGAAAAGCAGGTGAACCAATTCCACCAGCGATAGGGCAATACAACCGAACATCAACCCGATCACCAGTGGCCGGAACAAATTCTCTACCCACCGAGTGTAACCCGGCGCTGCTCGTTGCTGATTCATCGCCACGTCTCCAGATCACGTTCGTGCCAAACGCGGTGAATCGGGATATGCAACAAATCGGATCGCCTTTTTAATTCGGGGGATGGGCGGCCCGATTGCACCAGGATCAAGGCCACAGTGAACCCGGCCCGCCGCAAGTAAACCAGGGTGTCAAACAGCGCTTCGCTCTCATGACCGGTAATCACGGTCAGTGTGGCTCCCCAGGCAAGATTCACACTTGTGCGGCGCAGTAGATCCACGAACGATACCCCGGACGTGACCCGCACCCGGGCCAGGATCTCCAGCAGACTCATCAAGTGGGCCCGCTCCGGACGTGGCGGTAGAAAGAAGCGAGCCTGGTCGTTCAACATTGGGTCCCACGCTTCAGTCGCCAATCCCACCGGCAGACCTTCTTTGACCACAACGTGGTTGGCGATGGAGGCGCTAACGACGATGGCTAATTCGGTGGCAGTGTATCGCTGACCACGCTCGTAGTTGCCCTGGTCCATATCAAGACAGATGAGCGTTTCACGGGCGATGGCCGGCTGATATTGCTTTACCAGCAATCGCCCAGTGCTGGCCGTCGCCGTCCAGTGAAGGCGACGCGGAGAGTCACCCGGCTGGTAGTCGCGCACCCCCATCACGCGGGCCGGGTCTTCGAACAAGGGCGACAAGGCCGGCAACGTCACCAGGGGAGAGCGTGTAGGCAGACCCAATCGTTGGAGAGGAACGACCCGCGGGTAGACAATGAGATAACTCGGCTCCGCCCGCGCCAGACTGCGACGTTCAATGCCCAGCAAATCGCCGGTTTGCATCGTCAGTGGGCCGATGGGATAGTAACCCCGTTGGCGGCAATTGAGCGTGTATTGCAAGCGCCGCCGTT
Organism: uncultured Anaerolineales bacterium; assembly: GCA_964439175.1. GTDB lineage: Bacteria > Chloroflexota > Anaerolineae > 4572-78 > NAK82 > CAYTNQ01. The sequence continues at coordinate 3,077 of CAYTNQ010000035.1, read as the reverse complement.
CGTGTGCGCCCAGGCTAACGACGCGGCGATGGAAGGGGGGCGCAGTGAGTTGTATCGGCAGCGTCTCGTTTACTTCCAGCCAGGGGATGGGCAGCCAGCCGGTATTGTGCACCGTCACCTCCACCGGCACCCGGTCGCCCAGGAAGGCGCGGGGCACAAAATGTCGCTGGACCCGCAGCCGTTCCGCCGTACGTCGTGCCCAGAGGCGTGATAGCAAATAAACAGCGAAGAAGAGATAGACGATGGTGAAGAAGAAGTCCACGCGGAGGATGGCGGCTATAACGAACAGACTCAGCAAAAAAGGCACAAATCTGCGCACAAGGTCACTCTGAAACGTGAAACGCTTGACGTTTTACCCATTACGTTTCAACTCTCCAATGTCCAGGGCGGTGCTCTCCAGAATCTCATCCAGGATTGCCTCGGCTGTACGCCCTCTTAACTGACTTTCCGGTTTGACGATCAAGCGATGGGCCAGGGTGAAGGGGGCCAGGGTCTTGATGTCGTCGGGGACCACGTAATCACGGCCACGCAACGCGGCCAGGGCCTGGGCAGTCTTGTAGAGGGCCAATGACCCGCGCGGACTGGCTCCCAACGCCACATCCGGATGCGAACGGGTGGCACGCACGATGGCCAGGACGTATCGCTCCAACGACTCTTCCACGTGTACGTCGCTGACCCCATCGTATAGCGCCGCCAAGTCGGAGCTATCGACTACCTGCCCCAGCGTCTCAATGGGATGTCGTTTCTTGAGGTTACGCAGAATCTGGATTTCGTCGTCGGCTTCTGGATAGCCCAGGGACAATCGCATGAGGAATCGGTCGAGTTGGGCCTCAGGTAGGGGGAAAGTACCCTCATATTCAATGGGGTTCTGCGTGGCCAACACCAGAAAGGGCGCGGGCAGCGGGCGGGTCACTCCATCCACCGTGACCTGCCGCTCTTGCATTGCCTCCAACAGCGCCGCCTGGGTGCGGGGGGTGGCCCGGTTGATCTCGTCTGCCAGCAGGATGCTGGCGAAGACGGGGCCAGGCCGAAAGTCAAACTCGCCGGTTTTCTGGCTGAACACATTCACGCCGGTGATGTCGTTGGGTAGCAGGTCGGGCGTGCATTGTAATCGCTGAAAGCCAATGCCCATGCTGGCTGCCGTCGCCCGGGCTAACATCGTCTTGCCGGTGCCGGGCACGTCCTCGATGAGCACGTGGCCCTGGCAAAGCAGAGCCACCATGAGCAACTCAATCTGATGTCGCTTGCCGACGATGACCGTTTCGACGTTCCGCATGATGCGGTCGGTGTACTCAGTTAACGAGATGGCCATGCCCCGTGCCCCCTTCGCACCCACAGTATACGCTAGGGATGGCGGCCGCGCAAGCCACTTGACGCTTGGGGGTCTGTCCCAAAAAATAGGCGAGTCTTTGCACTTCACCTTCCCGCAGGCTATTTTTGAGAGCAAGGGGTTCCCATATTAAGCCGCCGCTTTGAAAGCGTTCCCGGCAGCCTCAATCGTCGTCTCGATCACCTTGTCGTCGTGAGCGATAGACATAAACCCGGCCTCAAATTGGGACGGGGCGACGTACACACCTTCCTCCAGCATGGCCTGGAAGAAGCGCCCAAACCTTTCGGTGTCTGCCTGGCTGGCAGTGGCCCAATTGGTAACCGGTCCTTGGCTGAAATAGGTGCAGAACATGGTCCCGACCTGCGTCTGGAAGACCGGTACGCCCGCCGACCGCGCCGCCTCTCCCATCCCGACGCACAAGCGCCGGGTGCGAGCGACCAGGTCGTCGAAGACGCCAGGTTCCCGCAGGATTTTTAGCGTCTCAATCCCGGCCGTCATAGCCAGCGGGTTGCCGCTGAGGGTGCCGGCCTGGTACATCGGCCCCACCGGTGCAGCGACCTCCATAATGTCCCGCCGCCCGGCGTAGGCACCCACCGGTAATCCACCGCCGATGACTTTGCCCAGGGTGGTCAGATCGGGTGTCACCGCATATAGCGCCTGGGCTCCTCCCAGTGCCACGCGAAAGCCAGTCATTACCTCGTCGCAGATGAGAAGTGCAGCGTGCTTTTGAGTCAATCTGCGCAGACCGGGCAAAAAGCCTTCGGCCGGGGGCACCACCCCCATATTGCCAGCCACCGGTTCGACGATAACGGCGGCGATTTGGTCCGAGTTCGCCTCGAACAAAGCCTCGACGGCAGCCAGGTCATTATAGGGAGCGACCAGCGTATCCTGGGCTGCGCCCCGGGGCACGCCAGGGCTGTCGGGCAGGCCCAGAGTCGCCACGCCGCTGCCGGCCTGCACCAGAAGCATATCGGCGTGACCGTGATAGCATCCCTGGAATTTGACGATTTTGTCCCGGCCGGTGAAAGCCCGAGCCAGGCGCAGCGCGCTCATGGTGGCCTCGGTCCCAGAATTGACGAAGCGCACCATCTGCACCGAGGGGACCATCTCGCACACCAGTTCGGCTAATTCGGTTTCCAGAGCGGTGGGCGCGCCGTAGCTGGTGCCCCGATCCACCGCCTTTTTAAGCGCCTCCGCCACGCGCGGGTGGGCGTGCCCCAGAATCAACGGGCCCCAGCTCAACACATAATCGATGAAACGGTTGCCGTCAGCGTCGAAAAGGTAGGGGCCCTGGCCACGCTCGATGAATAATGGTTGCCCGCCCACGGCGCGAAAGGCGCGCACCGGCGAGTCCACCCCGCCGGGGATGATCTTCTGAGCCGCCGCAAAAAGGGTTTCAGATTGGGTTGTATTCATTGAGTTGCTCCTTTTCCTGGGATATAAAGCAGCCTGCGAGAGGGCAGGCTAAGTCAGCATCTTGTAGGACAAGCTGTTAGCTTGTCGTTCCCAGGGACAAGCTAACAGCTTGTCCTACTTTTTATGGGCTACACTGCCAAAATGAGATTTGCTGCAGGCTAAGTAGTTACGTTTGACCTGAGAACCCGGGCAGGCTATAATAAGGCTATCCTCGTAAGAGGTCAAAATCTCAAACTTAATTCAACTTCAACCGAAGGGTAGCTAGGGTTCCGCTGTTTGACTTCAGGTCTGGACCGAGCGCTACGTAAAGCCGCAGAAGCGGCAGGCACCT
>CAYTNQ010000034.1:24993-32342 GCA_964439175.1 uncultured Anaerolineales bacterium | reverse complement strand
CGTAGACCAGGGGCTCCTCCTGGCGCAGAACGAAGTGGCGCGTATTCCCCTTGACGTTACCCTGGGGTTCTTCGGCGTGCTGCAGCCGGAACCAGACAGTGTATTCGCCGGCGGTAAAGCGATAATCGGTGAAGCGTTCGCTGGTTTTGACGTAGTACTGGTCGCGGTTGGCCCAATGGAGCAATACCTCCTCGCCATTATAAGGCACCCAGTACCGGGGTTCCCGCGAGGAGTAGCGACGCTCGGTGAGAAAGTCGCCGTTGTCGTAGTAGCGGGCGAAGAAGCGCCAGAGGTCGTTGAAGATGCGTGCTTCGGTTTCTTCGGCCAGTTCGAGACGCTGAAGCTGCTGGCGTAGCGCCATATAGTCCTGGGCTATCTTGATTTTCTTATATTCCTCGCGCACTGCGCCAGACTCATCAAACGCGTCAGGTCCAAGGTCGTCACCTTTGGCAGCGATCTGTGCTTCCAGCTCCTCACGCTCGGCCGCCTGGAAGTGCGCCAGCCCTTGCTCTACGGCGTCCAGCAGGTCCCGTTCGATAAAGCGTTCAATCTCTGCCCGTTTTTCGTTCATAATGCGGTAGATGCCAAAGTCGAGATCAGCGCTGTCGAACTGAAAAAGCTGGCGCAGCAGGGATTGCAGTTGCCGGCGATTCTGGACGCGCTTATCTTGCACACTCATGGTATTTCTCCAGTGTTCTCTCGTTCTGGCTATTTCCTCAAGGAGAAGCGATTGGGGATACAGACGACCGCGGCCGGTGCACCCGCATGATTGGGCCTGAACGGGGCTGCGGTCGGCAACGGCTTGCGGGGGTTGGCTGGTGCAAGAAGATCATGCCTGCTCCTATGGAGTTGCCTTTTGGCTGAGTAGTTACGTGCCAAGTATAGTAGTGACATGGGGGTAAGTCAAGCAAGAGTGGTCGAATGGGGCTGTCCCACACACCGACGATGCGCAGTATTGAAAACGGGGAGTAAGTGTGATATTATGTAGAAGAAATTTAAGCGGAATAGAACAGGGTGAGAGTTATAGATGAGGAAACGCCAGAAACTATCTCTCGCCCGATTATAAAGGACCACCAGATGAGCAACTTCCAAGGCACTGACCAGAAGCAAATCGTGGTGTTCAGCCTGGATGAGTCACGCTATGCCCTGTTCCTTTCTGCGGTGGAACGAGTCATTCGCGCAGTGGAAATCACCCCTCTGCCCAAAGCACCCGAGATCGTCCTGGGCGTGATCAATTTTCACGGGCAAATTATCCCCGTGGTGGACATCCGCCCCCGTTTTCACCTGCCAGCGCGCGAAATGAGCATTGACGACCGGTTCATCATCGCGCGTACCTCCAGGCGACTCGTGGCGCTGGTAGTCAACTCCATAGGCGACGTTCGCGAACTTACGGATCGAGAGATGGCAACCGTTGAGCAAGTTCTTCCCGGTGCGGAATACATCCGTGGCGTGGCAAAGCTGGAAGACAACCTCGTTCTCATCTGCGACCTGGACCAGTTTCTTTCCTTCGATGAAGAGCAAGCGCTGAACGCAGCCCTGGCGAGGAGACTTCCAAAGTCTTCCCTGGCCCAGCCAGGACAGGCAAGTCTTCGGAAGTCTGATACGGAGACACGGAATGAAGGGCAGCCTCCCCGATAACCGCTTGTCGCAGTTGAGCGAATTCGTCGCCGCCGCAATGGGCTTGCACTTTCCCAGGGGGCGGTGGCGTGACCTGGAATATAGAACGAATTCGGCCGCCAAAGAGTTCGGTTTTTCCGATGCCGACACGTTCATTCAGTGGCTGGTAACGTCGTCCTTGACAAGAGAGCAAGTCGAGGTGCTGGCCAGCCACCTCACGATCGCGGAGACCTATTTCTGGCGCGAGCCCCAGGTCTTTGAGGCGCTCCGCGAACAGATCCTGCCGGAGCTGATTCGCTTGCGGCAAACGGGCGCTAGGCGGCTGAGAATCTGGAGTGCCGGCTGTGCGACCGGCGAGGAGCCTTACTCGATTGCGGTCGCGCTCCATAGAGTGTTGCCTGGAGCGGAGGATTGGCACATCACCATCCTGGCGACGGATATCAACCCGCGAATTCTGCGGAGGGCGGCGGCCGGTGTGTACGGCCAATGGTCATTCCGCAATGCACCGCCGTGGCTCAAGGAAGGATATTTCAGTCGCAGAGAGGATGGGAGGTTTGAAATCCTCCCTGAGATACGCAAGATGGTAACGTTTGCCTATCTGAATCTGGCCGAAGACATTTATCCGTCGCCTTTGAACAACACTAACGCGATGGATGTGATCTTTTGCCGAAATGTGCTGATGTACTTTGCGCCAGGGCGCGCCGGGCGGGTCAGCCAGAATCTCTATCACTCTCTGGTGGAGGGTGGATGGCTGATGGTTGGCGCCAGCGAATTTTCTCAGCTTCTCTTTTCACAATTTGCATCAGTCCATTTTCCGGGGGCGATTGTCTACCGGAAGGGTCGCCGGGAGTCTCGACCGCCGGCGGCTCTGTGCCTTGAAGCGATTGCCCCTCAAAGAGCGCCGGCTCAGCCGCCGGCGGAATCTGCGGTTAAGGTTGAACAGGTAGCGCCGCCCCCCCAGCGTCGCAAGACTAAGTTGGTGCAGGCTGCCGAGAGCGCGTTACCACAGCAGAAGGCGGACGCAGAGGCTTTGGCTCTTCACACGGAGGGCCGCTACGCCGGTGTGACCCAGAGACTTGAAGACGAAGAGTCGCCGCGTGTAATGGCGCTCGCGGTACGAGCGTTGGCCAACCAGGGCAAACTCAGCGAGGCATTAGCAGCCTGCGAAAAAGCCATCGCCGCCGATAAACTCGATCCCGGATTGCATTATCTCTACGCGACCATACTTCAAGAACAAAATCGGGAGGGCGAGGCGATTGCTGCACTCAAGCGCGCGCTGTATCTCGACCCGAACTTTGTGCTGGCGCATTTTGCCCTGGGCAACCTGGTCCTACACCAGGGAAACGCGCAGGCGGCCAAAAAGTACTTTGAGAACGTTCTGGCGCTCTTGAGCGCGTGCCGGCAGGACGACATCTTGCCCGAATCCGAGGGATTGACGGTGGGCAGATTCCGGGAAATCATCCACGCCACCATGTCATTTAGTTGAGGCCAGAGTCGAGCCTTATGAAGTTTAACAAATAAACCGGTAATGTTAGTCGCTCTTCCTTGGCTAAATAGCTGCGCCAGTTACCGGATTAATTTTACAAACTTCATCAGGCAGGCAGGAGCATTGGCATGAAGAAAGCACAAGGAACACCTCACCCGGAGCAAGGGATTACGATAGATTGGAACGAAATCCGCCGCCGGGTAGAGGCGGCGGGAGAAGCACTGGCCCTTCGGGAGGGCACGGCATCCCTGGAGGAAAAGCGTTCCATCCTCAAGGCGCGGGCGCGCGCCCTGGCGCGGGAACTGGAGCAGGCCGCTGCGCAGGAATTCCTCGAAATCATTGAGTTCCGCCTGGGGTCTGAAACGTATGGCCTTGAATCCACGTTTGTCGGCGAAGTCTATCCCCTGAAGGATTTCACACCGCTGCCCGGCGCGCCGCCCTTTGTTCTCGGAATCGTCAACGTGCACGGGCAGATTCTGTCGGTCGTGGATCTCAAGAAATTCTTCAATCTCCCCGATAAGAGCCTGGGCCAGCTCAACAGGCTGATCATCCTGCGCAACGACCAGATGGAGTTCGGCATTCTGGCGGATGCCATCCTCGGCGCGCGTTCTATCGCGCTCAACACGCTACAGGTCACGCCCTCGACCGTCTCCGGGATCGGTGCGGAGTATTTGAAGGGAGTCACAGACGAGCGCGTGGTTGTCCTGGATGCGGAAAAGATCTTGGGCGATGAAAAGATTATCGTGCACCAGGAGGCAGATTAGAGTAGACCCTTGCGAAGGTTCCAAACCTTCGCAAGAGTAGGTAAAGGAGAAGCGGCCATGAAACAGTTCAACGACTTTTCCACCCGCGCCAAACTCATGCTCGGCTTTGGCGCCATGTGGCTCTTGCTGGCAGTCGTGATCGTAGCTGCGTATGTGAGTCTCGCCAGGATCACGCAGTCAGAGAAGAAGCTGCACGAGGTTTATTCCACTGAAGCCATCCAGCTTCGCCAACTCCAATCCCAGCAGGACTTGAACCGGGCACAGGTCCTAAACATGATACTGACCACCGACAAGTCACAGCAGCAGGCCATCGAACAGGATATCCAGGAACGCGCCCAGGGAAATGACACGATCATTGAAGAATTGCTCCGGCTCTCCCTTGATCCCGAGCACCAGAGCACACTCCAGGAATTGAAGAGTGCTTTGGCCGAGTATCGCCAGACGCGGGAGCGGGAAATTGCCTTGATCCAGGAAGGCAAGGTGGAGGATGTGAGACAACTGGACGCGACCACTGAGGCCCAACTCTTCGAAACGATCCGATCGCTGGCTGCCGATCTGGGTGACAAAGCCACCGCTGAGGCAGACCAGCAACTGGCCCGGGATCAGCAAATGGCACGCTCTTTAACCATGGTGTTCTCGACCGTAGGGGTGATTGCCTTCCTGCTGGGGTCAGGCATGGTGGTGATCTTGAGTCAGACCATCGCCAAGCCGCTACGCCAACTCACCGACACAGCGGAACGCATCGCGGCGGGCGACCTGAACGTCAATCTGGCTGCCGCCATGCGGCAGGACGAAGTCGGTCTTTTGACGCAAACATTCTCCCGCATGGTCCAATCGCTGCGCGACATGGCCAACGTGGCTAAGCGAATCGCCACAGGCGACTTGCGGGGCGAGGTCAAGCCCCAGTCGGAAAAAGACCTGCTGGGCAACTCCTTAGTGCAGATGGTGGAGAATCTACGCCGCTCGACGGCGGATATTTCCGAAGCGGCCAACCTGCTCGGCTCCTCGACCAGCGAAATCCTGGCAGCGACCACGCAGGTAGCCTCCGGCACTACTGAGACGGCCACGGCGCTCAGCGAAACCGCCACCACCGTCGAGGAGGTCCGCCAGGCCGCCCAACTCTCCTCCCAAAAAGCACAAAACGTCTCCGACAGCGCCCAGCGTGTCGCCCAGGTCTCGCATACCGGACTGAAGGCGGTCGAAGAAACCATCAACGGCATGAACCGCATCCGCGCCCAAATGGAAACCATCGCCCAAACCGTCGTTCGCCTCAGCGAACAAAGCCAATCCATCGGCGGCATCATCGCTTCGGTCACCGACCTGGCCGATCAATCCAACCTGCTGGCGGTCAACGCCGCCATCGAAGCCGCCAAAGCCGGAGAGCAAGGCAAAGGCTTTGCGGTCGTGGCGCAGGAGATCAAGAGCCTGGCAGAGCAGTCCAAGCAAGCCACCGCACAGGTACGTAGCATTCTAAGCGACGTGCAAAAGGCCACCAGCGCGGCGGTGATGGCGACGGAGCAGGGAAGCAAGGCCGTAGAGGCAGGTGTGGAACAGTCGGCGCAAGCCGGGGAGGCGATTCAGGCGTTGGCCGAGAGCAGCGAGGAGGCCGTGCAAACCGCCATGCTGATCGTCGCCTCGAGCCAGCAGCAGGTAGTCGGAATGGATCAGATCGGGGTGGCGATGGAGAACATCAACCAGGCGGGGGCACAGACGGCCGTGAGCATGAAACAGGCGGAGATAGTGGCGCAGAACCTGCACGAGTTGGGGCAAAAACTCAAGGAATTGGTCGAGCAGTTCAAAATGTGAAGGAGATGAGGATGATGGATGCGAGGGACAAAGAGTTTCTCAAACGACTCCAGGCCACGTTTCGCATGGAGGCGGATGAGCATCTCCGTGCCATCTCCGCAGGTCTGATCGAATTGGAGAAAACGCTCGAGCCGGCCAGCCGCGCAGAAATAATCGAGAGCATTTTCCGCGAGGCGCATAGCCTCAAGGGCGCAGCGCGCTCTGTGAACCTGAGGGACATCGAGTCCATCTGCCAGCCATTGGAGAGCGCGTTTGCCGCCCTGAAACGCGGGGAGATGGCCTTGTCGCCGGCGCTGTTCGATTTGTTTCACCAGGCGGTAGATAGCATGGCGCAACTCGTCCCATCAGCAGGGGGCGAACAGACCCCGGCCGACCGGGCGCGCGTCAGGGAACTGATCCGCCAACTAGACGATGCATCCAAAGCCGCGGCGCTGCCCGCCAGGCCAGAAGAACCCACATCGGTCGCCGAGTCACCGCCCATCGAGCCTGCGCCTCTGCCTCCTCAGGAGCTTCAAGGCGCATTGCACCTGCCGGTAGAAGAAAGAACCGTGAGAATACCCACCGCCAAGTTAGACCCGCTCCTCCTCCAGGCAGAGGAAATGGTTCAGGCCAAGTTAGCCGACAGCCAGCGGGCGGCCGAATTGCGAGAAATCCATCAGGCGCTGGTTTTGTGGAAAACAGAATGGGCCAAATGGAAAGACCAGTCTATTCACCAGCAGGACGAGTTCTCCGAATGGAACGCGGCGCGGCTGGATACGCTTATCGGCCAGGTCACAGCCGTGACCCAGTCTTTCGAGCAGGATCGGCGCGCGCTCGGACGTTTGGTAGACGAACACCTGGAGGCGACGAAACGCATCCTGATGTTGCCTGTTTCAACGCTGGTAGAGATTTTGCCCAGGTTTGTCCGTGAGCTCGCGCGCGACCAGGGCAAAGAGGTGGAACTGGTCATGCGCGGCGTAGAGATCGAGATTGACAAGCGCATCTTGGAGGAGTTAAAAGACCCGCTCATCCACCTCGTGCGGAATTGCATTGACCACGGCTTTGAAAGACCGGAGGAACGCGCGCGCAAGCAGAAGCCAGCATACGGCACCATCACACTCACCTTCAGCGCCAAAGACAGCCGCCAGGTAGAGATTCTCGTTTCCGATGATGGCGCCGGCATTGACGTTGACCGGGTCCGGGCGGCGGCGATAAAGATGGGCGTTATTTCGGCAGAAGCAGCCGAGAAACTCAGCCCGCGAGAGACCTGGGCGCTCATCTTTCAATCGGGACTCTCTACCAGCCCCTTCATCACCGATGTCTCGGGGTGTGGTTTGGGCTTGGCCATTGTGCGCGAAAAGGCAGAGAAACTCGGCGGGGCCGTGTCGGTGGATAGTCAACCCGACGTGGGCGCCACCTTCCGCCTGCTTTTGCCGCTGACGCTGGCCACATTCAGAGGTGTTCTGGTGTGCGCGCGTGGGCAAGTGTTCGTTTTTCCTACCATTCACGTCGAACGTGTAGTGCGAGTGAGCGAGGAAGAAGTCAAGACGGTAGAAAACCGAGAAACGATCAGGCTGGACGGACAAATCCTCTCGCTGGTTGGGCTGGGCGACGTTTTGGGATTGCCTGTTCGTAGTGGCGACCTGGGTGGGGGCAAAAAAGAGCCACAAAAAACCACGAAAGCAACGAAAACAGTT